>NZ_BAAATR010000004.1:0-366400 GCF_039533515.1 Kitasatospora cystarginea | reverse complement strand
GCGTCCTCGCTGTGTATTTCAAAAGGAATCTCCAACCACGAACCACAAGGATCCGAGGCCGGGGATGTCAACATATCTGGCGTTGACTTTTGGCACGTTGTTGAGTTCTCAAGGAACGGACGCTTCCTTCGGACCGCCTTCCAGCGGAACCCCCGGGCGCTTCGTTCTTTCGTGTTTCCAGCTTATCAGATGCTTTCCGCTCCGTTTACCGGACCGAATTCCATCGGATTTGCTTTCTTCTTTCGCCTTTCGGCGCTCCCGAACTCTACCAGAGCTTTCCGGTCGAATTTCCCAATCGATCGAGATCGAAAGGGCGTGCGACGGACCATCACTGGTCGAAGGGGAGTCCACCCGAATCAGGCGACTCGACCTACGTTAGGACACCGGTCAACGGTAGTCAAACGTGGAGGGGCCGGATCTGGCTTGATCCGGCCCCTCCCACCCGAAGGTGCAGCTCAACACGAGTCGGTTTGCGCCAACCCGTGTCCTGCAGGCTGTCGCTGTTGCTCGGGTGTCAGGCGGTCTTCAGTTCGATCGCGGCGAGGTTGCGCTTGCCCCGGCGCAGCACCAGCCAGCGGCCGTGCAGCAGGTCGGCGGTGGTGGGGGTCGCCTCCTCGTCGGTGACCTTGGCGTTGTTGAGGTAGGCGCCGCCCTCGTTGATGGTGCGACGGGCGCCCTTGCGGCTCGGGGCCAGGCCGGCCTCGACCAGGAGGTCGACCATCGGGAGCAGCTCGCTGACCGTGGCCTTGGGGACCTCGGCCAGGGCGGCGGCGAGGGTCGAGGGCTCCAGGTCGGCGAGGTCGCCTTGGCCGAAGAGCGCCTTGGAGGCCGCGACGGCGCGCTCGTACTGCTCCGCCCCGTGCACGAGGGTGGTGAGCTCCTCGGCGAGGGCGCGCTGGGCGAGCCTGGCGGCGGGGCGCTCGGCGGTCTCGCGCTCCAGTTCCTCGATCTCCTCCCTCGAACGGAAGGAGAAGATGCGCAGGAAGTTGGAGACATCCCGGTCGTCCGCGTTCAACCAGAACTGGTAGAAGGCGTACGGGGTGGTGAGCTCCGGGTCCAGCCACACGGTGCCGGACTCGGTCTTGCCGAACTTGGTGCCGTCCGCCTTGACGATCAGCGGGGTGGCGAGGGCGTGCACGGACTTGCCCTCGGCCTTGCGGATCAGGTCGGTTCCGGCGGTGAGGTTGCCCCACTGGTCGCTGCCGCCGGTCTGCAGGGTGCAGCCGTAGCGGCGGTTCAGCTCCAGGAAGTCCATGCCCTGGAGGATCTGGTAGCTGAACTCGGTGTAGCTGATACCCGCGTCGGAGTTCAGCCGCCGGGCGACCGCCTCCTTGGCGATCATGTTGTTGACGCGGAAGTACTTGCCCACGTCGCGCAGCAGGCTGATCGCCGACATCCCGGAAGTCCAGTCCAGGTTGTTGACCATCCTGGCCGCGTACTCGCCCTCGAAGTCGAGGAAGCGGGAGATCTGGCCACGCAGGCGGTCGACCCAGCCGGCCACCACCTCGGGGTCGTTGAGGACCCGCTCCGCGGTCGGCTTGGGGTCACCGATCAGGCCGGTGGCGCCGCCGACCAGGCCGAGCGGGAGGTTTCCGGCCCGCTGGATGCGGCGCATGGTGAGGATCTGCACCAGGTTGCCCAGGTGCAGGCTCGGGGCCGTCGGGTCGAAGCCGCAATAGAACGTGACCGGGCCGTCCGCGAACGCCTTGCGCAGTGCGTCCTCGTCGGTGGACAGGGCGATCAGCCCGCGCCACCGCAGCTCGTCGACGATGTCCGTCACGGTCTCGCTTCTCCTTCGATCGGGCACCCAGGCGCGTGTCAGTGGGCCGTTCCATCGGGCCCCGCGTCTGGACGACTCCAGCGTTCTAGAGGGTACGCGGTCCTGGCCAGCGGATTTCAGTTCGGGCGTGCCACCGCTGTGGCCGGGCAGGCGAAATTCCGTTGTTCGGGCGCCCGGGCCCGTCCAGAGTGTTTGCACCGCCACCGGGCGACGAGCAACGGGGCGGCTGACAGGCATGGGATCAGGACGGCCGGGCCGTCGGGGCACGGTCGGGACAGGGAGGGTGGCCCCGGTGCGCAACACGCTGGTACTCAACGCGAGCTATGAACCCCTGACGACGGTGTCGCTCAAGCGCGCCGTGGTGCTCGTCCTCCAGGACAAGGCCGTGGTCGAACACGCCCGTCCGCTGGGCGTGGTTCGCGCGACCGGCGTGTCCGTACCGGTGCCCCGGGTGATCCGGCTGCGGCGGTACGTCAGAGTGCCGTTCCGACAACGGGCCCCGTGGTCCCGGCGCGGGGTGCTGATCCGGGACCAGCACGTGTGCGCGTACTGCGGGCGGCGGGCCGGGACGGTCGACCATCTGGTGCCGAAGTCCCGGGGTGGCACCGACAGCTGGCTGAACACCGTGGCGGCCTGTGCGGAGGACAACCAGCGCAAGGCCGACCGGACCCCGGAGCAGGCCGGGATGCAGCTGCTCCGCAGGCCGTTCGAACCCACGCCGGAGGCCTCGCTGATGATGGCGCTCGGCCTGCGCGGCAGCGAGGCGGGCGAGTTCGCACCGTGGCTGCCGGCCGCGGCCTGACCGGCTCACCTGGCTCCCGGTGGACCGATCCGATCTCGTGGGGGGACGGATCGGCCCACCGGGCCGATGGCAGCGGGCCTCGGCCACCGGACGGCCGGGTACCGGTAGGGGCTGTCTAGCCCTTGGCCTGGAAGGCGGTGGCGGTACCGAAGTTGGTCGAGTGCTCGGGGACGGCCACCACCTTGTCGCCGCCGATCAGGACCCGGCCCGCGGTGAGCAGCGAGCCGGTCCCCTGCGGGTAGGCGCCGCCGGTGGACTCCTGGCCACCGGTGAGGGCGAAGCGGCTGAGGTGGGCCGGCTGGTCGAGCCGCTCGTCGACGGCGAGCATCAGCGCGCCGTTGTCGATGCCCACCGCGCGGGCCTTGCCCTTCTCCGTGGCGGCGGACTTCCAGAGCGGTTTGCCGGTGGTCAGGTCGTACGCGGTCACGGCGACCGGACTGCCTTCGGCCGGCGTCAGCGTGGTGACCATGGTGTGGCCCTGGAAGAACACGGTGGGCGTCGGGCTGAAGGTGCCCCGGGCCACGTCGAGGCGGCCGCCGTTGCCGGAGACCGGGATCTCGGTGGCGGGGTCGCCGTTGGGTCCCCAGGACAGGACCCGGTCGTCGGCGGGGCTCTGGCCGGTGGTGAGGATCGTGGCGGGTTCGGCCGACAGCACGGTGACGGTCTTCGGGCTGTTGTTGAGCCCGCGCCACCACTTGACCTTGCCGTCGGCGGTGTTGAGCGCGACGGCCTGGACGTTCGGGTCGCTGTCCGCGCAGCTGCTGCTGAGCAGCACGGTGTCGCCGCCCGCGCCGCCGGACAGGGTGCAGAACTTGCCCTGGCCGGTGTACTGCCAGGCGTCGCTGCCGTCGGCCGCTGCCCAGGCCCAGGCCTTGTCGTCGCCGACCGCGATCACCTTGTCGCCGCTGACCGCGACGTGCGCGGAGTACGGGTCCTTGGTGTCGGAGAGGGTCTTGGTCCAGGCCGTCTTGCCGGTCTTGGTGTCGATCGCGGCGAGCATTGTGCAGGGGCTCTTCGGATCGGCCTGCGGCCGGAACAGGGCGACGCCGAGACCGTTGGTGTTCACGGTGGGCGAGAGGCCGCAGGCGGCGGCGTTGTCGGCCGGCGGGGTGACGGTCCAGGCGGGCTTCCCGTCGGTCAGCGCGTACGCGTGCACACCGGTGCTGTCGGCACGGACGGCCGTGTCGGCGAGCAGCCAGCTGCCGACCAGCGTGTCGTCGGAGCCGGCCGCACCGGCGGCCGCGGGCTGGGCGGTCCAGGCCTTGGCGTGGGCGACCGCGAAGGCCTTGGCCGCGGCCGGGTCCTCGGTGCTTCCGCCGCTGCTGCCACTACTGCCGCTGCCGCTGCCGTCGGTGGCCAGCACGGCCGCCGTGATCAGGACGAGGACGGCGGCGGCACCGGCGCCGGCTCGGATCGCCAGGGTGCGCCGGTCGGGGCCGTGCTCGGCCGAGACCACGGCGGAGACGGCGGCCTTGGCCCGGTCGACGAGCGAGCCCTTGCCCTCGCCGTCGTTCGAGCCGCCGCCGTTCCGGCTGCCGTCGTCCGGCTGCTCCGCCGGGGTGGCGACCACGAAGGGCGAGAGAGGGACGGCTGCCGAGTCCCCGGAGACGGGGGGCATCGTGGCGGTCGCGGCCTGGTCGAACGGGGGGAAGGCGGCGGTGGGCGGGCCCTGGTCCGGCTCGGCGCCGGCGGGGGACGCCGGGCCGGCCGGTGGCTGGGCGCCCTGGGCGGCGGGGCCGGTGGGATCCGCGGGGTACTGCTGGTCGAAGCCGTAGTAGCCGTTTTCAGCACCCGGCGGCGCGTAGAGCTGCTGCTCCGGGGCCTGGTACTGGCCGTACACGGAGTCGGCGGTGGTGGCGGCCGCGCTCGTCCCGAACGGGTCGTAGCCGGGGGTGGCCCCGAATTCCTGGCCACCGGCGCCGGGTGCCTGGGGTGCGTAGAAGCCGTCGCCGTGCCCGCCGGCCTCCTGCTGCCCCGGATGGCCGCCCTGCCCGGGCACACCGCCCTGCCCGTGGAGTCCGTTCTGCCACGGTCCGGTGTTCTGGCCGTCCCAGCCCGGCTGGCCCGGCAGCCCGTGCTGCTCGGGGAAGCCGGCCTGGGCGGGGGTACCGAACCCGCCGGGCTGCTCGGCGAAGCCCGGCTGCTCGTGGAAGCCGTGGTCGCCGCTCGGATACTGCTCCTGCGCGCCACCCTGCCAGGGGTCACCGGCCGCAGCCGGCTGCTGCGCTGGGTACCAGGGCTGCTGCTGGTAGTCGTACCCGATGGGCTCCTGCCCGGCGGTCCCGGAGTGGTCCTGAGCCATGCGTCCCGTCCGTCCGACTGCGTGCTACGAGGCGCCAGCATCTCACGTCGACGGACGCGGGCCCTCCCAAACCCTGGGCTCCGGCCACTGACCGGGGCTCAGGCCCCGGCGCGCACGGCCTCGTCGATCTTGCCCGCGAGGGTGAAGTCAAGGCTGGTCAGACCGCCTTCGCTGTGGGTGAGAAGGACGAAGCGCAGGGTCCGCCAGCGGATGTCGATGTCGGGGTGGTGGTCCATCTGCTCGGAGGTCACGGCGATCGAGTCCACGATCCGGATGGCGGCCGGGAAGCTGGACGCCTCGACGGTACGGGTGATCGAGTCTCCCTCGCGGGTCCAGTCGGGCAGGGCGGTGAGTGCCGCCGTGATCTCGTCCTCGGTCAGCAGGGCCGGGCGTCCGCTCATGGTGTTGCTGCCTCTCCCTCGGGGTGCGCTCACCGGTGCCTGGTGCGCTCACAGGAGCATAGGGAGGCGGCCGCCGGCGGGCCCGGCGACACCGCGCACCGCCCACGGATCGGCCGCCTCCCACCTGTGACGGACCGTCGAACCAACAGGCCGGCGAGCCGACGGGCCAGCGGACCGCCAGACCGCCAGACCGCCAGACCGCCAGACCGCCAGACCGGCGAGCCAACGCACCCGCTCCCCGTCAGGCGATCAGCAGCCGGACCACCGCGACCAGGCCGATCGCCACGATGACGCCGCGCAGCACGGGTGGCGCCAGCCGTCGGCCGACCTTGGCCCCGATCTGGCCGCCGAGCACCGAACCGGCCGCGATCAGCAGCACCGCCGTCCAGTCGATGTGCGAGGAGAAGAGGAAGAAGACTGCGGCGACGCCGTTGACGGTCAGCGCGAGCACGTTCTTGGCCGCGTTGAGGCGCTGCATCCCGTCGTCCAGCAGCATTCCCAGGATGGCGATCAGCAGCACGCCCTGGGCCGCGCCGAAGTACCCGCCGTAGATGCCGGTGAGGAACACTCCGAGCAGCAGTACCGGGCCGGTACCGGTCGCGGCGCCGTCTCTCCGCCGGGCGGCCATCGCGCGGGCCACCCTGGGTTGCAGGACCACCAGGACCAGCGCGAGCAGGATCAGGACCGGGACGATCGCCTTGAACGCGCTGCCCGGCAGCCTGATCAGCAGCCAGGCGCCGAGCAGCCCGCCGAGCAGGGAGGCGGTGCCGAGCCGGCGCAGCCGCCCGCCCTGTCCGGCGAGCTCGCGGCGGTAGCCGATGGCTCCACTGAGCGAGCCGGGAACCAGGCCGATGGTGTTGGAGACGTTGGCGGTGACCGGCGGCAGGCCGAAGGCGAGCAGCACCGGGAAGGTGATCAGGGTGCCCGAGCCGACCACCGTGTTGATCGTCCCGGCACCGATCCCGGCGGCGAGGACGAGCAGCGCCTCCCACCACGTCATGTCCGAACCCTTCGCTCGCCCCTGTCACGCTGATCCTCCAGCAGTGGCGGTACCAGGATCAGGGGGTATCCATCATCCGGAACGGGAGGCCGGAGACGGCGGACGGCCCGCCCCCGGACGGTTCCGGGGGCGGGCCGAGGCGTCACGGGCGGATCAGCATGGCCGGATCCGGTCGGTCACTCCGGGTCGATCTTGGGGTACTCACGGGTCGGCTCGACCCGGGGGCGGGCGGCGCCCTTGTCGATGTCCACCGGCCCCGGCCCCGCGGGCGGGGTGGCGGCCGGACGGGCGGCCGGGTCGAGCGGGACCTGAGTGGCCGTCGGGGCGGCGGGCGCGGCGGCGGGGCCGGCCCCGTTGCCGCCGGTCAGCCCGGTGAAGGCGCCGCCGAGGCCCTTGAGCGCGTCGCCGACCTCGCTCGGGATGATCCAGAGCTTGTTGGAGTCGCCCTTGGCCAGCTCGGGCAGGGTCTGCAGGTACTGGTAGGCGAGCAGCTTCTGGTCGGCGTCGCCGTCGTGGATGGCCTCGAAGACCGTACGGATGGCGGCCGCCTCACCGTCGGCGCGCAGCACCGCGGCCTGGGCCTCACCCTCGGCCTTGAGCACCTCGGCCTGCTTCTCACCCTCGGCGCGCAGGATCTGGGCCTGGCGGGCACCCTCGGCGGCGAGGATCGCGGCGCGCTTGTCACGGTCGGCGCGCATCTGCTTCTCCATCGAGTCCTGGATGGAGTTCGGCGGCTCGATCGCCTTCAGCTCGACCCGGTTGACCCGGATGCCCCACTTGCCGGTGGCCTCGTCGAGCACTCCGCGCAGACCCGCGTTGATCACCTCACGGGACGTCAGGGTGGACTCCAGGTCCATCGAGCCGATGATGTTGCGCAGTGTGGTGACCGTGAGCTGTTCGATCGCCTGGATGTAGCTGGCGACCTCGTAGGTGGCGGCGCGCGGGTCGGTCACCTGGTAGTAGATGACGGTGTCGATGTTGACCACCAGGTTGTCCTGGGTGATCACCGGCTGCGGCGGGAACGGGACCACCTGTTCGCGCAGGTCGATCCGGTTGCGGACGGTGTCGATGAACGGGACCACGATGTTCAGTCCCGCGTTCAGGGTCCGGGTGTAGCGGCCGAAGCGCTCCACGATGGCCGCACTGGCCTGCGGGATCACCTGGATCGTCTTGATCAGTGCGATGAAGGCCACCACGACCAGGACGACCAGCACGATAAGGACGGGTTCCACGGACTCTCCCCTAGACGACCAGGGCGGTCGCGCCCTGGATTTCGACGACATCGACCTGCTGCCCCGGCTGGTAGACCGTGCCGGGATGAAGCGCGCGAGCCGACCAGATCTCACCGTTGAGTTTGATCCGCCCGCCCTCCCCGTCGACCTGTTCCTGGACGATCGCGGTGGCCCCGATCAGCGCCGCCGTCCCCGTCCGGAACTCCGGCGCCTGGCGCAGCTGCCGGTAGGCGATCGGCCGGACGAACACCAGCAGTGCGACGGACACCCCCACGAAGAGCAGGAACTGAAGTACCACGCCGGCCCCGAGCCCGGCGGCCAGCGCGGCGGCACCGGCGCCGATCGCGAACATCGCGAACTCCGGCAGCGCGGTGAGCACCAGCGGTATGCCCAGGCCGACGGCGGCCAGCAGCCACCAGATCCAGCTCTCCACAGATCCATCCTAGGTACGGGAAGACTCTTCCCGCGTTGGTTCCCGCAGGTGGATGGGCGGAAACCGGTCGCACGTGCGACCGGTCTCCCAGCGGCCTTATTCGGTTGTCGACCGGCCTCAGCCGAGCGGCAGGCCCTGGGCGGCCCAGCGGTCGCCGCGGCGCTCCAGGGTGAGCGGCAGGCCGAAGCAGCGCGAGAGGTTGCGGGCGGTCAGTTCGGTGTCGATCGGACCGGCGGTCAGCACCTTGCCCTGACGGATCATCAGCACGTGGGTGAAGCCGGGGGCGATCTCCTCGACGTGGTGGGTGACCATCGCCATCGCGGGCGCGTTCTCGTCCTGGGCCAGCGCGCCGAGGCGGCGGACCAGGTCCTCGCGGCCGCCCAGGTCCAGGCCGGCGGCGGGCTCGTCGAGCAGCAGCAGCTCGGGGTCGGTCATCAGACCGCGGGCGATCAGGGTGCGCTTGCGCTCGCCCTCGGAGAGGGTGCCGAACTTGCGCTCGACCAGGTTCACCATGCCGAGCCGGTCGAGCAGGGCGAGTGCCCGCTGCTCGTCGGTGGTCTCGTACTGCTCCCGCCAGCTGACCGTCATGCCGTACGCGGCGGTGAGCACCACCTGGAGCACGGTCTGGTCGGCCGGCAGCCGGTCCATCATCGAGGCGCCGGCCAGGCCGATCCGCTGGCGCAGCTCGAAGACGTCCACGGAGCCGAGCTTCTCGCCGAGGATCGCGGCGGTGCCGGTGCTCGGGAAGAGGTAGGTGGAGGCGACCTGCAGCAGGGTCGTCTTGCCCGCGCCGTTCGGTCCGAGGATCACCCAGCGCTCGCCCTCCGAGATCGACCAGGAGACCTGATCGATGAGCGCGTGCCCCTCCCGGACCACGGATACGTCCACCAGCTCCAGCACGTCGCTCATGCCTAGCCTTCCCCAATGCAGATTCGGCCGTCCGTGGGACCTGGGCGAAAGGTCCTCGGGGTGCGGTCCACTCGTCTCGTCAGTCGGCGCGAACGGACGGACCACTCCGACGGCCGGGATGGGGCTCGGAGGGGTGCGCCGCGCGCAGCACTCTCCCAAACCTACGCCACGCGGATGGCCGAGTTTTCCGTAGGCTGGCCGGATGCTCGTCACTCCTGCCGACAATCCGTACGAAGAACCCCGCTCCGGGCGGCTCACCGCCTGGGGCAACGCCCTGCTCGCCGGGCTGGTTCCGCCCGACGACGCCGCCACGGCGGTGCTCGGCGCGGACGAGACGCACCGGGTCACCGGACTGCCGGGCGACGCCGCCGAGGACGAGCACGGGCTCACCTGGGCGCTCGGACGGCTGCGCGTCCTCGGCGTGACCGGGCTCCGGCTGGCCCTGCCCGACGCCGGGCACCCGCTGGGGCTGACCGGTCCCCCGGCGTTCAACGCGGAGGCGTTGGCGGCCGGTGAGGCGGTGCTGGCGGCCGGTGTGCCGATCGGGCTGGTCCCCGAGGTCGAGGTCTACGGACCGGCCGGCGACCAGGCGGTGCGGGTGCTGTGGCGCTGCGGCGCCGTCAACGACGGCCCGCCGGCCGGGGTCCCCTCGCTGCACGAGGCCGAGCGGGAGCTCGCGGAGGGGCTGCGGGAGGCGACCGTACTGCTCGCCGGGCTGGACGTCGCGGGGGCCGGGCCCGAGGCGCTGCGGGCGCTGGAGGAGTACCGGCGGCGCGGGCACGTCGAGCTGCTCGCGCCCGGGTACTCACCGCGGGCGGTGCGCGTCCTGGAGTCGGCTCGGCAGATCTCGGCACTGCTCGCCATCGCGCTGGGCGGGCACGGGGCCGCGGTCAGCGCCTCCGAGATGGCGGCCCGCCGCGAGGTGCTGGCGCCGCTGACCCGGACCGCCCGGCGGGCCCAGGTCGCCGCCTACAACTCGCTCGCCGACGAGCCGCGCGGCTGAGACACGGAGGGCTCGCCGCGGCGCCGGGCGGCCCACCGGGCGTCGCGAGGGCGGCTACGCCTCGCCGTTGCGGACGGCCCAGAGGGCGGCCTGGGTGCGGTCGGCGAGGTCGAGTTTCATCAGGATGTTGGAGACGTGGGTCTTGACCGTCTTCTCCGACAGGTGGAGCGTCCGGGCGATCTCCCGGTTGGAACGCCCGTCGGCGATGTGGCTCAGGACCTCGCGTTCGCGTTCGGTGAGGGTGCCGCCCCGGCCCTGCGGGGCCCGGGCTCCGTCGTCGGAGAGCAGGGCCTCGGCGAGTTCTGGCTGGAGCAGGACGTGCCCGGCGTGCACGGACCGGATCGCCCCGGCCAGCGCCTCCGGGTCGACGTCCTTGTACACGTAGCCGGCCGCGCCGGCCCGCAGCGCGGGGACCATGGTCCGGTGTTCGGTGAAGCTGGTGACGATCAGGACCCGGGCCGGGTTGCCCTGCTCCTTGAGCAGCCTGAGCGCCTCGATCCCGTCCGTCCCTGGCATCTTCAGGTCCATCAGGACGACGTCCGGCAGCAGATCCCGGGCGCGTTCGACGGCCTCCGCACCGTCCGCGGCCTCACCGACCACCTCGATGTCCTCCTGCACCTCCAGGAATGTGCGCAGGCCGCGCCGGACCACCTGGTGGTCGTCCACCAGCAGGACGCGGATCGCCGACGACGTGTCAGGCACCGGGTACCTCCAACTCCACGACCGTCCCCTCGCCGGGGGCGGACTCCAGTACCAGGGTGCCGCCGACCGCGGACGCCCGGTCGCGCATCGACACCAGTCCGAGGTGGCGCCCGGCCCGCCGGACCGAGTCGGGGTCGAAGCCGCGTCCGTCGTCGACCACCCGCAGCACCGCGCCGCGGCCGGCGGTACCGGCCAGGGTGACGTCGACGTGCCGCGCACCGGCGTGCCGCAGCGCGTTGTGCAGGGCCTCCTGGGCGACCCGGAGCAGGGCCGCCTCCTGGGCCGAGGGCAGCGCCCGCACCCCGCGGCTGGTGAAGCGGACCGCCGCGGAGTGCGCCCGGTCGAGTAGTTGGACCTGTGAGGCGAGGGTGGCCGCCAGGCCGTCCTCGTCCAGTGCGGCCGGGCGCAACTCGACCACCACGGTGCGCAGTTCGTCGGCGGCCTCGGCGGCGAGCCGGGCCACTTCGGCGAGTTCGGCGCGGGCCCTGGCGGGGTCGCGGTCGACCAGGGTGGCGGCGGCCTTGGCGGTGAGGCGCAGCGAGAAGAGCTTCTGCGAGACCGCGTCGTGCAGGTCGTGGGCGATCCGGGCGCGTTCGTCGGCCAGGGTGAGCTCGCGGCTGCGCTCGTAGAGGCGGGCGTTGCCGAGGGCGATGGCGGCGTGCGCGGCGAGGATGCGCAGCAGTTCCTCGTCCCGTTCGGTGAAGCCGCGGGTCCGGCCCTTGGCGCCGAGTTTGTTGGCGAGGAAGACCGCGCCGAGGACCTCGCCGTCGTCGGTGATCGGCATCCCGAGGAAGTCCTTCAGTTCGGGGTGCGCGTCGGGCCAGCCGCCGAAGTCGGGGGCGAGGCGGACGTCGGCCAGCCGGGTCGGGTCGAGCCGGTGCAGCATCGAGGCGAGCACGCCGTGCTGGCGGGGCAGCGGGCCGATGGCCTTCCACTGCTCGTCGGTGACCCCGTCCACCACGAACTGGGCGAAGCCGCCGTGGTCGTCGGGCACGCCGAGGGCCGCGTACTCGGCGTCCAGCAGTTGCCGGGCGGAGGCGGTGATCCGGCGCAGCACCTCGCGGACCTCCAGGTGCCGGCTCATCGCGAGGACGGCGGCGCTGACCGCTTCGATCCCGCCGAGGCTGGGGTCGCAGGCGGGGAGGGGTTCGTCGGCGGTCATGTCCCCAACGCTACCGCCGGCGGGACGGGCCCGGCATGGGGCGCCGGGCGTAGGACCTGCGGCGTAGCGGGGCGGGGCCGTCGGTCCCGAAGACGGAAACGGGCGGCCCGGCCGAATCCGCGATTCGACCGGGCCGCCCGTACCCGAGCGTCCGGGTCAGCCCTTCTGCATGACCTCGGGCTCGTGGCGGCGCTGCAGCCGCTGCACCAGGAACGCCAGGGCGACCGACATGGCCACCAGGACCAGGCAGTTGACGGCCCAGTGGCCCACCGAGTGGGACCAGAGCGCGTCGATCTCGGTGTCCTTGCTGCCCATCGGGTCGAGGTGTGCCAGGTCCAGGGTGGTGCCCGGGGCGGCGACGCCCCAGCGGGCGGGCATCAGCCAGGCCAGCTGCTCCAGGCCGGGCTTGTGGAAGAGCTGGAAGACCGTACCGGTGAAGACCATCTGCACGAGGGCGAACATCACCAGCAGCGGCATGGTCTTCTCGGCCGTCTTGACCAGGGCGGAGATCACCAGGCCGACCATCATCGAGGTGATGCTGAGCAGGACGATGCCGATGCCCATCTCGATGATCGGCGCGTGCTTGAACACCAGCCCCTCGGTGGGCAGTTTGCGCGCACCGAAGCCGATCGCCGAGATGACCGCGCCCTGCACCACGCTGACCCCGCTGAGCACGGTGATCTTCGACATCAGGTACGCCGAGCGGGAGAGCCCGGAGGCGCGTTCCCGTTCGTAGATCGCCCGTTCCTTGATCAGCTCACGGACCGAGTTGGCCGATCCGGACAGACACGCGCCGAACGCGATGACCATCAGGATCATCCCGGCGATGCCGTTGGTGCCACGGGGGCCGGGGCGCAGGCCCAGGTCGTCCGGGATCAGCGTGCTCAGCGTGCCGAGCAGCAGCGGCATCAGCAGGGACAGTCCGATGTAGCCCCAGTCGGAGCCGATCACCGAGAGGTAGCGGCGTACCAGCGTCCACCACTGGGAGAGCCAGCTCTGCGGCTTGGGCGGGCGGAGCTGCTCCTGGGCGACAGCGGCCGGCTGGGCGGCGCCCGAGTCCACGTCCGCCGAGTACTGCTGGTAGTGCACCGAACCCCGGTAGCGGCCGGCCCAGTCGTGGTCCGGGTAGTTCTCGAACGCCTGGAAGACGTCCGCCCAGCTCTCGTAGCCGAAGAAGTGCAGCGCCTCGTCCGGCGGCCCGAAGTACGCCACCGAACCGCCCGGCGCCATCACCAGCAGCCGGTCGCAGAGCGCGAGTTCGGCGACGGAGTGGGTGACCACCAGGACGGTGCGGCCGTCGTCGGCGAGCCCGCGCAGGGTCTGCATGACCTCGCGGTCCATGCCCGGGTCGAGGCCCGAGGTGGGCTCGTCCAGGAAGATCAGCGAGGGCTTGGTGAGCAGCTCGAGGGCGACCGAGACGCGCTTCTGCTGGCCGCCGGAGAGCGCGGTGATCCGGTTGTCGGCGCGCTTGTCCAGGCGCAGCTCGTACAGCACCTCGTCGATCCGGCGCTCGCGCTCGGCGGCCTCGGTGTCGCCGGGGAAGCGCAGCCGGGCGGCGTACTTGAGGCCGGTGCGGACGGTGAGTTCCTTGTGCAGGATCTCCGACTGCGGCACCAGGCCGATCCGGGAGCGGAGTTCGGCGAACTGCTTGTAGAGGTTGCGGCCGTCGTAGAGGACGTCACCGCGGTCGGCGGGGCGGTAGCCGGTGAGCGCCCGCAGCAGCGTCGACTTGCCGGAGCCCGAGGGGCCGATGACGGCGACGAAGGACTTCTCCGGGAGGGAGAAGCTGACGTCGTTCAGCAGGATCTTCTTGGCGCCCTTGTGCTCGACCTCGACGGTCAGGTGGCGGGCGGAGAAGGAGACCGCGCCGGTGTTGAGGAACTCCTGCAGCTGGTCGCCGACCAGGGTGAAGGTGGAGTGGCCGACGGTGAGCCGGTCCTGCTGCCCCATCAACTGGCGCTGCACCGGCTGGCCGTTGAGGAAGATTCCGTTGTGGCTGCCGAGGTCGACGATCTCCCATCGGCCGTCGGGCAGTTGGCGCAGTTCGGCGTGGTGGCGGGAGACCTGCAGGTCGGAGACCACGATGTCGTTGTCCAGCGCACGGCCGATCCGGATGGTCCGCGCCCCGGTGTTGAGGCTGCGCACCATGGTCGGGCTGCCGAGACCGGGCTGCGGCTGCGCGCCACCCGAGGACTGCTGCACGCCGCCCGAGGACTGCTGCGGGAAGGCGGGCGGCTGCGGAGTGGGCCACTGCTGCTGCGGCTGCGGCTGCTGGACCGGCGGCTGGGCGGGCCAGGGCTGCTGCTGCGGCACGTACGGCTGTTGCTGCGCCGGGGGCTGCACCGGCTGCTGCGGTGGCTGGTACTGCTGGGGCTGGGGTTGGGCCGCGTTCGGGCCCGGCCTCGGCGCCGTGGTGGCCTCGTACCACGCGGGCGCCTGCGGCTGCTGGGCCTGCTGCTGGGACGGCACCCCGGCCGGCGCCGAGAAGGCCAGCCTGGGCCCGTTCTCGGCGTTGCCGAGGTGCAGCACCGTGCCCGGCAGCAGCTGCGCGTGCAGCGTGCGGGCGCCGGAGGCGTACGTGCCGTTGGTACTGCCGTGGTCCTCCAACTGCCAGCTCGCGCCGTCGAAGGAGATGGTGGCATGCCGCCAGGAGACCCTGGCGTCCTCGAACCTGAAGTCCGAGTTCGGGTCACGCCCGATGGTGTACGACTGTTCGGGCTCCAGGACCCGCTGCTGCCCGCTGATGTCTAGTACGAGTTGCGGCACTGTCCGCCCGCCCCGCTCTCCGGTTCCCCCGGTGTTTCCTGCATCTGACAGGGCGAATCATTCCAGCCGTCCGCCGCGCCTCGAAAGTCGGTCCGTCACCGGCGCGGGCCCGGGGACGAGTCGTGAGGAACCTCGGCACGAAGGGTGAACCTTCCTGGACGCGGGTGAACCTTCGGTGGCACCGGCCGCGCGACGGGGAGTCCCCGCACCCGGTGGGCCGGTCGCGCCCCGAAGCCCCCGGTGCAGCGCCGCCCCGCACGGGCCGGAGGACTGCTACGCCTTCCCTGCGCCCCTGGCGGCCGGCCCGGGTGGCTGCGCGGGGAGGTCCAAGCTCCGGACGCGTGCGGTGCGCGGACGCGGGGGCCCGGTAGCGTGGGAATCACCATGAACGCAACGCCTCCGGCCGCTGAGCCCCTCCCCGCCTCGCAGCCCCCCGCCCCGCTCGTGCAGCGCGGCGCCGACGACGAGCGAACCCTGCTGGTCAAGGTGTTCGGCAAGGACCGCCCGGGTATCACCGCGGGTCTGTTCGCCACCCTCGGCGAGTTCGGTGTCGACGTGATCGACATCGAACAGGTGGTCACCCGTGGCCGGATAACGCTGTGCGCCCTGATCACTCCCCCGGCCACCCAGAGTGCCGAGGGCACGCTCCGGGTCACCGTGCACCGCTGGGCCGAGGGCCTCCGGCTCCAGGCCGAGATCATCTCGGGTACCGGCGACAACCGCCCCCGCCGCGAGGGCCGCTCGCACGTGACCGTGCTGGGGCACCCGCTGACCGCCACCGCCGTCGCGGCGCTGGCCAACCGGGTCTCCGAGGCCGGCGGCAACATCGACCGCGTCTTCCGGCTGGCCAAGTACCCGGTGACCGCGGTCGAACTGGCCGTCTCCGGCGTCGCCACCGAGCGGCTGCGCGCCGAACTGGCCGTCGAGGCGGCCGCGCAGCGGGTGGACATCGCCGTGATCCAGGCCGGGCTGCAGCGCCGGGCCAAGCGCCTGGTCGTGATGGACGTGGACTCCACCCTGATCCAGGACGAGGTGATCGAGCTCTTCGCCGCGCACGCCGGCTGCGAGGCACGGGTCGCCGAGGTGACCGCCGCCGCGATGCGCGGCGAGCTGGACTTCGCGGAGTCGCTGCGGGCCCGGGTCGCCCTGCTGGCGGGGCTGGACGCGAGCGTGACGGACAAGGTCCGCTCCGAGGTACGGCTGACGCCGGGCGCCCGCACCCTGATCCGTACGCTCCAGCGGCTCGGCTACCAGGTGGGGATCGTCTCCGGCGGGTTCACCCAGGTCACCGACCACCTGGTGGAATTGCTGGGGCTGGACTTCGCCGCGGCCAACACCCTGGAGGTCGAGGACGGGAAGTTCACCGGCCGGGTCACCGGGGAGATCGTGGACCGGGCGGGCAAGGCGCGCTGGCTGACGCGGTTCGCCGAGCAGGCCCGGGTGCCGCTGGAGCAGACGGTGGCGATCGGGGACGGGGCCAACGACCTCGACATGCTCAACGCGGCCGGCCTCGGGGTCGCGTTCAACGCCAAGCCGGTGGTCCGGGAGGCCGCCGACACCGCGGTCAACGTGCCTTTCCTGGACACCGTCCTCTACCTGCTCGGGATCACCCGCGAGGAGGTGGAGGCCGCCGACCTGGTGGACTGAGCGGCACACCGGGGGGCGCGGGGAGCCGGGCGACCGGCCGGTCGGACGCGGGTCCGCCCCCGCCCCCGCAGGGCCGGCCGCACGCGCACTGCCCCGCGCCCCCGGGGCCGCTCTCGCAGAAGCGCTGCTCAGTCCTGCGGGGTGTGGAAGGTCTCCAGCTTCGCCACGCCCGGTTCGACGTCCTTCCAGGAACCGGTGAAGCTCAGCACCGCGACCGCCGCCGTCGGGAAGCCGCCCAGGCGCAGGCGGTTGAGCGCGTCCGGATCGCCTTCCTCGCCCGCCAGGACCTGGGTCAGCCCGAGCACCCCGGGATTGTGGCCGACCAGCAGCACGTCGGTGATCTCGTCGGGGGTCTCCTGCAGCACCGTGATGATCTCACCGGCGCTGGCCTCGTACAGCCGCTCCTCGTAGACCGTCCGCCGAGGCCGCTTGGGCAGCCCGTGGACGGCCAGCTTCCAGGTCTCCCGGGTCCGCACCGAGGAGGAGCAGAGCACGAGGTCGGGGTTGATGCCGGAGTCGGCGAGCCACTCGCCGGCTTCCTTCGCCTGGGTCTGGCCACGGTCGGCGAGCGGCCGCTCGTGGTCGTCCACCTGGTTGGGCCAGTCGGCCTTGGCGTGGCGGAGAACGATGATCCTGCGGGGCATGTCGGCGCTCATACTCCCAGAGCTTCGCAGAAAATCCGCCGTCGGGCGCGGTGCCCCAGACCGGCACCACCCGCAGGAGTGGAGCACCCGGGAGCGGCCTCGGGTCAGCCCATGCTCTGGGCGACGCTGGCGATGATCGACACCACGACGACGATCGCCGCGATCACGCCGAGCAGCGCCAGCAGCTTCTTCTGGCCATTCGGCGGATTCGGTTCGAGAACGGGCATGGTGCCGAGTCTCGCATCCGGAACCCGCCGGGCGGAAACCGGGGTACGGCTCTTGACCTGCGCTTGGTGCCGGCGCACCGGCTCCTGCCGCCGGTGCGCCGGGCAGGCCCCGGGTCAGCCGGCGGCCGGCGCCTCGGCGGGGACCTCGTCCTCGATGTGCCTGGCCCGGGCCGCGCGCATGCCGACCAGGATCTGCGGGACCAGCAGTGCCGCCAGGAAGGCCAGCGGCAGGTACCAGGACCCGGTGGCCCCGTAGATGCCGCCGACCAGGATCGGGCCGGGGATGGAGATCAGGTACCCGAGGCTCTGCGCGAAGGCCGAGAGCTGGGCCACCCCGCCCGGGGTCCTGGCACGCAGACCGATCATGGTCAGTGCGAGCGGGAAGGCGCACATCGACAGTCCGACCAGGACGGCCCAGAGCCAGGAGGCGGTACCCGCGGCGAAGGCCAGGCCGACGTAGCCGAGGATCCCGCACAGGCCGAGCACCACCACGAACAACCGCTGGTCGCCGCGGCGGGCGGCCAGGCTGGGCAGCACGAAGGAGGCCGGGACGCCGATCGCCATCACCAGCGCCAGCAGCACCCCGGAGGCGCTCTCCGACACCCCGGCGTCCTGGTAGATCTTGGGCAGCCAGCCCATGGCGGCGTACGCGCTGGTGGACTGCAGGCCGAAGAAGGCGGCCAGCGCCCAGGCGGTACGGCTGCGCCGGATCGGCAGCCTGGCGGCCCCCTGCTCGGCCCGGCCGCCGGTGCCCTTCTCCCGCCGCAGCAGGAGCGTCACCAGACAGAGCACCAGGGCGGCCAGCCCGAGCAGGCCCCAGACGCCCAGACCGGCCCGCCAGTCGCCGCCCAGGGCGGTGGTCACCGGGACGGTGACCGCGGCGGCCAGCGAGGTGCCGGCCGACAGCGACATCGAGTAGAGACCGATCATCGGACCGACCCGGTCGGGGAAGTAGCGCTTGATGACCACCGGCAGCAGTACGTTCGAGACCGCCACACCCGCCAGGGCGACGGCGGTGAGCAGCAGGAAGAGCGCCGTTCCCCCGGCGAAGGAACGGGTGACCACGCCCAGCACGATCGCGCCCATCCCGGCCGTGACCACCGCGATCGGGCCGGCCTTCCGGGCCAGTGCCGGAGCCGCGACGCCGAAGACCGCGAAACAGAGCGCGGGTACCGCGGTGAGCAGCCCGGCGACGGTGGCGTTCATCCCGAGGTCTGCCCGGACCTTGTCGAGCAGGGGTCCGAGGCTGGTGACCACCGGTCTGAGGTTGAGCGCGGCGGCGGCGATCGCGACGGCCAGCAGCACGGCCGGCAGGCCGCGCCGGTCGGCTCCGGTGTCGGCGGCGGTGGTCCCGGTCGGGTGGTTCTCGGCGGATCGCGCGGTGGCGCGCGGGTCGGTGGTGGTGTCTGCGGCGGTGGACATGCCGCCCATCATAGAATCATGGGATGAATTACCGCACGCCGGTATCCTGAGCTTCATCGGGTCTTCATCACCGTCCAGGGCCGCGACGGCCCCTCAACAGCAGCCCTCCACCCAGCAGCAGCCCCTCACACAGCAGGAGACAGAGTCCATGGTGCTGTCAGCCACCCGGCGAACACCGCTGTCCGACCAGGTGATCGCGCAGCTCCGCGCCCAGATCACCTCGGGCGAATGGCCGGTCGGCTCGCGGATCCCCACCGAGGCGGAGCTGGTCGAGCAGCTCGGGGTGGCGCGCAACACCGTCCGGGAGGCCGTACGGGCGCTCGCGCACAACGGGCTGCTGGACATCCGCCAGGGCTCGGGCACCTATGTGCTGGCCACCAGCGAGCTGGCCGGTGTGATGCACCGCCGGTTCGCGGACGCCGACCAGGACCAGGTCGCCGAACTGCGGTCGATGCTGGAGAGCGCGGCCGCGGGACTGGCCGCCGACCGGCGTAGCGAGCGCGACCTGGCGCTGATGGGGACCACGCTGGCCCGCCGGGAGGCGGCCTGGTCCTCGGGCGATCCGGAGGACTTCGTGCAGGCGGACGCGGCCTTCCACCAGGCGGTGGTGGCGGCGGCCCACAACGACGTGATCTCGGCGATCTACGCCGACCTCGGCGAGGTGCTGCGGGCCCATCTGCGGCACGACGTCGGGCCGGAGCTGGTCCCGGAGAAGTACCTCGGCCACGACGGGATCCTGGAGGCGATCCGGGACGGGGACGCCCAGCGGGCCGCCGCCGAGGCGGGCCGGGCGATCGGCGCCTGCCGCACCGCCGAGGCCTGACCTTCCGGCGCCGCCGAGGCCCGACCACCGCTCCGGCCCGCCACCGGGGACACGTCGGCCCCGGGCCGGCTCCGCAGAACACGTCAGCCCCGGACCGCGGGGGTCCGGGGCTGGTGCTGGTGCTGCTGCTGGTGCTGGTGCTGGTGGGTCGGTCAGGCGCCGATGGCGTGCAGACCGCCGTCCACGTGGACGATCTCACCGGTGGTCTTCGGGAACCAGTCCGAGAGCAGCGCGACCACACCGCGGCCGGCCGGCTCCGGGTCGGAGAGGTCCCACTTCAGCGGGGAGCGGCTGTCCCAGGTGGCGGCCAGGTCGGAGAAGCCCGGGATGGACTTGGCGGCCATCGAGCCGATCGGGCCGGCCGAGACCAGGTTCACCCGGATGTTGCGCTCGCCCAGGTCGCGGGCCATGTAGCGGGAGGTGGCCTCCAGCGCGGCCTTGGCCGGGCCCATCCAGTCGTACTTCGGCCAGGCGAACTGCGCGTCGAAGGTCAGGCCGACCACCGAACCGCCGTCCTGCATCAGCGGCAGCAGCGCCATGGTCAGCGACTTCAGCGAGAACGCCGAGACCTGCATCGCGGTGGCCACGGACTCCCACGGGGTGTTCAGGAAGTTGCCACCGAGCGCGTCCTGCGGGGCGAAGCCGATCGAGTGGACGATGCCGTCCAGGGACGGCAGGTGCTCGCGCACCTTGTCCGCGATGCCCGCCAGCTGCTCCTCGCTGGAGACGTCGAGCTCCAGCACCTTCACCGGCTTGGGGAGCTTCTTGGCGATCCGCTCGGTCAGGCTGGGCCGGGGGAACGCCGTCAGGATGATCTCGGCGCCCTGCTCCTGGGCAAGCTTGGCGGTGTGGAAGGCGATGGAGGACTCCATCAGCACACCCGTGATCAGGATGCGCTTGCCCTCAAGGATTCCGCTCATGTTTCAGTGACCCATGCCCAATCCGCCGTCCACGGGAATGACGGCTCCGGTGATGTATGCGGCCTCGTCCGAGGAGAGGAAACGCACCGCCGACGCGATCTCGGCCGGTGCGGCGTAACGTCCCAGCGGCACCCCGGAGACGATCTCCTTGCGCCGCTCCTCGGTGAGCACCGCGGTCATGTCGGTGTCCACGAAGCCGGGGGCGACCACGTTGACGGTGATGTTGCGGGAACCGAGCTCGCGCGCCAGGGAACGGGCGAAGCCGACCAGGCCGGCCTTGGAGGCCGCGTAGTTGACCTGGCCCGGCGAGCCGGTCAGACCGACCACCGAGGAGATCAGCACGATACGGCCCTTGCGCGCCCGCAGCATCTTCGCCGCGGCCCGCTTGACCACCCGGAAGGTCCCGGTGAGGTTGGTGTCCAGGACCGAGGTGAAGTCCTCCTCGGACATCCGCAGCAGCAGGGTGTCCTTGGTGATGCCGGCATTGGCGACCAGCACCTCGACCGGGCCGTTCTGGGCCTCGACCTCGGTGAAGGCCGCGTCGACCTGCTCGGCGTCGTTGATGTCGCAGCGGGCGGCGATCACACCGTGCTTCGCCAGCTCCTCGGGGACCTCTCCCGAGCGGCTGGTGATGGCAACCTTGTCCCCTGCCTCGGCGAAGGCAAGGGCGATCGCGAGGCCGATGCCCCGGTTACCTCCGGTGACCAGAACCGAGCGGCTCAACGATCCACCTCTCTCCGTAGTTGTCGACGACCTCTGCGGGTCGGCACGTGGGGTGCCGCCCTGGTCGCGAACGCTCGCAGTGAACGCGTACGCAGTGTGACGCTATCGGTCCCGCCCAGACTGCGGCGAATCGGGCTCCGACAGGTCCGCCCACCGTGATCTGTGGTGTTCCGACAATGCGTGCACGGAGCGGATCCGCGCCGAAGAGCCCGCCGGTCGCCCCGGAGAACCGGTACGAGGCGGGAACACCGGCCCCACCGGGCCCGTTGCACACCGGGATGGTCCAACGGGCCCCGGGCAGCCGCCGGCCGTACACGTATGCGCGGGCGCGGTGAAGTTGGTGAAGTTACCGCGTCCGCGTCCGGTTTCGCGGTCGCAGGGTTGCTCACACCCCCGCGGCCGGGCATGGTTGCCGTCTGCGGCAGGACCGCCCGCGAGCGGGCCGATGAGCTGTCACCGCCCACCACCGGCGACAAGGAAAGCGAAGAGAGCGGATGAGCAAGGCACACCCGAGCAACGGCCGTCGCCTGCGGCTTCCGGCCATCACCGCCCTGGCCCTGGCGGCCGGTGCCACCGCCTGGGCGCTGCGCGAAGTGCCCGCCGCCTTCGGGCGCCGTCCGGACGCGCGCGACGAGCGGATCCGCAACTCCCCGCAGTTCCGCGACGGTGTCTTCCACAACGCTCCCTCCGCGCTGGCCTCCGCGACGCCGCCCGGCCCGCCGACCGACCGTTCCACCCTGCGCCGGCTGATCCTGGAACGCGAGGGCCGGCAGCCCGTCCGGCCGGTTCCGGTGGTCGTGCCCGAGGGCGGCGCCCGTCGTCCCGCCACCGAGGGCATCGAGATCACCTGGTACGGGCACGCCTCCGCGCTGGTGGAGATCGAGGGCCAGCGGGTCCTCCTGGACCCGGTCTGGAGCGAGCGCTGCTCCCCCGTGTCCCAGATCGGCCCGAAGCGGGTGCACCCGGTCCCGGTCGAGCTGGAGGACCTGCCGCAGGTCGACGCGGTGCTGATCTCGCACGACCACTACGACCACCTGGACATGGCGACCGTGAAGCGGCTGGTGGCCGGGCAGTCCGCGCCGTTCGCGGTGCCGCTGGGCATCGGCGGCCACCTGCGGCGCTGGGGCGTGCCCGAGCACCGGATCATCGAGCTGGACTGGGACGAGACCTGCACCCTCGGCGAGCTCACCCTCACCCTGACCTCCGCCCACCACTTCTCCGGCCGGGGCACCACCCGCAACACCACCCTCTGGGGCTCCTGGGTGATCGCCGGGCCGAGCCGCAAGGTCTACTACACCGGCGACTCCGGCTACTTCGAGGGCTACGCGGAGATCGGTGAGCGGCACGGGCCGTTCGACGCCGCCCTGGTCCAGGTCGGCGCGTACGACCAGGCCTGGGCCGACATCCACATGACCCCCGAGGACGCCGTCCGGGCCCACCTCGACCTGCGGGCCGGGCTGCTCGTCCCCGTGCACTGGTGCACCTTCACCCTGGGGCTGCACCCGTGGGCCGAACCGATCGAGCGCCTGATCGCCGAGACCAAGGAGCAGGGCGTACCGCTGGCCGTCCCCCGCCCCGGCGAACGCGTCGACGTCGACAACCCGCCGGAGCTGGACCACTGGTGGGAGGGCATCGCCTGAGCCCCGGCCTTCCGGGGCGGGCGGACTCCTCGGGTGCTCGCCGGGCGGCTCCTCCAGGGACTCCGCCCGGTCAACCGCCCACCCGGGCCCGCGACTTCGCCCGGGGTCTGCGCGTGGCTCCGGCGCTCCGTCCGCAGCCCCGTGCCTAGCGGTGGCCGAAATTGCCTGGCTGATATCCCGTTGGAACGGACATGATGCGATGCGGGTAACTCTGTACCGAGTTACCCGTACTCCGACCATCGACCCGATCCGGGGAGCCAGATGCCGCCCACAGCCAGCGCCGGCACGCCGCACAGCCGCGCCGTCGACCCCCAGTTCCTCGCCTACCCGCTGCGTACGCTCGCCGACGCCGCCCTCAGCCGGGCCCGTCAACTCGGCGTCAGCCACGCGGACTTCCGCCTGGAGCGGGTGCGCAGCGCGTCCGTACGGCTGCGCGACGCCCGCCCGGCGGGCTCCGCCGACAGCGTCCAGCTCGGCTTCGCCGTCCGGGTACTGCTGGACGGCTCCTGGGGCTTCGCCGCGGGGGTCGACCTCACCGCGGACGCCGCCGCCAGGGTCGCCGAGCAGGCCGTGGCGGTGGCCCGGCTCTCCGGTGGGATCAGCCACGCCGCCGGGGCGAAGGACCTGGTGGAGCTGGCCGATGAGCCGGTGCACGCGGACGCCACCTGGGTCTCCGCGTACGAGATCAACCCGTTCGACGTGCCGGAGGCCGAGAAGACCGCGCTGCTCGCCGAGTGGAGCGGCCGGCTGCTCGCCGCGAAGGGCGTCTCGCACGTCCAGGCCAACCTGCTGACGGTGCAGGAGAACAAGTTCTACGCCGACACCGCGGGCACCGTCACCACCCAGCAGCGCATCCGGCTCCACCCGTGGCTGGAGGCCACCTCGGTGGACGAGCAGGGCGGCGCCTTCGACTCGATGCGCACCATCGCCCCGCCGGTGGGCCGGGGTTGGGAATATCTCGCGGGGGTTCGGGGGTCGTCCCCCGATGGGCGCGGCCTGACGGGCACCGGCTGGGACTGGGACGCCGAACTGGCCGAGCTCCCCGAGCTGCTGGCCGAGAAGATGAAGGCGCCGAGCGTGGCGGCCGGCCGCTACGACCTGGTGATCGACCCGTCCAACCTCTGGCTGACCATCCACGAGTCGATCGGCCACGCCACCGAGCTGGACCGCGCCCTCGGCTACGAGGCCGCCTACGCCGGCACCTCCTTCGCCACCATCGACAAGCTGGGCTCGCTCAGGTACGGCTCCGAGCTGATGCACGTCACCGGCGACCGCACCGCCGAGCACGGCCTGTCCACCATCGGCTACGACGACGAGGGCGTGGCCACCCAGTCCTGGGACCTGGTCAAGGACGGCATCCTGGTCGGCTACCAGCTGGACCGGGCGATGGCCAGGCAGCAGGGCCTGGGCCGCTCCAACGGCTGCGCCTTCGCCGACTCCCCCGCGCACGTCCCGGTGCAGCGGATGGCCAACGTCTCGCTCCAGCCGGCCGTCGGCGGCCCCGACACCGCGGGCCTGATCGCGGACGTGGAGAACGGCCTGTACATCGTCGGCGACCGCTCCTGGTCGATCGACATGCAGCGCTACAACTTCCAGTTCACCGGCCAGCGCGCCTTCGCCATCAGGAACGGCGAACTCGCCGGCCAGGTCAGGGACTTCGCCTACCAGGCCACCACCACCGACTTCTGGGGCTCGATGAGCGCCGTCGGCGGCCCGCAGACCTATGTGCTCGGCGGTGCCTTCAACTGCGGCAAGGCCCAGCCGGGCCAGATCGCGGCGGTCAGCCACGGCTGCCCCTCCGCGCTCTTCCGCAACGTCAACGTCCTCAACACCCAGCAGGAGGCGGGTCACTGATGAACGCAACCCATCCCCACGAGCTGGTCGAGCACGCCCTCGGGCTCTCCCGTACCGACGGCTGCGTGGTGATCGCGGACGAGCAGTCCACCGCCAACCTGCGCTGGGCGGGCAACGCGCTCACCACCAACGGCGTCACCCGGGGCCGCCGGCTGACCGTCATCGCCACCGTGGACAAGGGCGAGCAGGGCGCCTCCTCGGGCGTGGTCTCCCGCGAGGCGGTGACCCTGGACGAGGTCGAGGGCCTGGTCCGGGCCGCAGAGGAGGCCGCGCACGCCGCCGAACCGGCCGAGGACGCCCGGCCGCTGGTCGAGGACCGCCCCTGCTCGCCGGACTTCACCAAGGCTCCCGAGGTCACCACGATCGAGGTCTTCACCGAGTTCGCCCCGGCCCTCGGCGAGGCCTTCGCCCGCGCCCGCGCGGCCGGCCAGCTGCTGTACGGCTTCGCCAACCACGAGCTGACCACCAGCTACCTCGGCACCTCCACCGGCCTGCGGCTGCGCCACGTCCAGCCGACCGGCTCGGTCGAGATCAACGCCAAGACCGCCGATCTCACCACCTCCGCCTGGGCCGGCGCCGCCACCCGGGACTTCCGCGACGTGGACGTGGCCGAGCTGCACGAGCAGCTCACCCGCAGGCTCGCCTGGGGCCAGAAGAAGATCGACCTGCCCGCGGGCCGGTACGAGACCCTGCTGCCACCCTCGGCCGTCGCCGACCTGCTGATCTACCTGTACTGGTCCGCCGAGGGCCGGGACGCCGCCGAGGGCCGGACGGTGTTCAGCAAGCCCGGCGGCGCCACCCGGATCGGCGAGAAGCTCACGGAGCTGCCGCTGACCCTGCGCTCCGCCCCGGCCGAGCCGGGCCTGGAGGCGGCGCCGTTCGTCATCGCACACAGCTCCGGCGACACCCACTCGGTCTTCGACAACGGCCTGCCGCTGACCGCCACCGACTGGATCCGCGACGGCGAGCTGACCAACCTGGTCACCACCCGTCACTCGGCCCGGCTGACCGGCCTGCCGCTCACCCCGCCGGTCGACAACCTCGTCCTGGAGACGGCCGACCAGTCGGCCGCCCCCACCCTGGACGAGATGATCGCGCGCACCGAGCGCGGCCTGCTGCTCACCTGCCTCTGGTACATCCGCGAGGTCGATCCGGCCACCCTGCTGCTCACCGGCCTCACCCGGGACGGCGTCTACCTGATCGAGAACGGCGAGGTGGTCGGCGCGGTGAACAACTTCCGGTTCAACGAGTCCCCGGTGGACCTGCTCGGCCGGATCACCGAGGCCGGCCGCACCGAGCCGTGCCTGCCGAGGGAGTGGGGCGACTACTTCAACCGCGCCGCGATGCCGCCGCTGAGGGTCGACGGGTTCAACATGAGCTCGGTCAGCCAGGCTTCGTAGCCCCCGTTCACGGAAAGGACCCCGGAGTGGACGACAGACGGCTGGTCAAGACCTCGAAACTGCTGTCCCGGGTGCTGCGGCACGACCCGGGCGCGGTCGGGGTCGTCCTGGACGAGCACGGCTGGGTGCGGGTCGACAGCCTGCTCGCCGCCCTCGCCCGGCACGGCAGGCGGCTCAGCCGGGCCGAGCTGGACCTCGTGGTCGGGACCAACGACAAGAAGCGCTTCGCCTACTCCGAGGACGGCGCGTCCATCCGCGCCAGCCAGGGCCACTCGGTGGCGGTGGACCTCCAGCTCGCCGCCACCGAGCCGCCCCCGGTGCTCTACCACGGCACCACCGGGCGCTGGCTGGACGCCATCTTCCGGGAGGGCCTGCGCCCGATGTCCCGGCAGGACGTCCATCTCTCCGCGGACACCGGGACGGCCGTCAGGGTGGGGTCCCGGCACGGCCGCCCGGTCGTACTGGCGGTCGACGCCGCCGCGATGTCGGCCGACGGCCACCTCTTCCGGGTCAGTGCCAACGGCGTCTGGCTCACCGACGCCGTCCCCGCCCGCTACCTGCGGGCCCTTGGGTAGGGCGCGCTCCAGCGCACGCGTCTCCCCCTCCCCCGCCCTGCTGGGGCGAGGGGGCGCGGCGTACGGTGAGGTGACCGCACCCGGTGATGGGTGCGGGTGCGGACGAGAGCGGTGGACCATGGGCAAGAGCGACGAGGTGTTCCGGATCACCGGAGCACGCACCAGCCTCTCCGACGACGTGCGCAGCCGTCAGCGCCGGTACGTGATCTCGATGTCGCTGCGCACGGTGTGCGTGCTGCTCGCCGTGGTGTTGTGGGACGTGCAGCGGCTGGTGGCCTACGGAGCGCTGGTGGGAGCCGTGCTGCTGCCGTACTTCGCCGTCCTGATCGCCAACGCCGGCCGGGAGCGGGCTCCCGGCCTCCCGAGCACCTTCGCGGTCCCGCCGGAGACCCCGCTGATGCTGGGCCCCGGGGGCACCGGCGGGGGCGGCGCCTCGAAGGAGAGCTGACAGAGCCTCAAGAACTGCTGTCCGTTTTGCTGGCGTTTACCGACATTTGAACCCCGGAAAGCTCAGATACAGCTCAGATTAATCATGAAAGAGCTAGCCATTCGGGGGTCGAGCCGTGACATACTGCGTACGCGCTCCGCATCCCCCGTCGGAGCGACAGACCGACGCCGGGCGGCTCCCCCCGTGGCTGCCCGGCGTCGTCATGCCCTCTTGTCGGGCCTCCCGGCGGTGAATGCGAGACTGGCGGTACACAGCGCCACCGCGACCGACAGGACGGCTCCCATGGAATCCCCCACGCATCCGCTCTTCGGCGCGCCGGACGGCCCCGAGGGCCCGCCGGTCTGCTCCGGGAAGGGCTGCCGCAAGCCCGCCGAGTGGGTGCTGGTGTGGAACAACCCCAAGCTGCACACGCCGGACCGCCGCAAGACCTGGCTCGCCTGCGACGAGCACCGCGAGCACCTCTCCCAGTTCCTGGGCGTACGCGGCTTCCTGAAGGAGGTCGTCCCGCTCGCCGGCTTCCAGGGCTGACCGGCCCGGGCGGCGCCCTCCGGGGTGGCCGGCTACCCGCCGATGGCGGACATCGGGCGGGCGGGCTGGAGGAAGTCGGGGTTGTCGATGCCCGCGCCAGCCTTCTTGCCCCACATCGCCCGCCGCCACAGCTCGCCGAGTTCGGCGTCGCTCGCACCGGAGCGCAGCGCACCGCGCAGGTCCGTCTCGCCGGTCGCGAACAGGCAGTTGCGGACCTGGCCGTCGGCGGTGAGCCGGGTACGGTCGCAGGCGCGGCAGAACGGCCGGGTGACGCTGGCGATCACACCGACCCGGGCCGGCCCGCCGTCCACCAGCCAGCGCTCGGCGGGCGCCGCGCCGCGGCCGTCGGACGGCTCGGGGGTGAGCGGGAAGCGCGCCCGCAGCCGGTCCAGGATCTCCTCGGCGGTGACCATCCTCGAACGGTCCCAGCCGTGTTGGGCGTCCAGCGGCATCTGCTCGATGAAACGCAGCTCGTACCCGCGCTCCAGGCACCAGGCGAGCAGGTCGGCGGCCTCGTGGTCGTTGCTGCCGCGCATCAGCACGGCGTTGACCTTGACCGGGGTGAGCCCGGCGGCCTCGGCCGCGGCCAGCCCGTCCAGCACGTCCTGGTGGCGGTGGCGCCGGGTCAGGATACGGAAGGTCTCGGCGTCCAGGGTGTCGAGGGAGACATTGACCCGGTCCAGGCCCGCGGCCCTGAGCGCGGCCGCGGTACGGGCCAGCCCGATCCCGTTGGTGGTGAGCGAGAGCTCGGGGCGCGGTTCGAGCCCGGCACAGGCGGCCACGATGTCGACCAGACCCGGGCGCAGCAGCGGCTCGCCGCCGGTGAAGCGGACCTCGCGGACGCCCAGGTCGCGGACGGCGAGGGTGACCAGCCGGACGATCTCCTCGTCGGTCAGCAGCTCGGGCTTGGCGAGCCACTGGAGTCCCTGCTCGGGCATGCAGTAGGTGCAGCGGAGGTTGCACCGGTCCGTGAGGGAGACCCGTAGATCGACCGCCTGCCGGCCGAAGGTGTCGAGGAGCATCGCGGCCCCCTTCCCTGGAAAAGCCGACCCGGCCGCCACATACGGCGGGCCGGGCCAGCTTATCCGGGCGATCGGACACCCTTTCGAGGCGTCCGCCATGCGAAAGGCGCGTCCGGCGGATCAGTGCGCGCCCAGTCCGGTGAGCGAGCGGACCTCCAGTTCGGCGTACTTCGCCGGGTCGGCGGTGTCCTTGGCCAGCAGGGTGCCGATCCACCCGGCCAGGAAGCCGATCGGGATCGAGATCAGACCGGGGTTCTCCAGCGGGAACCAGTGGAAGTCCCGGTGCGGCAGGAGCGAGGTCTTGGCTCCCGAGACCACCGGCGAGAAGACCACCAGGACCACCGAGGAGACCAGGCCCGCGTAGACCGAACTGACCGCGCCCGCGGTGTTGAAGCGCTTCCAGAACAGCGAGTACAGCAGGGTCGGCAGGTTGGCCGAGGCGGCCACCGCGAAGGCCAGGGCGACCAGCGCGGCCGTGTTGAGCTGGTCGGCGAAGATGCTCAGCAGGATGGCGATCGCGCCGATCGCCACGGCGGCCAGCTTGGCGGCACGGACCTCCTCCTGTTCGCCCGCCCGCCCGCGCCGGATCACGTTGGCGTAGAGGTCGTGGGCGAAGGAGGCCGAGGACGCCAGGGTGAGCCCGGCGACCACGGCGAGGATGGTGGCGAAGGCCACCGCAGAGATCACCGCGAGCAGGACCGCACCGCCGCCGGAACCCGCGCCGCCGCCGAGCTCCTGGGCGAGCAGCGGGGCGGCGGTGTTCCCGGCCGCGTTGGACGCCTTGATCACCTTGGGTCCGACCAGGGCGGCCGCGCCGAACCCGAGCGCCAGCGTCATCAGGTAGAACACCCCGATGATCCCGATCGCCCAGAGCACCGACTTCCGGGCCGCCCTGGCGGTGGGCACGGTGTAGAAGCGGACCAGGATGTGCGGCAGGCCCGCGGTGCCGAGGACCAGGGCCAGGCTCAGGCTGATGAAGTCCAGCTTGGTGGTGCCGGTGGTGCCGTACTTGAGTCCGGGTTCCAGGAAGGCGGAGGCCTTGCCGCTGGCGTCCGCGGCGGCGCCGAGCAGGCTGGAGATGTTGAAGTGGTATCTGGCCAGGACCAGGACGGTCATCAGCGCGGCCCCGGCGATCAGCAGCACCGCCTTGACGATCTGCACCCAGGTGGTGCCCTTCATGCCGCCGACGACGACGTAGAGCACCATCAGTGCGCCGACCGCGACGACGGTCCAGCGTTTGGCGCCCTCGCCGCTGACGCCGAGCAGCAGGGCCACCAGCGAGCCCGCGCCGACCATCTGGGCCAGCAGGTAGAAGATCGACACCACGATGGTGGAGATCCCGGCGGCGGTGCGGACCGGGCGCTGGCGCATCCGGAAGGCGAGGACGTCGGCCATGGTGTAGCGGCCGGAGTTGCGCAGCGGCTCGGCGATCAGCAGCAGCGCGACCAGCCAGGCGACCAGGAACCCGATCGAGTAGAGGAAGCCGTCGTAGCCGAAGAGCGCGATGGCGCCGGCGATGCCGAGGAAGGACGCGGCGGACATGTAGTCGCCGGAGATCGCCAGACCGTTCTGGAGGCCGCTGAAGCCCCGGCCGCCGGCGTAGAAGTCGGCGGCGCCCTTGGTCCGGCGCCCGGCCCAGACGGTGATGACCAGGGTGACCAGGACGAAGGCGCCGAACAGCGTCATGGTGAGGCCGCGGTGGCTGCTCGCTGCGGTGGCCGTCCGGGACACGGTCAGGACGGTGGTCATTCGGCGGCCTCCTGGGGCAGGCGGGCGGTGTCCCGGCGGCCCGCGGCACCGGTCCGGTGGCTCTCGCGGATGGCGGCGGCCGACGGATCGAGCCTGCGGTCGGCGAAGCGGGCGTAGCACGCGGCGATGGCGAAGGTGCTGGCGAACTGCAGCAGGCCGAGCACCAGGGCGACGTTGACGTGGCCGACGACCCTGGTGGCCATGAAGCCGGGGGCGTAGCTGGAGAGCAGGACGTACAGCAGGTACCAGAGGATGAAACCTGCGGTCACGGGAAAGGCGAAGCCCCGGAAGGATCCGCGCAGTTCGCGGAACTCCTGCGACTGGGCGATTCGCCGGCCGTCGGGCGGGGCCGGTTCTTCGTTCGGCGGAGTGTCCATGCGGTGCCTCCTGACGTCCGAGGTGCACTACGGAACAAATACGACGTGATGGATGTCACACCACACGTGCCGCTGCATGCTAGATCCACAGGGGGGTCGCGCACAGGCCGCCGGGCGCGGCAGGCGACATCTGGCCGAAAATCGATCGCGACACGCCGGAGAGGCGGTGCCCGATCGGGCACCGCCTCTCCTGATGTTCCGTCAGGGGCCTTTCCTCAGAAGCCGATCCGCACCTTGAGTGCGGTGCGCTCGTCCATCGCACGGTACCCGTCCGGCACCCCGGCCAGGTCGACGGTGCGGTCGAAGACCAGGCCGGGCTCGATGGCTCCGGAGAGCACGTCGGGGAGCAGCTCGGGGATGTACGCGCGGGCCGGGGCCACGCCGCCGTTCAGCGAGATGTTGCGGCCGAACATCTGGCCGATGTCCACACCGGCGCTGCCGCCGTGCGGGACGCCGACGTAGCCGACCGCGCCACCGTCGCGGGCGACGGAGATCGCGGTGCGCATCGACTCCTCGGTACCGACGGCCTCCAGTACGGCGTGCGCGCCCTGGCCCTTCGTCAGCTCCTTCACCGCCTCGATCGCGGCCTCGCCGCGCTCGGCGACCACGTCGGTGGCGCCGAACCTGCGGGCGATGTCGGTCCGCACCTGGTGGCGGCCGAGCGCGATGATCCGGCCCGCGCCGAGCCGGTGCGCGGCCAGCACGCCGCACAGGCCGACCGCGCCGTCACCGACCACGGCCACCGTGGCGCCCGCCTTGACCCCGGCGGAGACGGCCGCGTGGTGGCCGGTGCTCATCACGTCGGAGAGCGCCAGCAGCCCCGGCAGCAGCTTCTCGTCGCCCGCCGCCTCCTTGGGCAGCCGGACCAGGGTGCCGTCGGCGTACGGGACGCGCACCGCCTCGCCCTGGCCGCCGTCGTAGCCGACCTGGCCCCAGAAGCCGCCCTCGGGGCAGGAGGTGTGCAGGCCCTCGCGGCAGAAGTCACAGGTCCCGTCGGACCAGACGAACGGGGCGACCACGAAGTCACCGGGCTTGAAGTCGGAGACCTCGGAGCCGACCTCCTCGACGACGCCGAGGAACTCGTGGCCGATCCGCTGCCCGGCCTCGCGGGCGGCCACACCGCGGTACGCCCAGAGGTCGCTGCCGCAGATACAGGCGTTGACCACGCGGACCACAGCGTCGGTGGGCCGCTGGATCCTCGGGTCGGGCACTTCCTCGATTCGTATGTCGTTCGGACCGTGGATCACGGTGGCACGCATGAGGAGTCTTCCTTCGCGATTGAACGTACTGCCGTCACCTGCTCGGACGGCCTGGGCTACCTCGCCCGGATGTACGACTCCCCCGCCGCCCACTCTATTCCGCGGTGTCACGTACGCCACTCCTGCCCCTGTGGACCCGATCGGGTCGCTCTTCCCTGTGGGCGGGCCCCTTAGAGTGGTTGACCATGCATACGATCCAGTCCACTGGCGACGACTCCGCCCTGGCGGGCTCCACCCGCACCGCGCCGCTCCCGGCGCAGCGCACCGGTGAGAGCGGCCAGGGCTTCGCCGTGGTCGACGTCGAGACCACCGGGCTCGGCCGCTCGGACCGGATCATCTCCGCCGGTGTGTACCAGCTGGACGCCTTCGGTGAGGTGACCGACAGCTGGTACACCCTGGTCAACCCCGAGCGCGACCCGGGGCCGATCTGGATCCACGGCCTGACCCGCGAGATGCTCGCCGACGCACCCGTCTTCCGGGAGATCGCGGACGAGCTGGCCGACCGGCTGTGCGGGCGCGTGATGGTGGCGCACAACGCGCTCTTCGACTGGAACATGATCTCGCGCGAGTACTCGCGCGCCGGGTTGCGCGCCCCCGTCGAGCAGCGGCTGTGCACCATGGTGCTCTCCCGCGACCTCGGTCTGCCGCTGCCCAACGGCAAGCTGGCCACCCTGGCCCAGTACTTCGGGGTGCAGCAGCGCCAGGCGCACAACGCGCTGGACGACGCCCGGGTGCTCGCCGAGGCGTTCCGGCCCAGCCTGCACCTCGCCCGGCAGGCCGGCATCCCCCTGCCGCTGACCACCTGCGTCGCCGTCACCGACCTCGGCGAGGACAGCCCGGCCCCCACCCGGGGCTCCTGGTCCTCGTCCTACCGGGCGAGCCGGAAGCGGCCGCCGTGCCCCTACCCGAACCCCGGACGCTGGCAGGACGGCAGCCCGCTGGTGCAGGGCATGCGGGTCGCCATCACCGGCGACACCGCCACCGACCGCGAACTGCTGGAGGACCGCGCCGTCGAGGCCGGACTGCACGTCGCCACCTCTGTGAGTCGCCTCACCAGCCTGCTGGTCACCAACGAGCCGGACAGCTGGAGCGGAAAGGCCCGCAAGGCCCGTGAGTACGGCACACCGGTGGTCGGCGAGGACGCCTTCCTGCAGCTGCTGCGGGAGGTGGCCCCGCACCCCGGTGTCTGACCGGAGGGATAAGTGGGCGTAGCGTGCCATTGTGTACCGATTCCTGCTCTCCCGGCGTTGGGCGATCATTTTCCTGGTCGCCCTGCTGCTGATCCCCACCATGATCCGGCTGGGTTTCTGGCAGTTGCACCGCCACGAGGCCCGGGTGGCCCGCAACGAGCTCATCGCGACGAACCTCAAGGACGAGCCCGTCGCCTTCGACTCGATCTCGACCGCCCCGGGCTTCAACGTGCCGACGGACGAGACCTGGCGGGCGGTCACGGCCAGGGGTCAGTACGACGCCGAGCACGAATTCGTCATCCGCAACCGGCTGGAACCGGGCGGGACCAGCGTCGGCTTCTTCGTGATCACCCCGCTGAAGCTGGCCGACGGCAAGGGCGAGGTCCTGGTGAACCGAGGCTGGGTGGACTCCCCCGGCGACGCCACCAGCTACCCCACCGTGCCGAAGCCGCCGGCCGGCGAGGTCACGGTGACCGGCCGGCTGCGGGCCGACGAGACCACCGCGAGCAGCGGGATCAAGGACCGCGGCGGGCTGCCGCCGCGGCAGTTCAAGCTGATCAACAGCGCCCAGCAGGCCAAGGAGAACGGCACCACCGTTCTCGGCGGCTACCTGGAGCTGGTCTCCACCGCACCCGCCCCCGGCGGCGACGCCCCCGAGCTGCTGCCCGACCCCGAGCACTCGGACATCGGCCCGCACATGGCCTACGCGATCCAGTGGTGGCTCTTCACCACCCTGATCCCGGTCGGCCTGGTCGTCCTCGCCCGCCGCGAGGCCAAGGAGCGCCAGGAACGCCAGGCCGCCGAGACGCCCGAGGAGACGCCCGGCGAGCCCGAGCCCGCCGCAGCGGGAGCCTGAGCCCGCCGCCGGTCCCCGGGGGCCGGCACCCCGCGCTGCGGTCAGAGGCCGGCCAGGAAGGCGATCAGCGCCTCGTTGACCTCCTTGGGACGCTCCTGCTGGGTCCAGTGCCCGGTGTCCGGCAGCCAGACGACGTCCCGCAGGTCGGGCACGAACTCCGCGAGCCTGTCGATGCCGTCCTGGGCCGCCCGGTTGGCGACCACGACGTCCCGCTCCCCCGCCACGAGCAGGGCGGGCGGCGTGATCCGGGCCCCCTGCCATGCCGCGGTGAGCTCCCAGGAGCGGTCCAGGTTGCGGTACCAGTTCAGCGGCCTGGCGAATCCGTGCTCCTCGAACTCGGCCGCGTAGAAGTCGAGGTCCTCCTCGGTGAGCCAGTCCGGCAGCACCTCCGGATCCCGGAAGATGTCCAGGAACCCGCCGCCCTCCGGCACCAACGGCACACCCGCCGCCCCGAATTCGCCCCTTCCGCCCAGGAGTCTGCGCAGGCCGGCCCGCACATCGCGCTGCAACTCCGCCTCGGGAACGCCCCGTTGCTGGAAGTACAGCATGTAGTACGCCTCCCCGAACAGGTGCCGCAGCACGGCAGTCGGCGCGGCGGTACTGCGCGGACCGGGCGGCACGGAGAGCCCGACCACACCCCGCACCAGGTCGGGACGGAACTGCGCCGAGGCCCAGGCGACCGGCGCGCCCCAGTCATGGCCCACCACCACCGCGTCCTGCGCACCGAGCGCCGGGATCAGCCCGAGCGCGTCCCCGACCAGGTGCGGGATGGTGTACTTCTCGACCTCCTCGGGCCCGCCGGTCCGCCCGTACCCGCGCTGGTCCGGCGCGACCGCGTGGTACCCGGCCTCGGCGAGGGCGGTGAGCTGGTGCCGCCAGGAGTACCAGCTCTCCGGGAAGCCGTGCAGCAGCAGGACCAGCGGGCCGGTGCCCGCCTCGGCGACATGCATGCGAAGACCGCTGGCGGACTCCACGAAGCGGTGCGAAATCTCGGTCATTCGGGATCCCTCCGGTTCACGTCAACTGACTCACTGTCAGCTGTCGTCCGCGCCCGGTCAAGCTCTCCCCCGCCCGGCGTCCCGATCAGGCACGATGTCCCCATGGATCTCGGACTTCAGCAGAGGGTGTACGTACTGACCGGCGCCAGCCGGGGGCTCGGCCTGGCCGCCGCACGGGAACTGGTCGCCGACGGCGCCCGGGTGGTACTCGGCGGCCGGAGCAAGGAGACGCTGGACGCCGCGGTCGCCGGACTCGGCGGCCCCGGGCACGCGCACGGCGTGGTCGCCGACAACGCCGATCCCACCGCCCCCGGACGGCTGATCGCGGCGGCCAAGGAGCGCTTCGGGCGGTTCGACGGTGTACTGATCAGCGTCGGCGGCCCGACCGCCGGTCCCGTCCTGACCGCCGAGGACGAGTCCTGGCGCGACGCCTTCGAGTCGGTCTTCCTCGGCGCGCTGCGGATCGCCCGGACCGCGGCCGGCGAGTTGGATGCCGGCGGCGTGATCGGGTTCGTCCTCTCCACCTCGGTGCGCCAGCCGATCCCGGGCCTCGGCATCTCCAACGGCCTGCGGCCCGGTCTCGCGATGGCCGCCAAGTCGCTCGCCGACGAGCTGGGGCCGCGCGGCATCCGGGTACTGGGCCTGCTGCCCGCCCGGATCGACACCGACCGGGTCCGCGAACTCGACGCCGCCGGCAGCGACCCGGAAGGCGCGCGCAGGCAGTTCGAGGCCGCGATCCCGCTCGGCCGCTACGGCACGCCCGAGGAGTTCGGCAAGGTCGCCGCCTTCCTGCTCTCCCCCGCCGCCTCCTACCTCACCGGCTCGATGATCGCCGTCGACGGCGGCGCCCTGCGGAACCTGTGACAGCCGAGGGGTGCGGGGAACCGCAGGAGCGGCCCAGCACCTCCGGTCCGGTTCCCCTCGGCCCCGGACGGTCCGGTCCGCCGAAGGCCTCCACCGGGGTGCGGGCGACCGGCGCGACCCCCGTGCCCCGGTGCCCGCACCCGGAACCGCCGTGCCACGGACGGGAGAAGCCGAGCGGCCCGGCCCGGGAGAGCCGTTCCCGGGCCGGGCCGCTCGCCGCGGGCCCTACTGCCGGTCGGTCTTAGTCGCCGATGCCGGCCAGGTCGCGCAGCCGACGGGCCTGCGCCGCCCGTTCGGCCGCACGCTGCTCCTCGTACGAGCGTCCGGCGGCACCCTGCAGCAGGGCCTTGGTCTCGATCACCGCACTGCGCGGGGCGGCCAGCAGCGCGGCGGCCAGGTCCTTCACCGCGTCGTCCAGTTCCGCGGCCGGTACGGCGAGGCTGGCCAGGCCGGTGGCCACGGCCTCCTCGGCGCCGACCTGGCGCCCGGTCGCGCAGATCTCCAAGGCCCTTGCATAACCGACCAGTTCGGTCAGCGGCTTGGTGCCGGCCAGGTCGGGTACCAGGCCGAGCGAGGTCTCCTTCATGGCGAACTTGACGTCCTCGGCGACCACTCGCAGGTCGCAGCCGAGCGCCAGCTGGAATCCGGCCCCGATCGCATGGCCCTGGACTGCGGCGATGCTGATCAGGTCGGGACGGCGCCACCAGGTGAAGGCCTCCTGGTACCCGGCGATGGCCGCATCCAGCTCCTTGTCCTCGGCGGCCGCCAGCTGGAGGAAGCTGGGCTCGCCGGGGATGCCCTCCGGGGTGAACATCGCCCGGTCCAGACCGGCCGAGAAGGACGTGCCCTCGGCCCTGAGCACCACCACCCGGACGGTCCCCGGCAGCGCACGGCCGACGGCGGCGAGCGCCCGCCACATCGCGGGCGACTGGGCGTTCAGCCGCTTGGGGTTGCAGAGAGTCACCACGGCGGTCCCGCCGTCGATTTCCAGCCGGACTCCGGCTTCTTCCCACTGCGGATCCGGCTCGATGGCGGGAGCGGTCATGGCGATACCTCCAGCAGACGTACAAGTGCATGAACATGCGGACGAACAGCAGAGCTACTGGAGAGTAACAAATCAAAGCCCCCACCGGACAGGACCTTGTTCACGCGACCGGGAAATACCACGCGGAAATGACGATCGGCGGTCCGGATGGCACCGGCCGCCGAATCGTCTGAAGCTGTCGGATCTGATGCTGCGCACTCGCGCGCCCTGCCGCCTCGGCGCGCTGTAAGGGTGAGCGTGCGGCACCGGCTCACTCGGTGATGGAGCGTCAGGAACCCGCTGCCGCAGTAGCCTTGTTCTTGCCGCGCGTCGCACCGCCGCGGCCCCGGAGGATCACTCCGGATTCGCTCAACATGCGGTGCACGAAGCCGTAGGAGCGACCGGTCTCCTCCGCCAGGGCGCGAATGCTCGCCCCGGAGTCGTATTTCTTCTTAAGATCGGCCGCGAGCTTCTCACGCGCGGCACCGGTCACCCGGCTGCCCTTTTTCAGAGTCTCGGCCACCCGTGCCTCCTCGTAGCTGTGCTCGGTCAGATTCCCATGATCACCCATAGCCAGGCTCCTGGCCACCCATTCGACAAGGTCGATACCGGGAAAGCGCAGTCTGCCGGTGGTGCTCACAGCGCACAAGGGCGCTCACCGTGGGTGCACGCGCCCCCATCAGATCCAGCCATCCGGGGCGAAAGAGCTGATCAGCACCATCGGCCCGCCGCTTGAACAGCGGCGGGCCGATGGTGGCAAAGGTAAACGGAATCCTCCGCTCTCTCATTCCCCGAGACGCCGAAGGACGAGAGTTTCTACGTCGGATCGCTGATTAGGCGTCTACTTCAGGGTCAGGCCAGCGAGACCAGATCCGCATAGGCGGGGCTCCACAGGTCCTCGACGCCGTCCGGAAGCAGGATGATCCGCTCCGGCTGGAGCGCGTCGACCGCGCCCTCGTCGTGGGTGACCAGGACGACCGCGCCGGTGAAGGAGCGCAGTGCGCCCAGGATCTCCTCGCGGCTGGCCGGATCCAGGTTGTTGGTGGGCTCGTCCAGCAGCAGGACGTTGGCGCTGGAGACCACCAGCGAAGCCAGCGCGAGCCTGGTCTTCTCACCGCCGGAGAGCACCCCGGCCGGCTTGTCCACGTCGTCCCCGGAGAACAGGAAGGAACCGAGGATCTTGCGGATCTGCACCAGGTCGGTGTCCGGCGCGGCGGAGCGCATGTTCTCCAGCACCGTACGGTCCGGGTCCAGGGTCTCGTGCTCCTGGGCGTAGTAGCCGATCTTCAGACCGTGTCCCGGGAGCACCTCGCCGGTGTCCGGCTCCTCGACGCCCGCGAGCATCCGCAGCAGCGTGGTCTTGCCGGCACCGTTGAGACCGAGCACGACCACCCGGGAGCCCCGGTCGATCGCCAGGTCGACGCCGGTGAAGATCTCCAGCGAGCCGTAGGACTTGGAGAGGTCGCTGGCCGTCAGCGGAGTCTTGCCGCAGGGGGCCGGGTCCGGGAAGCGCAGCTTGGCGACCTTGTCGGACTGCCGCACCTCGTCCAGGCCGGCGAGCAGCTTCTCGGCACGGCGGGCCATGTTCTGCGCGGCGACGGTCTTGGTGGCCTTGGCGCGCATCTTGTCGGCCTGCGCGTTGAGGGTCGCGGCCTTCTTCTCCGCGTTCGTGCGCTCGCGCTTGCGGCGCTTCTCGTCGTCCTCGCGCTGCTGCTGGTACTGCTTCCAGCCCATGTTGTAGACGTCGATGCAGGAGCGGTTGGCGTCCAGGTAGAACACCTTGTTGACGACCGTCTCGACCAGGTCGACATCGTGCGAGATGACGATGAAGCCGCCCTTGTAGGTCTTCAGGAAGTCGCGCAGCCAGGCGACCGAGTCGGCGTCGAGGTGGTTGGTCGGCTCGTCCAGCAGCAGGACGTCGGCGTCCGAGAAGAGGATCCGGGCCAGCTCGACGCGGCGGCGCTGACCACCGGAGAGGGTGTGCAGCGGCTGACCGAGGATGCGGTCCGGCAGGCCGAGCGCGGCCGCGATGGTGGCGGCCTCGGCCTCGGCGGCGTACCCGCCCTTGGTGAGGAACTCGGTCTCCAGGCGCGCGTACTTCTTCATCGCGTTGTCGCGGGTGGCGCCCTTGCCGTTGGCCATCCGCTCCTCGTTCTCGCGCATCTTCTTCAGCACGGTGTCCAGGCCGCGGGCGGAGAGGATGCGGTCGCGGGCGAGGACGTCGAGGTCACCGGTGCGCGGGTCCTGCGGCAGGTAGCCGACCTCGCCGCTGCGGGTCACCGTACCGGCGGCCGGGAGGCCCTCGCCGGCCAGCACCTTGGTGAGCGTGGTCTTGCCCGCGCCGTTGCGGCCGACCAGACCGATCCGGTCACCCGGGGCGACCCGGAAGTTGGCGGACTCGATCAGGATTCGGGCACCGGCACGCAGTTCGAGGGCGTTGGCGGAAATCATGGCTGGGAGGAACTCCTGGGACGTGGGCGGGCACCTGGACCTGGACTTGACACAGGGCCGGAGCGCTTGGGACTGGGCGGCGCGCGGAGGTCGGCGTACCACCCGGAGGGGCGCGCCGGCTGCCCGCTAATGCCCGGGGGAAACAGCCATGCGGGCCAGTCTACCGGGCCCGCCGGAGAGCCTTGCTGGAATAATGCGCGACCGCCGTCCCGCCGGCCCGGGCCCGAAGCGCGCGGGCCCGCGGCGAGGACCCGCGAGGTGCGCGGGCCACCGTCCGGTCGCACGGCCGCGCACCACCCGGCGGCGGGTGTCCGGAGCCCCGGTCAGGGCTTGGAGCAGGTGCCCTCGGGCTTGACCGCGGCGAAGGGGACCTCCGGGGTGCCGCAGACCGGCTCCAGGGCGCCCTGGACGGTGTCGAAGACCCGGGTGCCCACGACCGGCCCGTCGTCGACGGCGGCACGGCGCCCGTCCAGCCGGTGCAACAGGACGCCGGGGCCGGTGTCCAGGTGCCAGTTGGGGGCGTCCAGGCGGAACCCGGTGACCAGGCCGGGCAGCGGGTGGCCCGCGCCGCCGGTGCCGGTGCCGGTGCCGGTGCCGGTGCAACTGCGCGGTACCAGCACCGCGTTGTCGGTGTGCACGGTGCGCAGCGGGTCGTAGAGGCACCCGGTCTGCGGTCGCGAGTTGAACCGCAGGTCGCCATCGCGGTCCCGGAAGCCCATGGCCAGCGTCGGTGTGACCACGGCGACCCAGGGCTCGGGCTCGGTGACGGTCTGCAGGGCGGCGGCCGCGCGCTCCACCTCGGTGTCACGGCGCTCGGAATCCGCCCTGGCGTCGGCACCGGGTTCGCCGGCGGCGCGCAGCCACTCGGCGAGACCGGGCACGGCCCGGTGCCAGCGCACCGAGTGGTCGCTCGGCCGTACCGAGGTGATCATGCCGTCGTCCCAGACCACCACGGCGTTCTCCCCGGCCATCGCCATGTGCAGGGCGGTGGCGCCCTCCCGGCGGTAGGACCACAGGTGCTCGTCGGTGGTCTGGTCGTACGCCTCCAGGCCGGGGCCGACCTTGAGTTCCAGGCTGCCGGTGGCCAGCGACTGGGCGCTCACCGGGCTGGCGTCGGCGATGCCGGGCGCGTCCACCCGGTCCCCGAAGGGCACCGGCCTGTTGGCGTGCGCGGCTGCCCCGGCCCCGAGCACCAGCAGGACGGCCAGGGCTGGGAGGACGGATCGAGAGCTGAGGGGACGAACCGGCTTCCAGGACACGGCCGGAGCGTACCCTCCGCACGCGTGGCCGTCAGCCGAATGCGGCCCTCCGCTCCTGCGGGCGATCGCGGCCCGGCCGGGCCGACACACCGCGCCGACCTGCGCATCTCGCCGGGCAGCCGGGCGGGGCGGCCGCTACCGTGCGACTGCAGCGGCCGGCCGGACCGTTATAGAGGTGAGACGGGATGCGGCTCGACGATCAGGCGGAGCTGGACACCTCGCGGGTGCAGGATCGGCGCGGGATGTCCGACGGGAAGGACGGGAAGGTCGCCGTCGGGGGCGGCGCGGTCGGGCTGATCGGACGGCTGCTCGCGCTCTTCCTGGGCGTCGATCCGAGCACCCTCGGGCTCTTCGGCGACGACCGGATGCGGCGGGCCACCGGCCGGGTCAACCCCGAGAGCCGGCACCACGGATCCTCCGCCCAGCGCCGGCAGTGGTTCGGCACCGGCTACCGGACCGGGGACCTGGCGAAGTGCAACACCTTCGGGTAGGGCCCGCAACGGGACATGCACCCGATCGGTTCCGGCGATCCACCTGGATGCCACTTCTGAGTGACATGCGCATTTTCTGACGGACCGTGGGCTTAACTTCTGAATCGCGGTACTCATCCCCGTACCGCAGCCGGTACCGCCCGACACCTCCCGCACCGGCGCCGTCCCAGAGGAGAAGACCCATGCGACTCGGCCGCCTCGCCCTGGCCGCCTCCGCACTGCTGCTGGCGACCACCGCGAGCGTTCCCACCGGCGCGCCACTGAGCCGGGCCGAGCGGCACGTCGCGCTCTCCTCGGGCGCGGCCCAGCCGCACCACACCGCGTCCGGGCCCGACGTCGGACGGGCTGCGCACGAGGTGCCGTTCGGCGCGTTCGTCGGCTCCTGGGACAGCTACATCCCGCAGATCGCCAAGATGGCACGCTGGCTGAACGGCGCCGACATGCAGGTCGGCCACACCTACCTGGCCGGGAACAACTGGAAGGACATCGAGGGTGAGCCGGCGATGCTCGGCCTCTGGACGCAGTGGCGCCAGGCCGACCCCCAGCGGGGGCTCGTCCTCGGCGTGCCCATGCTGGCGCCCAGCGAGGGCAACCTCGCGGACCGCGAGGTGACCCGACTGCTGGCGCGGGCGGACCGGGGCGAGTTCGACTCGCACTTCCTCCAGCTGGCCAGGCGGCTGGTGGCGCTCGGCGGCGGCGACACCGTCCTGACCCTCGGCTGGGAGATGAACGGCATCACCTACACCCACCGCTGCAAGCCCGACCCGGCCGCCTGGAAGGCGTACTGGCGGCGGATCGTCACGGTGATGCGCTCGGCCCCGGGCCAGCACTTCAAGTTCGACTTCGCGCCCACCCGCGGCCTGGACGCCATCCCGTGGACCCGCTGCTACCCCGGTGACGACGTGGTCGACATCATCGGCATGGACAGCTACGACCAGCCCGCCGGCGCCACCTTCGACGACTACGTCTCCGAGCCGTACGGGCTGCAGGACCAGGTCGAGTTCGCCGCCAAGCACGGGAAGCAGGTCTCGTACCCGGAGTGGGGGCTGTTCCGCAACGGGGACAACCCCGAGTTCGTCCGGCGGATGGTGGAGTGGATGCGCACCCATGACACCGCTTACCAGACCGTCACCGACTACTGTCCGCACGGCTTCTGGGAGTGCAACCGCAACCCACGCGCCAGCGCGGTCTTCAAGCAGCTGATGTCGGGATCGAAGGGCGCGGGCCCGCTGACCGGCAGCGGCGGCGCGACCGCCGGTGCCCGCCCGACGCCCGCGCCGTGGCCCAAGCCCACCGCGAAGCCCGGCGAGCGGCCGGGCGAGCGCCCCTCCGGGTGGCTACCCGGCTGGCCGGGCAGCGGCCACGGGGTGCCCGGGACGCGGCTCGACCCCTGGCTCGGCGGCCCCAGGCCGTCAGCTGCGCCGTCGGGCCGCTAGCGCCTCCTTCAGCCTGGGCAGCCTGGTGCCCAGCTGCCGCACCACCGCCCGGCGCACGGTCACCCGTAGTGCGCGGGCCGCTGCGAACGGCGCGAGGCGCCCGGGTCCGAGCACCAACCGCTGGTTGGACAGCTGGTCCGGGCGCCAGCGCTGCTTGTACGGCTCCTGGCCGCGCAGCAGGCTCAGCACCGGGATCTCGGCCGCCCGCACCTCGTCCAGGGCGGCGCCGAACAGCAGCCCGGCGATGTCCAGGCGCTCGCGCAGTTTCGGGTGGGCACCGTACATGTACAGGCCGCCGAAGGACGGACAGAGCAGCAGCAGGTTGATCGCGACCACCTCGCCGTCCAAGCGGAAGCGGTGCAGGGCGGCGCGGCCGGTGGCGACCAGTCCGGTGGTGGACTCGGCCAGATGTGCGGCGAAGCGCTCCCTCCGGTGCTCCGGGGTGACCCCGCGCTCCTGCCACTGCAGGAAGTGCAGCCGCAGCAGCTCCTCGATCGCCTGCGGCACCTCGTCGGGGGTGACCGAGCCGACCTCGACACCCGCCTCCGCGATCTTCCGCTGCTTGACCCGGCTGCGCTGGGCGGTCTTCCCGGGCAGCCGCTTGAACAGCTCCTCCATCGGCACCGCCGGGAGGTACTGGCAGAGCGAGTCGGGTAGCCGGTGGCGGCGGCCGCGCCAGTGCTCGAAGACCCGCTGGACGGCCGCCTGAGGGTGCACCTCGCGCAGCTCCAGGCTGTGCCAGGGGCGGCGCAGCGGGAGGGCGCGGGCGAGTTCGGCGGCCGCCAGGTCGGCGACGGCGTCGTCCAGCAGCACGTCGGTGAAGTCGACCAGGCCGCCGCCGAGGTTGGTCAGGCCGCCGAAGGGGCCGCGGCGCCGCAGGGCCGCGGCCCCGACCAGCCGTCCGTCTTGGCGCACCAGCACCACGACCAGGCGGCCCGGGCGGCCGTACTGGCGCCACCAGGAGCGCAGCCAGGCGGTGGCCTGGAACGAGGTCGCGGCGGCGCACCGCCGGGCCAGGTCGTCCCACTCCTCGGCCACCCGGTCGAGTGCGTCGTCGGTCCGCAGGACCTCGGCCCGCCAGGTGGGCGCGCCGCTCTGTACGGGGAGCGCCACCCCACTCAGTTGTTCGGTGCTCATCGGCCTTCCCCCGCCTGTGGGGGAAGGCCGCCGGGGTTCTCGGTCATGCCGGGCTTCCTGCCTTCCGCGCCTCGACGGCCCCGGCGCCCCCGGCCCGGGTGCCGGGCGCGGAAGCCGGGGCGGGGAGGGGGACCGCGGCGGCCGGAGCGGTGGCGGGACGGCGGCGGGTCATCATGACGAGGGCGCCGACCAGGACGCCGGCGGCGGTGCCGACCGCGGTGTCCAGCTGGACGGAGGGCGAGGACGGTCCCTCCGGTGCGGCCGCCGGGGCGAGCGGGACCAGCCGAACGCCGGTCTCCTTGCTGCTCGTGTCGGCGAACGCCACCAGGGACCTGGCGACCGCGTCGGCGGCCCGGACGGCCTCCTTCGGGCGCTCGCCGGTCCCGGTGATCTCGATCACCGGCGCATCCGGCGAGGTGGTGCCCCGAACCCGCTCGGCCAACTCCGCGATGGTCTCGTCGAGTTGGGCTGCGGCGCCGGCCAGCACCTGCGGCTGTCCGGCCAGCCTCCCGTACGCCTGGGCGAAGTTGACCGCGGTGGAGCTCTCCCCCGGCCCCTGCGAGACCACCACCACGTAGGAGTTGGCGGCGTAGCTGGGGTGCGCCAGGAGGCCGTAGCCGGCCCCGGCCAGGGCGCCCAGCGGCACGGCGAGTGCCACCGGCCACCAGCGGCGGGTCAGCGCACGTGCGCTGCGGCCCAGTTCGGACATCGGTGACTCCGTGAGGTGTGAGGCGGCCCCGAAGGGCCGGGGATGGGGATGGTGTGCGGGACCGGACGGCGGCCGGCCCCGGACCGCCGCCGCGTCCCCGAGGGCTGCCGCCGCCCGGCTGGTCGGGTGTCATGACGGGACGGCGGTCGAGGGCCGCTCGGGCAGTTCCCGGCGCACCCCCGGGTCCGCGTCGGCGGTGAGACTGTCGTAGAGGCGGCCCAACCCGTCGGCGACACGGGCGATGTCGTAGTGCGCGACGGCCGGGGGCTGCGGCAGGGGGGTGCTGCGGCGGCTCCACAGTTCGCACAGGGCGGCGGTGTAGGCGGCCGCGTCCGAGGGGACGCGGGCAGCCTCGGGGGCGGCCTCGGGGCCGAGTTCCTCCAGGGCCGGGCAGGCGCTGTAGCGGACGGGCAGTCCGGCCGCGAGGCCCTCGAGGACGGCCAGCCCGAACGTTTCCTCGGTCGAGGGTGCGGCCAGGACGTCCATGGCGGTCAGGAGTTCGGGGACGTCCTCGCGCTCCCCCGGGCAGAGCAGCCGCGCTCGTACCCCGAGCCGCTTGGCCCGCCGCACCAGTGCCTCGCGCTCCGGCCCGGCACCGACCAGCAGCAGCCAGGGCTCGCGCAGCGCCGGGTGCTCCCCGGCCAGCGCGACGAGTTCGGCGAGCGTGTCGACCAGGACCTCGAAGCGTTTGCCGGGCACCAGCCGTCCCACCCCGCCGACCACCCAGGCCTGCTGCGGCAGGCCGAGCTCCGTCCTGACGATCTGCCGGACGGCAGCCCTGGAGGCGGTCGGCAGGCTGTAGCGGGCGGCCTCGACACCGTTCGGCAGCAGGTGCACCCGGTGCGGCGGGACACCCCAGGCGTCGAGCGTGCCGGCCACCTGGCGGGAGACCGCAACGGTGGTGCTGCCGAGCCGTTCGGCGAGCAGGTAGAGCACCCTGACCCCGATGGTGGTCCGGCGGCCCTCGATCACCCCGGCTTGCAGCGAGTGCTCGGTGGCGACCACCGTGCGGACCCCGGCCAGCCGGGCGGCCAGCCGCCCGTAGAGGCCGGCCCGGTAGAGATGGGTGTGCACCAGCCGGTAGTCGCCGGAGCGGATCAGCCGGATGAGTCGGGGCAGCACGGTGAGGTCGCGGTTGCCGCGCATCGCCAGGTCGTGCACCACCACGCCCTCGGCGCGCAGCGCCTCGGCGACGGCCCCGGGATCGGTCAGGGTGGCCACCTCGCAGCGGTACCGCTCGGGCAGGTGGCGCAGCAGCAGCAGGAGCTGGCGTTCGGCACCGCCGGACGCCAGGCCGGTGACGACGTGCAGCACCCTCATCGGGCGGTCCCCCGCTGCCCGCCCAGCGGGCCTCGGCGCAGTGCGCACGCCGCGTCGCGCAGCCGGTGGCGGCCCTGCTTGGCGAGCAGCCGCAGGGCGCCGTCCCGTTCCCCGACGTACGAGCGCGGCAAGGCGAACCGGCTGGTGAGCGCGCCGTGCTGGATGGCGCAGGCGTAGTGGTAGCCCGCGTCGCGGACGGCCAGGACGGCGGGCGGGTCGATCGCGCCGTACGGGTAGCAGAACCCGGTGACCGGACCACCGACCAGCCCCTCCAGCGCGCGCCGGCTCTCCCTGGTCTGCTCGGCGAGTACGTCGGCGGGCAGTCCGGGCAGCGCCCGGTGGCTGAGGCCGTGCGAACCGATCTCCCAGCCCGCGGCGGCGAGTTCGGTGACCTCATCGACCGTCAGCAGCTGCTTGCGGGGGCCCAGCACATCCCAGCCGTTCTCGGTGCCGAGCAGGTCCGGGACGACGTAGGCGGTCGCGGTGAACCCGTGCGCACGCAGGATCGGGACGGCCTGTCCGGCGAAGTCGGCGTAGCCGTCGTCGAAGGTCAGGCCGACCAGCCGCGCCGCCCGGCCGGCGGCCCGGGCCCGCAACAGTTCCCGGACGCTGACGCCCCGCCTGCCGGTGCGGGCCAGCCACTCCATCTGGGCGGCGAACCGGTCGGGGCTGACGGTGAGCCGGTAGGGGTCCTCCTCCTCGTCGGCCACCGAGTGGTACATCAGGATCCAGGGCGCGGCCGTGGTTCTCTCGGCCGGTGCCGGGAGATGCGGTAGCCGGGTGTCAGCGTCCATGGGGCAGCTTCCCTTCAGCGGCCGGGTTCGGGCACAGGGCCCGGACGAGGGCGAGCACGGGGCCGCGGACCTCGGCGGCGCCGAACGCGGTGCCGAGCACGGCGAAGACGAGGAGCACGCAGCCGCCGCCGAACAGGGTGGACAGCAGCGGGTCGGCGGTCAGCGCGCCGGCCGCGGTACCCGCGGCGGCGGCGCCGACGGCGGCGGCCAGCAGCCGGGCCTGGCCGCCGAGCACCCGGGGCAGCCGCAGGGCGATACCGCGCGGCGGCAGCCCGCGCAGCAGCAGCGCGGCGGTGGCGGTGATCCCGGCGGCGTTGCCCGCGGCGATGCCCAGGGCACCGGTACGGGGAACGGCGACGAGTCCGACGCCGATGGTGACCAGCAGTCCGAAGGCCATCGCGGCGACCGGGTACCAGTCGAGCAGGGTGACCGAGCCGGGGGCCGGGAGGGCCCGGCGGTGCCGAGAGCGACAAGCGACAGGCGACGCAGGAGCGCCGGAGTGCGGAGCGTCGGCGCCGGGCCCGAGGACCCGGCGGCCCCAGAGGACGAGGTCCCTGATGCCGGGCTCCCGGCCCGCCGGCGTCGCGGTCGAGCGGTGCGGCAGCCACCGGCGGTTCCCGGCGTGGCCGTTGTACGGCTCGTCGGCGCGCCGGACCACCGGGCGCACCGAGAAGTACGGCCGGACCATCACACCGACCAGCGCCTGGGCGGGCAGTCCGAGGCCGTAGACCCGCATCACGGCGGCGGTGGCGGCGGTGTCGTGCGGGCCGAAGGCGCCGCGCTCGAACAGCAGCGAGACCACCGAGGGCGCACAGGCCATCAGGCAGGCGGTGCCGGCCAGAACCACCGCGGCGGCCTGGCCCAGATCCTTCTCAACCCGGTCCCTGGCCGCCGTCAGGTCACCGGCCGCGAGCGCCCTCGCAACCAGCGGGAAGGTCACGGTACAGATCAACACAGCAGCGGTCATGGCGAGTTGGGAGACCTTGGCCGCGTAGTTGAGGTGCGAGATGGTGCCCGGCGGCAGGCCGGAGCCGAGGCAGCGCTCGATGAAGACCTGGGCCTGCCGGGTGAGGGTGAATGCGGCGACCGGCAGCAGCGCGAGCGGGATCAACACCAGCGGGGCCGGCCCCCGGTGGCGCCCCGGCCTGCGGCCCTGGCGCAGCCGGCGGCGGAACGGCCCGATCAGCACCCCGGCCATCAGCAGGCTGCCGAGCGCCACCCCGGCGGCGGCCGAGCGGACCCCGAGCGTCGCGTGGCAGGTGAGCAGCACGGTGAGGATGCCCAGGTTGTACGCGACGTAGATGGCGGCGGGTGCGGTGAAGCGGTGGTGGGCGCGCAGGGCGGAGCCCAGGTACCCGGCGAGACCGAAGGGCAGGACGGTGCAGGCGGTGATCCGGGTGCAGGTGACGGCGAGGCCCGGGTCGGCGAGGCCCGGGGCGAGCAGCCCGACCAGCCAGGGGGCGCCCAGGGCGACGATGGCGGTCAGGGTGCACAGTGCCAGCAGCAGCCAGGGCAGGGTGGACCGGATCAGCCGGCGGACCGGGTCGGCCTGGTCGGGCCGCTCCTCACGCAGCACCAGGGCGAGGCTGAAGGCGGGCACCATCAGGAAGGCCATGGCGTCCTCGATCAGCAGCGGCGCCGCCGTCTCGGGGACCGTCCAGGCGACCAGGAAGGCGTCGGTGCCCTGGTTGGCCCCGAAGTAGCGGGCCAGCAGCAGGTCGCGCAACAGCCCGAGGGCGGAACCGGCGGCGCTGAGCAGGGCGGTGACCCCGAAGGCCCGGGCCAGGAAGCCGGCCCGGGCAGGAGGGTGCGGGGTGGTGCTACCGCCCTTGCGGGCGGGCGGCGGCGCGGGGGTCAGCGGGGCGGCCAGGGCCCTCGGCTGCTCCCTCGTCATGGGCGCACCCCCGAGGAGGCGGCCGCGGGTGCATCGTCGACGGCCGGCTGCGGCGCTGGACTTGGCAGTAGCGCCGCCGTACCGCTCTCGTCGGGGCCGGCGAGAGCGGTCCGGGCGGCGAGGCCGAGGACGACCGAGGTGAGCACGGTGGTCGCCCCGCCGATGTCGCCGTACAGGAAGTCGACCAGGACCCAGACCAGCAGGGCGAGCGCGGCCAGACCCGCTCCCCCGTCCGGCTCCGGATGCCGACCGCCGCAGGCGTGGCGGAGGCAGCCGATCAGCAGGGCCAGGAAGAGGGCGGCGTACGCGAGCATGCCGACCAGGCCCTGCTCGCTGAGGACCAGCAGGTACATGTTGTGCGGGGACAGCAGGGGTTCGCGCTGGAAGCCGATGGTGGCGTCGGCGGTGTCGCTGCCGGATGACAGCCTCAACGGGGCGTGGCTGTCGCGCAGTTGCTGGAAGGCCTTGGGCCCGGCGCCGGTGACGGGGCGGTCCTGCCAGATCCGCAAGGCGGTGGCCCAGAGGTCGTAGCGGTCGCTGACGGACTGGTCGGGCGCGGCGGAGACCGAGCCGATACTGGAGAGCCGCTGGGTGACGCCGTCGGAGCCGATGCCGATTCCGCAGACCAGGACGGTGCCGGCGGCCAGCCCCAACAGGGCGGCGCGGACGGCCAGTCGGGCGTCGGCCCGCAGCACCAGCACGGTGGCGGCGGCGGCACAGGCGATCCAGCTGCCCCGGCTGAAGGAGACGGCCAGCGGGAAGGTGAGGAAGGCGGCGGCGGCGAACATGGCCAGCCGCAGCGGGCGGTTTCCGTCGGGCCCGCGTTCGGCGAGGCCCAGGGCGAGGGCGGCTAGCAGACCGAAGCTGACCACGGTGGACATCGCCATGATGTCGAGGGCGCCGAAGGTGCCGACCGCGCGGATCGGCAGGCCGGTGTAGGAGGCACCGGTCCTGGTCAGGTACTGGTTCGCGCCGACCGCTCCCTCGACCAGCGCGGCCAGCACGAGGGAACCGAGGATCAGCCGCTGGTCGAAGCGGTCGCGCAGGGCATTGAGTACGCAGGCGGGCACCAGCACGAAGACCTGGACCAGCCGGACGAAGCCGGTGAGGCTGGCGGCCGGGTCGATCGAGGTGACGGTGGCGACGGCGGCCGCGCAGACCACCGCTCCGAACAGTGCGCAGGCAGTACGACTGAGCACGGGGGCACGGCCGCGCAGCAACTCGACGGTGGTCCAGCCGACCAGGGCGAGCGAGGCCACATCGGCCGCGGTGACGTGGACGGCGGCGGTGACGTCCTTCTCCCCGCCGGGTACGCAGACCAGCAGCACGGTGGCGGCGGCCACCAGGCTGGGCCGGGTGATCAGGGCACCCCGGGCGGTCCGTAAGGCCGGCCGCACCGGTTCCCCGGGCGCCCGGGTCAGCGCGAGGGCCATCGTCAACTCCCGTCCGGGTGGAGCAGCAGGACGGCGGTGCGGAGCAGGATCTTGGTGTCCAGCCAGAGGCTCCAGCCCTCGATGTACCGGTTGTCGTAGCGGGCCCGGTCCTCGATCGAGGTGTCCCCGCGCAGGCCGTTGACCTGGGCGAGGCCGGTGAGCCCGACCGGGACGCGGTGGCGGTCGGCGTACTCGGGATAGGCCTGGCCGAACCGCATGACGAAGTACGGGCGTTCGGGGCGCGGTCCGACCAGGCTCATGTCGCCGCGCAGCACGTTCCACAGCTGCGGCAGTTCGTCCAGCGAGGTGCGGCGCAGCAGGCGGCCGACGGTGCCCATCCGGTGGTCCTGGGAGATGTTCCAGCGGGTGGCCGACTCGTGCTCACTACTGGGGCGCAGGGTACGGAACTTGAGCAGGGTGAAGGACTTTCCATCGAGTCCGGTGCGCTGCTGGCGGAACAGGACCCCGGGCCCGGTGTCGAAGCGGACGGCCAGGGCGCAGGCGGCCAGCACGGGGGAGAGCGCGATCAGGCTGAGGCCGGCGGCGAGGATGTCCAGCCCCCGCTTGACCGGCCAGCCCCGGCGGCGCAGCGCCGGGCGGCCGAGCTTGAGGCAGGGGAAGCCCCAGAGCTGGTCGCGGTCGGACCCGGTCACCGAGCCGTACTCGCGCAGTGCGGGGACCAGCCAGATGTGGCAGCCGAGCCGGGCGGCCTCGCGGAGCGCGGCGGCGGTCTCGGCCTCGTCGGCGGCGCCCTCGGTCGCGACCACGTGGTGGATGCGGTGGCGCCGGATCTCGCGCTCGAGCACCTCGCGCCCGCCGAGGACGGGCAGTTTGGCGTCCGGGCCGAGCAGGACGGGGTCGGCGTCGAGGAAGCCGACCGGGCGCAGTCCGTACTCGCGGTGCTCGATCAGGACGGCTGCGACCCGCTGGCCGAGCTGGCCCGCGCCGAGCACCAGGGTGGGGCTTGGGCGGCGGCCGCGGGCGCGGCGCAGCTGGCGGTAGACCAGCGCCCGGCCGCCGGAGGCGAACAGGATCAGGGCGGCCAGGGTGGCTAGCAGGCGCAGCGGGTGTGCGGCGGCGACGTCGGGCAGGCCCTCCAAGCAGGCGGAGAGGGTGACCGCGAAGGCCAGCGCGACGGTGGCCCGGGCGGCCAGCGCGGGGAGTTCGTCGAGAGCGGAGAGGGTGAGCCTGGTGCGGTAGAGGCCGGCGGCGAGGTTGAGCGGAAGCAGCAGGGGCAGCACGGCGACCGCGCCGAGCAGGGGTTGTCCGGTGCGGTCGGCGGTGAAGCCGGTGGCGGCGCAGACCGCGAGAGTGTCGGCGGCCAGCAGCGCGCCGGGAACCACGGCCCGGGAGCGGAGTGCTCGGCGGTGGCGTCCGACCGCCGCGGAGGAGCGGGCCTGGGCGGTCCGGGCGGGGCGGTCGAGGATGGCGGCGCCGGTCCGCCGGGAGTTCGGCAGCGGGCGCCCCGGTCGCGGCACGCTCTCGTGGTCAATGGTCATCAGCGCACGAACTCCCTGTTGTGGGACCGCCTTTGACAGGCTGTGCGGCCGCTCTGGCAGGACGGCCGGACCGGCAACCGCATCGGCGCGGACATCCCGGCTCGATGGATCCGGCTCGGGTGACGCCTGCCGCCGAGAGTGGATTTCGGCCCATTCCCAGACCGCCTTCCGAAAGACCGGCGACTGGAAAAGGAAACGAGACAGGCAAAATCAGACAATGCCGAACAGCGGCTTGGCTGCAGAGGATTGGCTTGCCATTTCATTCCACCCGCCCATTAATCAGACTTTCGCATTTGGACCCTCGTTCGCATGGTCAAGGAGCGAACACGGCGACACCGCCACGGCAAGCGTCCACAGCCTGAGAAACGATCAGGCACCGTCCGGGACACGGGCAGTTGGGCACGGCAAGCACGACCGGCCGGACGCATCCGGGAATTCCGCAGCCGAAATTGTTCGATAGAGCTCCGCCACTCGCCCCACCATCGATCGCACGTCATGGCGACCGATCACATGTTCCCTGGCTGCCACCCCAATCCGTTCGCATTCAATTAGATCATCGAGCGACTCGGACAATCGCCGGGCGAGTTCCGTCGGATTCTCCGGTGGAACCAGTCCGCGCGCCGACTGCGCCGGCGGCAGCGACTCCCGGGCCCCCGGCACGTCCGTCAGCAACACCGGGCGGCCCGTCGCCATCGCCTCCAGCGGCGCCAGCGCCATGCCCTCCCAGCGCGACGGCAGCACCACCAGATCGGCGGCGGCCAGCCAGGGCCTGGGGTCAGCCACGTCCCCCGCCAGCCGCACCCGGGACGGGTCCGGCAGGGTGCGGACCAGGTCGGCCAGCGCGGTGGCGTCCGGGCCGCCGCCAACCAGGGCCAGCCTCGCCTCCGGCAGTCGCTCGGCCACGCCCGGCCAGGCCGCCAGCAGCACGTCCTGGCCCTTCTGGCGGCAGAGCCGGCCGAGGCAGACCGCGAGCGGGGCGTCCAGGTCCAGGCCGAGCGACATCCGGGCGGCGCGGCGGGCCGCCCGGTCGGCCAAGGCGTGGTGCCGGACGTCCACCCCGTTCGGGACCACCCGCCAGTGCGCCCGCAGCCCGGCCGCCTCGCCGTCCAGCCGCTCCCGCTCGCTCACACAGAGCACCGCGTCGGCCCAGCGGGTCGCGTACCGCTCCCAGCGCTGGGTGGCCGCGGCGAGCACGCCCTCGACGGCCGCGAAGGACCAGGCGTGCGGCTGGAAGACCGTCGGCACCGCCCCCCGGATCGCCAGCCGGCCTGCCAACCCGGCCTTGGCGCTGTGCAGATGGACCACGTCGGGCGCCGCGGCCCGGACGATCCGGCGCAGCCGCCACACCTCCGCCGGCGTCCCCGGACCGGGCGAGCGCGTGGCCGGCCAGTCCAGCACCAGCGCCCCCGCCGCCGTCGCCTCGGCGGCCAGCCGGCCGACCCGCGGGCAGGCCACCAGCACTCTGCAGCCCGCCTCGCGCTGCCCGCGGACCAGGTCCACCACCACCCGGGCGACGCCGCCGTCCACCGGCTGGGAGATGTGAAGGATCGTCATATGCACGGCGGCGAGCCTAGGTTGGCGCCAAGCCGTACTCCGGGCGGTATCACCCGGGACGGGGAACGCAATCACCCGTACGGCTCAGCGGCCGTACGGGCATGCGACCACCCTCCGGAAGCACCGCGGGCCGGCCCCCGAGGGCTTCCGGCAGCGGTGCCCCCGGTGACACCCGAAGCCCCGCCCGTGGTGCCCGGGAGACGCCGGGTTCAGGCGACTTCGGTGGCGAGGCGGGCGAGGACCTCGTCGTGGATGCGGTTGAGGCCCTTGGGGGCGAAGGTCCGCTCGAAGAAGCCGCCGATGCCGCCCGCGCCCTGCCAAACCGTCTCGACCAGCACCTTGGCCTGACCCGCGCCGGCCGCCGTGACGGTCCAGGTGGTCACCATCGAGGAGTTGGCGTCGGACTCGACCAGCTTGAGCGGCGCCGGCTCGGTGACGTTGAACAGGCAGTCCCGGACCCGCTTCTCGGTGGCCTGGAGCTTCCAGTGCACCTGGGTGCCCGCGCCCCGGCCGCCCGCCCTGACCTCGTACTCGCTGTACTGCGCTGGCAGCAGCTTCGGCCGGGTGACGGCGTAGTCAGCCAGCGCCTCGTACACCCGCTCCGGGGACGCCTGGTAGACCCGCTCGGTGGCGGCGTACACCTGACCCATGACCTGCTCTCCTCCGACTGTGTGGCAACGCTCGCAACGCTCTGCGGCCAGCTCCGATATCGGGCCCAAGCCAACCACCGCTCACCCGAGCTACCAAAACCGGGACCCCGTCCGCCGGCCACCGGGTTAGGGTGGCCGATGTGCTTACCGAGGTGACTGCGATCCGCTACCTGAACCCCTTGCGGGCCGGCGGCTCCGTACCGGGGATCGTCGAGGCCGACGACCTCGGGACGTACGTGGTCAAGTTCACGGGTGCCGCGCAGGGCCGCAAGGCGCTGGTCGCCGAGGTGATCGTCGGCGAACTGGCCAGGCGGCTCGGCCTGCGGGTGCCCGAGCTGGTCCTGGTGGACTTCGACCCGGCGGTCGCCGCCGAGGAACCGGACGCCGAGATCCAGGACATGCTGCGCGCCAGTGTCGGCCACAACCTCGGCATGGACTACCTGCCGGGCGCCCGCGACTTCGATCCGGAGGGCGGCGCCGGTGGCAAACCGCCGATGGTGGACGTCCACCCCGTCGAGGCCGGGCAGGTGGTCTGGCTGGACGCGCTGACCGGCAACGTCGACCGCAGCGTCCACAACCCCAATCTGATGGTCTGGCACGGCCGGCTCTGGCTGATCGACAACGGCGCCGGGCTGATCTTCCATCACCGCTGGTCCGGCGCGCACGCCTCGCTGCTCAAGCGCTACGACCTGAGCAACCACGCGCTCGCCGGCTTCGCCCCGGACGTGCCCGCCGCCGACGCCCGGCTCGCCCCGCTGGTGACCCCGGAACTGCTGCGCGAAGTGGTCGCGTCGGTCCCCGGGCAGTGGCTGGCCGACGAGCCGGGGTTCGGGACGGTCGACGAGGTCAGGGAGGCCTACGTCCGCCACCTGGCCGCGCGGGCCCGGCAGTCGGCGGCCTGGCTGCCGGAGGGGTTCGCCACCCCCGAACAGCTGCGGCGGACCGAGGCGGAGCGCGCCGCCGCGACCCGGGCGGGGCGCCCTGCCTGGCTCAGGCACGTGCCCGACCTGCACGGCAAGCCGTCGGCCGCACCGGACTGGAGCCGGCACGTCGACTGACGGGCTTGCCGTGGCGCGGGGGCGTCCGTGAATCACAGCGGTTGCCCCTCCCGCGGCATCCGGATGAACGTCCGGAACTCTATTGACATCCTCCCCCGGCCAAAAGGGTCGGCGGGCAGGGAGCGGCGGGAACCTCCGGCAGGTGCTTCACAGACATGACTTGAAGCCAGGTCCGGGCAACTGCCGTGCGATGGCCAGGAGTTAGACCGACCGGCAATAGGGCCCGCGGCGTCGCGTGCCGACAGCTCTCGCCTGGACGCACATTCCTCGTCGCGCGCAGCGCCGCTGCGCTCTCTTCCCCCAGCCTGACGGCCGGGGGGACCCCCGCACGATGCACGCCCAGACTCGGCTCTCGACCCTCCCCCAGCCTTCGGCCGGGAGGTGCCCCCTTCTTCTCCCACGCTCCCTATCGCCGGTCGGTCTTACTCAGAGGCGGTACAGGCGGCGGGCGTTGCCGGCCGAGACCATCCGCTCGATCCTGGCCGCGTCGGCCGCCGGACAGCCGCCGTCCGCCTGCCAGCCGGCGAGCAGCCGCCCGAGGCTGTGCCGGTACTGGGCGGCGCCGACCAGGAAGAGTTCGGGCAGCCCGTAGGCGTCGGTGGAGAACAGCACCTTGCCGAACGGGGCGAGTTCGAGCACCTCGCCGAGCACCTCGGCGGCCCGCGCACCGGTGTGCGTGACGGTGAGACCGATGTCCGCGTACACGTGTGGGAAGGAGGCGGCCAGCCAGGCGGCCTGTCGGTGGTACGGGTAGCCGTGCAGCAGCACCAGCGGAACGCCGCTGGGCTCGACGGCGCGGACGAAGTCGACCAGCAGCGCCGGGTCGGCCAGGTGCAGCCGCAGGTCGGGGTCGCCGAAACCGGTGTGCAGCTGGATCGGCAGGCCGAGCGGTTCGCAGACCTCGACGGCCGTCCACAACAGCCGGGCGAGCAGTACAGGGTCGGCCAGCCTGGTCCGGGGGCCGCTCAGCCAGGCGCCGGCCGCCCGGATCACCTCGGCCTCGTCCGGCGGCCCGGGGGGTACGGCCAGCCCGCACCGGTAACCGACTATGGACTTCAGCGCGGCGGCTTCGGCGCAGGCGCTCTCCAGCGCCGCCCGCACGGCGAGGGACCACCCCGCCGCGGTGCTGTCGACCCGCTCGGCGACGCTCTCCATCCGGACCACCTCGCGGACCTCCGCACCGGTGGCGGCAGCCAGCTCGGCCAGCGGGAGCAGGGGCCGCCCGGCGGCGCCGGTCAGTCCGGTGTCCACCAGGCAGCAGTCCAGGCCGGCCGCGGCCAGCAGCCGGGCGGTCGCCTCGGCGGGGCCCAGCTCGCGCCGCCGGACCAGGTAGTCCGCGGCCGGGGCGTACTCGGGCAGCCCGAGCGCGGGCGGGCACCAGCGGCGGACGGCCAGGCCGGTCGCACTGTCGAAGGGTGTGGTCCCGGCCGCGGGCGGCCGGTCGGACTCGGTGATCAGGGCGGCGAAGGCGGCCGGGTCCAGATCGGCGCGGACCACGCTGTGACAGTGCTGGTCGACCAGCCGCACGGTCAGTACCGCCAGCGGGTCGCGGCGATCAGCTCCTCCGCGCCGAGGCTGCCGAGGAGTTCCACCTCCGCCCGGCGGACCGCGAGCACCGCGGCGTGCAGCTGGGCACCGAGCGCCTCGCGCAGCAGGACGGACTTCTCGTAGGCGTCCACGGCCACCGACAGCTCGCCGGGGAGGCGCTCGACGCCGCTCTGTCCTGCCGGGTCGCCGTGCACCTCAGGCGGCAGCGAGCGGCCGGCGTCCAGCCCGGCGAGCCCGGCGGCGAGCACCGATCCGATCACCAGGTAGGGGTTGGCGGCCGCGTCGAAGCACTTGATCTCGGCGTTGGCCTGGGAGCCGGTGGAGCCGGTGATCAGCCGCAGCGCGGCCTCCCGGTTCTCCAGGCCCCAGCAGCGGAACGGCCCGGCCCAGCGGGAGGGCTGCAGCCGCAGGTAGCTGGCCACACTGGGAGCGCCGAGGGCCAGCAGCGCGGGCAGCTCGGCCAGCACTCCGGCGAAGAAGGTCTCCGCCTCGTCGTGCAGTCCGTAGGGCCCCGAGCCGCCGTGGCCGAGGCTCTGCTCGCCGCGCCACAGACTGAGGTGCAGATGGCCGCCGTTGCCGACGCCGTCCGCCGTGACCGCGGGCGCGAACGAGGCGCGCAGCCCGTAGCGCTGCGAGACGGCGCGCACCGTGTGCCGCACCAGCAGCGCGGTGTCGGCCGCCTCGATCGGGCCCTCGGCGGCGACCGAGACCTCGAACTGGCCCGGGGCGTACTCGGGATGGATCTGCAGGACCGTCAACTCCTGTGCGGTGAGCGCCCGCAGCACGTCCCGGAGGTAGTCGGAGTGCTCGATCATCCGGTTCATCCCGTACGCCGGGCCCTCGGTGGCGGGCCTGCCGTCGGCGTCGGTGACCACCCACTCGACCTCGAACCCGGCGCGCAACGAGAGACCGCGCCGGGCGAGGGCGTCCACCATCCGGCGCGCGAAGCGCCGCTGGCAGCCGGGGTGCGGGGTGCCGTCCTGGGTGTAGCGGTCGACCGGGGCCCAGGCCCAGCCGGGCTGCGCGGCCAGCCGGGAGAGTCTGGTCAGGTCGGGGACCAGCCGCAGGTCGCCCTCCGGGCCGGTGGTGAACGGGCTGCTGGTCATCGAGTCGTCCAGCAGGAACACGTCGAAGCTCGGCGAGGCGCCGACGCCCCACTCGGCGGCGTGCGCCAGCTGGCGGACCGGGATGGCCTTGACCCGGCTGATCCCGGCGTTGTCGACCCAGCCGAGCACCACGCCGTCGATGGCCTCGTCGGTGAGCTTGGCGGCGGCCAGCCGGGCCTGGGCTGCGCGTTCCGCACGGGGCTGCGTGGTGGTCATACGTCCATGCTGCCGTTCCCGCACTCGTTCGGGGGCCAACCGGGCGGATCCGTCACCCGTCCGGCTGGCGGCGGGGCCCGACGCGGGCCGGGCGGATCTGCGACCATGGGTGTCTCGGAGGTCTCCGGCGCCCGTACGGAAATTCGGTTGAAGCGGGCGCCGGCATCGCGGAGAGTGGTCAGTCTGGGCCTCGTCTGCGGTGAAGGGGGCGAAGACCGCACGAGCACATCCCGGCGCCTGTGACACAGGTCACCGGCCGGCCCGAAATATCCGGGGAGAGATTCCCCGTTTACCTCTTCGTCCGCACGATCCGGGGACGCATTCCCCGGATGCACCCATACCGACGGACCCACCTCGAAGGGAGCACCCGACCATGACCGTGACCGCCGCCAAGCCGGCCGGCCCCCGGCTCAGGGCCGACGCCTCCCGCAACCGGGAGCGGATCATCGTCGCCGCCCGCGAGGCCTTCGTCGAGTTCGGTGCGGACGTGCCGCTGGACGAGATCGCCCGCCGGGCCGGGGTCGGGAACGCCACGCTGTACCGCAACTTCCCGGACCGGCGCGAGCTGATCCTCCATGTGACGCTCTCGGTGCTCACCAACGTCGTCGGGCACGCCGAGGCGGCCATGGCCGAGGAGGCGGACACCTTCCAGGCCGTACGCCGCTTCGCGCTCGCGGCCGCCCGCGAGCGGATCGGCGCCCTGTGCCCGCTGCTCTCCGACCACATCGACCGATGCGACCCCGAACTCGCGGCCAGCCGCCTGCGGTTGACACAGGTGGTGACCGAGCTGGTGGCCCGCGCCCAGCGGGCCGGCCGGCTCCGTCCCGACGTCGCCGTCGGCGACTTCGTGGTCGTGCTCACCCAGCTCACCCGTCCACTGCCGGGCAGCGGATGCCTGGCCATGGACGGCTTCGTCCAGCGCCATCTCCAGATCTTCCTGGACGGCCTGGAGGCCCCGGCCCGCTCCATCCTGGACGGCCGCGCCGTGACCCTGGAGGACCTCAAGCGGCACAACTGACCTGCATCTGATCTGCGCTCCGACTTCTCGCACTTCTGCACGCTCTTGTACGTAGATGGGTACCCCCATGTCTGAATCCGCCCTGCAGCCGGATCCCCGGCGGTGGAAGGCCCTCGCCTTCATCGCCCTCGCCCAGCTGATGGTCGTGCTCGACGCGACCATCGTGAACATCGCCCTCCCGACCGCCCAGGCCGACCTCCACATCTCGGACGCCAACCGCCAGTGGGTGATCACCGCCTACGCCCTGGCCTTCGGCGGCCTGCTGCTGTTCGGTGGCCGGATCGCCGACCTGTGGGGACGGCGGCGGACCTTCATAGTCGGCCTGAGCGGCTTCGCGCTCGCCTCCGCGCTCGGCGGCGCCGCCGCCAACACCGGCATGCTGCTGGGCGCCCGCGCCCTGCAGGGCCTGTTCGGCGCGCTGCTCGCCCCCGCCGCGCTCTCGCTGCTCGCGGTGATGTTCACCGAGGCCCAGGAGCGGGCCAAGGCCTTCGGCATCTACGGCGCGATCGCCGGTGGCGGCAGCGCCATCGGTCTGACCCTCGGCGGCCTGCTCACCGAGTACCTGAACTGGCGCTGGACCTTCTTCGTCAACATTCCGTTCGCCGCGGTCGCCATCACCGGCGCCGTGCTGGTGATCCGCGAGCCCGCCCAGGGGCGCAACCGCAGCAAGCTGGACATCCCCGGTGTGCTGCTGGTGTCCACCGGCCTGGTCTCGCTGGTCTACGGCTTCACCCGGGCCGAGTCGGACGGCTGGACCGCGGGCACCACGCTGGGCCTGTTCGCCGCCGCGGTGGTGCTGCTGCTCGCCTTCGTGCTGGTCGAGCGCTCGGTCAAGGCCCCGCTGCTGCCGCTGCGCGTGGTCACCAACCGCAACCGCGCCGGCGTCTACCTCTCGCTGGGCCTGGCCGTGATCGGCATGTTCGGGCTCTTCCTGTTCCTGACCTACTACCTGCAGGTCGTGCTGCGGTACTCCCCGGTCGTCACCGGCCTGGCCTTCCTGCCGATGGTCGCCGGCATGATCACCGGTTCCACCCAGATCGGCGCCCGGCTGATGACCAAGGTCGCCCCGCGCCTGCTGATCGTGCCCGGCTTCACGGTCGCCTCGCTCGGCATGCTGATCCTCACCCAGATCAAGGTGGACAGCTCCTACCCGGTGCACATCCTGCCCGGCCTGATCCTGATGGGCCTCGGCATGGGTACCGCGTTCATGCCCGCGATGAGCCTGGCCACCTACGGGGTCGAGCCGCGCGACGCCGGTGTCGCCTCCGCCATGGTCAACACCTCGCAGCAGGTCGGCGGCGCGATCGGCACGGCGCTGCTGAACACCATCGCCACCAGCGCGATGACCTCGTGGATCAAGTCGCACCAGGCCCTGGCCCAGACCCCGCAGGGCAAGCTGGTGGGCATGGTGCACAGCTTCTCGACCGCGATCTGGTGCTCCTTCGGCATCCTGCTGCTGGCAGCGGCGATCGCCTTCGTCTTCATCAACGTCGGCCGCCCCAGCGCCCAGGAGCAGGCCGTCGAGCAGGAGGACGCCGTTCCGGTCCTGGCGCACTGACGCTACGGCTCCGAGGCCCCGAAGCCCCCGCCGCCCACCCTTGTCAAGGGAGGAGCGGCGGGGGCTTCGTCATGCCCGGACTCCGCCCGCAACTCTTCCTACGCGGCAGTAACTTCGCTACAGTGACCGCACGCACCACCGCCGGGCTTCGGGAGCCGCACCGGCGGGACCGGCGTCCGACGTGCCATCGCGCGTTCCACGGGCCCGGCGCGGATGCCCATTTCCCGGCCGAGCCCCGACTCGGGCGACGGCCGGCACTCCACCAGCGTCAGCGTCGCTTCAGCTCATCCAGCGCGCCTGAGCACCACGGCACTTCCGCAGCACGGCCGGAGCGGACCGGACCGTCCTGCGGTGCCGCAACCGTCATCACCACTCCCCCGCGCCGCCGCACCCTCCTCCGGTACGCCCGCGGCACAGCGCTGCCCCGGCGCAGTACCGGAGCGCGGCGCGGGGACCATGACAAGGAGTCAGGACTCATGAAGCGTCCCTTCCCCACCGTCGCCGTGGTCGGCCTCGGCACCATGGGCGCCGGTATCGCCGTGGCCGTCGCGCGCAGCGGCCGCCGGGTGATCGGCATCGAGGCCGGCCCGGACGCCGCCGCGCGGGCGCTGGCCCGGATCGAGGAGGCCACCGCGCACGCCGTCCAGCGCGAGCGGTTCACCGCCGAGGAGCGTACGGCACTGCTCGCGCTGATCTCGGTCGGCGACCGGCTGGACGCGGCGGCCGACGCCGACCTGGTGATCGAGGAGGTCCCCGAGCAGCTGGAGCTCAAGCGGGAGGTCTTCGCCGAGCTGGACCGGATCTGCCCGCCGGAGACCGTGCTGGCCACCGGCACGACCGCACTGTCGGTCACCCGGATCGCCGCCGCCACCGCCCGCCCCGAGCGGGTGCTGGGCCTGCACTTCTTCAACCCGGTGCACAGCATGAAGCTGGTCGAGGTGGTCCGCACCGTGCTGACCTCGCCGCAGACTGCCGAACAGGCCGCCGAGTTCGCCCGCGAGCTGGGCAAGGAGCCGGTCGCGGCCGGTGACCGGGCCGGGTTCGTGGTCAACGGCCTGCTGTTCGCGTACCTCAACCAGGCCGCCGCGATGTACGAGTCCAAGTACGCCACCCGGGAGGACATCGACGCCGCGATGCGGCTCGGCTGCGGCCTGCCGATGGGCCCGCTGGCGCTGCTGGACCTGATCGGTGTGGACACCGCCCGTACCGTGCTGGAGGCGATGTACGAGCAGTCCAGGGACCGGCTGCACGCCCCCGCGCCGATCCTCGGCCAGCTGGTCGCGGCCGGGCTGCTCGGCCGCAAGTCGGGCCGCGGCTTCTACACCTACGAGGCGCCGGGCTCGTCGAAGGTGGTCGCCGACCAGGCCGCCCGCACCGGCGCGCCCGCGGCCGCCGGGCGCCAGGTGCGCGCCGTCGGCGTCTGCGGCTCGGGCACCATGGCGACCGGGATCGCCGAGGTCTTCGCCAAGGCCGGGTACCGGGTGCTGCTCGCCGCCCGCAGCCAGGACAAGGCCGACCGGGCCCGGGCGCAGCTGGCCAGGTCGCTGGAGCGGTCGGTGGCCAAGGGCCGGCTGACCGAGGAGCAGTCCCGGGCGGCGCTGGAGCTGGTGGTCCCGACCGGTTCGTACGCCGAACTCGCCGACGTGGACCTGGTGGTGGAGGCGGTGGCCGAGGATCTGGCGGTCAAGCGCGAGCTGTTCGCGACCCTGGACAAGATCTGCAAGCCGGGCGCGGTGCTGGCCACCACCACCTCCAGCCTGCCGGTGATCAGTTGTGCGACCGCGACCTCGCGGCCGCAGGACGTGATCGGGATGCACTTCTTCAACCCGGCCCCGGCGATGAAGCTGGTCGAGGTGGTCTCCACCGTGCTGACCTCGGCCGATGTCACCACGACGGTACTGGAGTTGTGCGCCGCGGTGCGCAAGCACCCGGTGGGGTGCGGGGACCGGGCCGGGTTCATCGTCAACGCCCTGCTGTTCCCGTACCTGAACGACGCGGTGCGGATGCTGCAGGAGCACTACGCCACGGTGGACGACATCGACACCGCGATGAAGCTGGGCTGCGGCTACCCGATGGGCCCGTTCGAGCTGCTGGACGTGGTCGGGCTGGACGTGTCGCTGGCCATCGAGAAGGTGCTGCACCAGGAGTTCCGCGAGCCGGGTCTGGCGGCGGCGCCGCTGCTGGAGCACCTGGTGGCGGCGGGGTGCCTGGGCCGCAAGACCGGCCGCGGTTTCCGCGACCACGCACGCCGGTGACCGGCCGGCCGGCGCAGGGCCCTGCGCCCGGCTCCCGCCCGGTCGGCGGGCTGCCTCCGCGCCCGGCCTGGGGCCCGGGGACGGTCTCCTCCCGGTGGCCCCGGCCGGCCTCGACCGGGCCGGTGGCACCGGTGCGCCGCCCCAAGGCCGCGGGCCCGGCCGCCGGGGCGTGTAGCGTGCCTGACATGGATCGGGATCAGTCATCCGCGGAGCAGTCGGCCCTCGAAGAGGCACTGGCGGTACAGGCGCTGGCGGCGCAGTCGGCGGCGGGGGTCTCCTCCGCCGGTCACCGGCGGGCGGCGGCCCAACGGCAGCAGATGCGCCAGGACCTGGCCAAGGCCGCGATGGAGCTGTTCGCCTCGCAGGGGTACGAGGAGACGACGGTCGATCAGATCGCGGCCGAGGCCGGGGTGGCCCGGCGGACCTTCTTCCGGTACTTCCGCTCGAAGGAGGAGGCGATCTTCCCGGACCACGACGACACCCTGGTCCGGGTGGCCGACCTGCTGGCCAGCGCCGGGCCCGAGGAGCACCCGCTGGACGTGGTCTGCCGCGGCATCAAGGAGGTGCTGCGGATGTACGCCTCCACGCCCGGGGTGTCGGTGGCCCGGTACCAGCTGATCCGTCAGGTCCCGGCGCTGCGCGAGCGGGAGATCGCGGTGGTCTCCCGGTACGAGCGGCTGTTCACCCGGTACCTCCTCGGCCGGTTCGACGCGGCCGAGGAGATCCCGCCCGGCTGGCGGCGCGGCGGGGACGACGACTCGATGCTGGCCGAGGTGTCGGCGGCGGCCGTGGTCGCGGCGCACAACCACGTGCTGCGGCGCTGGCTGCGCGCGGGCGGCCACGGCGACGTCGAGGCGCAGCTGGACCACTCCTTCGAGGTCATCAGGGGGACGTTCTGGGCGACCGCTCCGCATCGGATGCGACGGCGTGGCACTCCCGTGGCACCCGGTGCCAGTGATGACACGCTGTCGGCTCTCGGAGGGGCGGCAGTGAGCGCACTGAGTGCCAGCCCCGGCGGTGAGGTGCTCATCACAGTGGCGCGCACCGACGCTCCGCTGGACCTGGTGGTGGACCGGATCAGGGCCGCGCTGAACGGCACTCCGGCAAGCTGATCACGCAGGTCAGACGGGTTTTCAGGGCCCGTTCCGCAGTAGCGGGACGGGCCCTTCCCGTGCCCGTTTCACGGCTTTCGAACAGCCGTCGCATTCACCCGAATTGATGACACCCAGTGTCTTTACGAGTGGCACAGGGTGCCACTACCTTGTTACTCGCCAGTCGCGGCGCCGCGGCTCCCCACCTCGGCGCGCCTCGTCCGGTGCGACTCCACCACCCGTCGCAGGCACCACCCACCCTCAGACCGACAGTGAAGCCGGTGTCCGCTCCCGGCTCCCCCAGACGCCCTGTGCAGCCCCTCACACAGGTACGCCTTCGGAGGCAGCCATGAAGGAAATCCTCGACGCGATCCTCAGCCCCGACAGCACCCCGGCGGACTTCGCCGCGCTCAAGCTGCCGGAGTCCTACCGAGCGGTGACGCTCCACAAGGACGAGGAGCAGATGTTCGCCGGCCTCGACAGCCGCGACAAGGATCCGCGCAAGTCCCTCCACCTCGACGAGGTGCCCCTCCCCGAACTCGGCCCGGGCGAGGCCCTGGTGGCCGTGATGGCCAGCGCGGTGAACTACAACACCGTCTGGAGCTCGATCTTCGAGCCGGTCTCCACCTTCGGCTTCCTCGAGCGGTACGGAAAGCTCTCCCCGCTCACCAAGCGCCACGACCTGCCGCACCACATCGTCGGCTCCGACCTCGCGGGCGTGGTGCTGCGCACCGGCGCCGGGGTCAACGCCTGGAAGCCCGGTGACGAGGTGGTCGCGCACTGCCTCTCGGTCGAACTGGAGTCCCCGGACGGCCACAACGACACGATGATGGACCCGGAGCAGCGCATCTGGGGCTTCGAGACCAACTTCGGCGGCCTGGCCCAGCTGGCGCTGGTGAAGACCAACCAGCTGCTGCCCAAGCCCAAGCACCTCACCTGGGAGGAGGCCGCCTCCCCCGGGCTGGTCAACTCCACCGCCTACCGCCAGCTGGTCTCGCGCAACGGCGCGGGCATGAAGCAGGGCGACAACGTGCTGATCTGGGGCGCCAGCGGCGGGCTCGGCTCGTACGCCACCCAGTACGCGCTGGCCGGCGGCGCCACCCCGATCTGCGTGGTCTCCAGCGAGCAGAAGGCGGAGATCTGCCGCGCCATGGGCGCCGAGGCGATCATCGACCGCTCCGCCGAGGGCTACCGGTTCTGGAAGGACGAGCACACCCAGGACCCGCGCGAGTGGAAGCGGTTCGGCTCCAGGATCCGCGAGTTCACCGGCGGCGAGGACGTGGACATCGTCTTCGAGCACCCGGGCCGGGAGACCTTCGGCGCCTCGGTGTACGTCACCCGCAAGGGCGGCACCATCGTCACCTGCGCCTCCACCTCCGGGTACATGCACCAGTACGACAACCGCTACCTGTGGATGTCGCTCAAGCGCATCGTGGGCTCGCACTTCGCCAACTACCGCGAGGCGTTCGAGGCCAACCGCCTGATCGCCAAGGGCAAGATCCACCCGACGGTCTCCAAGGTCTACCCCATGGAGCAGACCGGCCAGGCCGCCCTCGACGTCCACCACAACAAGCACCAGGGCAAGGTCGGCGTGCTCTGCCTGGCCCCGCAGGAGGGCCTGGGCGTGCGCAACGAGGAGTTCCGCGCCAAGCACATCGACGCGATCAACCGCTTCAGGAACATCTGATGACAGATCAGAAGCGTGACCGGCCCTGGCTGATGCGCACCTACGCCGGCCACTCCACGGCGAGCGACTCCAACGCGCTCTACCGCCGCAACCTCGCCAAGGGCCAGACCGGTCTGTCCGTCGCCTTCGACCTGCCGACCCAGACGGGTTACGACTCCGACCACGTGCTCGCGCGCGGCGAGGTCGGCCGGGTCGGCGTGCCGGTGGGCCATGTCGGCGACATGCGCACCCTGTTCGACGGCATCCCGCTCGAACAGACCAACACCTCGATGACGATCAACGCCACCGCGATGTGGCTGCTGGCGCTCTACCAGGTGGTCGCCGAGGAGCAGGGCGCCGACATCGCGAGGCTCACCGGCACCACCCAGAACGACATCGTCAAGGAGTACCTCTCGCGCGGGACGCACGTCTTCCCGCCCGGCCCGTCCGTGCGCCTGATCACCGACATGATCGCGTACACGGTCGCCAACATCCCCAAGTGGAACCCGATCAACATCTGCAGCTACCACCTGCAGGAGGCCGGGGCCACCCCGGTCCAGGAGATCGCGTACGCGATGTGCACCGCGATCTCCGTCCTGGACGCCGTCCGCGACTCCGGCCAGGTGCCGGAGATGCGGATGGGCGAAGTGGTCGGCCGGATCTCCTTCTTCGTGAACGCGGGCGTCCGCTTCGTCGAGGAGATGTGCAAGATGCGCGCCTTCGCCCAGCTGTGGGAGAAGGTGACCCGCGAGCGGTACGGCATCGAGGACCCGAAGCAGCGCCGCTTCCGCTACGGCGTCCAGGTCAACTCCCTCGGCCTGACCGAGGCGCAGCCGGAGAACAACGTCCAGCGCATCGTGCTGGAGATGCTCGCCGTCACGCTGTCCAAGGACGCCCGCGCCCGTGCCGTCCAACTGCCCGCCTGGAACGAGGCGTTGGGCCTGCCCCGGCCGTGGGACCAGCAGTGGTCGCTGCGGATCCAGCAGGTGCTCGCCTACGAGTCCGACCTGCTGGAGTACGGCGACATCTTCAACGGCTCCACGGTCGTCGAGGCCAAGACCGCCGAACTGCTCGCCGGGGCCGAGGCCGAGATCGCCAAGGTACTGGAGATGGGCGGGGTGATCCCGGCCGTCGAGTCCGGCTACCTGAAGTCCAACCTGGTGGCATCGCACGCCGCCCGCCGGGCCCGGATCGAGTCCGGCGAGGACAGGATCGTCGGGGTCAACTGCTTCGACACCACCGAGGAGAGCCCGCTCACCGCCGATCTGGACACCGCCATCATGGTGGTCGACCCGGCCTCCGAGCAGTCCGTCCTCACCGCGCTCGAACAGTGGCGGGCCGGCCGCGACGAGGCCGCCGCCCAGGCCGCATTGGAGCAGCTGAAGGCCACCGCCGCGACCAGCGACAACCTGATGCCCGCCACCCTGGCCTGCGCCCGCGCCGGCGTCACCACCGGCGAGTGGTCCTTCGCCCTGCGCGAGGTCTTCGGCGAGTACCGCGCCCCCACCGGGGTCGGCGGTGCGCCGGTCGCGGTGGCGGCCGAGCCCGGCGGCGAACTCGCCACCGTACGCGAGGCGGTGGCCGCCACCGCCGCCGAGCTGGGTGCGGGCAAGCTGCGGCTGCTGGTCGGCAAGCCCGGCCTGGACGGCCACTCCAACGGCGCCGAGCAGATCGCGGTCCGCGCCCGCGACGCCGGTTTCGAGGTCGTCTACCAGGGCATCCGGCTGACGCCCGAGCAGATAGTCTCCGCCGCGGTCGCCGAGGACGTGCACTGCGTCGGCCTGTCGATCCTCTCCGGAGCCCACCCGGAGCTGGTTCCCGACGTGCTGCAGCGGCTGCGCCGGGCAGGGGTGGAGGATGTGCCCGTCGTCGTGGGTGGCATCATCCCGGCTGCTGACGCCGAGGCCCTCAAGGCCGCGGGGGTCGCAGCAGTCTTCACCCCGAAGGACTTCGGCATCACCACCATCATCGGCCGGATCGTGGACGAGATCCGGCTGGCCAACAGGCTCCAGCCTTGGGCCGCGACGCTGCCCACCGACCAGCACGCCGCGACCAGCTGACCCCGGAAGGAACCACCCGCACATGACCGCACAACCGTCGCCCGCCGCCGTCAACCGCCTGCGGCCCCGCCGCTCCTGCCTGGCCGTTCCCGGCAGCAACCCGCGCTTCCTGGAGAAGGCCCAGGGCCTGGCCGCCGACCAGGTCTTCCTCGACCTGGAGGACGCCTGCGCCCCGCTGGTCAAGGAGAGCGCCCGCCACAACATCGTGGACGCCCTCAACAGCGGCGACTGGGGCGGCAAGACCCGCGTCGTCCGGGTCAACGACTGGACCACCCACTGGACGTACCGGGACGTCGTCACGGTCGTCGAGGGCGCCGGCCCGAACCTCGACTGCATCATGCTGCCCAAGGTCCAGGACGCCACCCAGGTCAAGGCGCTCGACCTGCTGCTCACCCAGATCGAGAAGACCATGGGCTTCGAGGTCGGCCGGATCGGCATCGAGGCGCAGATCGAGAACGCCAAGGGCCTGGTCAACGTCGACGAGATCGCCGCCGCCTCGCCGCGCCTGGAGACCATCATCTTCGGCCCGGCCGACTTCATGGCCTCGATCAACATGAAGACCCTGGTGGTCGGCCAGCAGCCCCCCGGCTACCCGGCGGACGCCTACCACTACATCCTGATGCGCATCCTGATGGCCGCCCGCGCCAACGACCTGCAGGCCATCGACGGTCCCTTCCTGCAGATCCGCAACCCCGACGGCTACCGCGAGGTGGCCGGCCGCGCCGCCGCGCTGGGCTTCGACGGCAAGTGGGTGCTGCACCCGGACCAGGTCGCCATCGCCAACGAGGTCTTCTCCCCCAGCCAGGAGGACTACGACCACGCCGAGCTGATCCTGGACGCCTACGAGTGGTGCACCTCGGAGGCCGGCGGCGCCAAGGGCTCCGCGATGCTCGGCGACGAGATGATCGACGAGGCCAGCCGCAAGATGGCCCTGGTCATCGCGGGCAAGGGCCGCGCCGCCGGGCTCCGGCGCACCTCCAAGTTCGAGCCCCCGCAGTCCTGACCCGCCGAGGAGACCACTGAGATGCAGTTCGGACGCACCTACGAGGAGTTCGAGGTCGGCGCGGTCTACAAGCACTGGCCCGGCAAGACGGTCACCGAGTACGACGACCACCTCTTCTGCCTGCTCACCATGAACCACCACCCGCTCCACATGGACGCCAACTATGCGGAGAAGACGACGGACTTCGGCAAGAACGTCGTGGTGGGCAACTACATCTACTCCCTGCTGCTCGGCATGTCCGTCCCGGACGTCTCCGGAAAGGCCATCGCCAACCTGGAGATCGAGTCGCTGCGCCACATCGCGCCGACCTTCCACGGCGACACGATCTACGGCGAGACGACGGTGCTCGACAAGTGGCCGTCCAAGTCCAAGGACGACCGCGGCATCGTCTACGTCGAGACCAAGGGCTACAAGCAGGACGGCACGGTCGTCTGCATCTTCCGGCGCAAGGTGATGGTGCCGACCGAGACGTACATCAAGGAGCGCGGCAAGGGGGCACCTCCCGGCCGCCAGGCTGGGGGAGAGCAGCCCGGCCGTCCCACTCCGCTCTCCTGAGGTCCCCCGGATCTCCCAAGGCCCCGGTCGGGTAGGCCGCCGTCATCGGCCGACCCCCATCCGGACACGGGGGCCCTGCTGCCGCAGCCACGCCGGCAGGGTCCCCGTACACCCCCTCACCCGCCGCCGCTCGGGACGCACTGCGCGCGGCGAGACCTCTGACACCTCTCTTCTTCTCTCTATATACGGAGTCGCACGATGGGACGCCTCGCACAGACCGACGGCCTCACCGAGATTCAGCGGGACATCCTCGCCACCGTGCGGGACTTTGTCGACAAGGAGATCATCCCGGTCGCCACCGAGTTGGAGCACAAGGACGAGTACCCGACCGCGATCGTGGAGGGGATGAAGCAGCTCGGCCTGTTCGGCCTGACCATCCCCGAGGAGTTCGGCGGCCTCGGCGAGTCGCTGCTGACCTACGCGCTGGTGGTCGAGGAGATCGCCCGCGGCTGGATGTCGGTATCCGGCATCGTCAACACGCACTTCATCGTCGCGCACATGATCAACGCGCACGGCACCCAGGAGCAGAAGGAGTACTTCCTGCCCAGGATGGCGGCCGGCGAGATCCGCGGCGCCTTCTCGATGTCCGAGCCCGGCCTCGGCTCCGACGTGGCGGCGATCACCACGAAGGGCGTCAAGGACGGCGACTTCTACGTCCTCAACGGCCAGAAGATGTGGCTGACCAACGGCGGCACCTCCACCCTGGTCGCGGTCCTGTGCCGGACGGACGAGGGCGGCTCCACGCCGTACAAGAACATGACCACCTTCCTGATCGAGAAGACTCCCGGCTTCGGGCCCAACCCGACCGTCCCCGGCCTCACCGTGCCCGGGAAGATCGAGAAGATGGGCTACAAGGGCGTCGACACCACCGAGCTGGTGCTCCAGGACGTCCGGCTCCCGGCCGACCGGATCCTGGGCGGGGTCCCCGGCAAGGGCTTCTACCAGATGATGGACGGCGTCGAGGTCGGCCGGGTCAACGTCGCCGCCCGCGGCTGCGGCGTCGCCCGCCGCGCCTTCGAGCTGGGCATCTCCTACGCCCAGCAGCGGTCCACCTTCGGCAAGAAGATCGCCGAGCACCAGGCGATCCAGTTCAAGCTGGCCGAGATGGCCACCAAGGTCGAGGCCGCGCACCAGATGATGGTGATGGCCGCCCGCAAGAAGGACAGCGGCGAACGCAACGACCTCGAGGCCGGCATGGCGAAGTACCTCGCCTCCGAGTACTGCAAGGAGGTCGTCGAGGACGCCTTCCGGATCCACGGCGGCTACGGATTCTCCAAGGAGTACGAGATCGAGCGCCTCTACCGCGAGGCCCCGATGCTGCTGATCGGTGAAGGTACTGCGGAGATCCAGAAGATGATCGTGGGACGCCGCCTGCTGGAGGAGTACCGCATCGCGGAGTGAGCGGAGCAACACGCCGGTGACCCAGCGGCCGGATTCCGGCCATGCCGGACTCGGTCAACGCCGATTCCGGGCTCGGGGAACACCGTGCAGTAGAGCCATTCGAAGGCCGGGGGGCAGGCGTGCGGGCCCGCCTCCGGGCCCCGCCGTACCGCGCGGTCCCCGGGCCTGGTCAGCCATCGGGGGCGGTACGGCGGTTCGGGGAAGGTCGTAGGGCGCGCACCCATAGGTGCGCGCCCTACGGCACATCCGCACGCCTCGAGACGCCCAGGAAGGCTCCCAGGGCGTGCTCAGCACCCTGTCGAACCCCTCCCGAGGGGGCGGTGCCGCCACCTGACCGGCAGTCAGTCGGGACCCGTCCCGTCGCTCTCACCCGAATTGAGACATGGGTCACGCGCCTCGTTCAGCCCCTTGGGGAACCGCGTCGAACCGAGCTACGGTCGTACACATAGCAGGCACAGATCGGCGCCGCACCGGACTCCTGAACACGCAGGCGGCTTGCCCACCTACCGCCTGGTCCCGATAGCATCCACCGGGACAGTAGCCGTCCCCATCTCAACCGATCCCCGCGGTGGCCCCCGTCCAGCGGCCATGATCCCCCGCGACTAAGGTCTTCGATGCCCATCAGCCCGTCCCCTCACACCTCCGCTCCGACCGGCGCCTTCGACGCCCCGGCGGATGGTCGGCGTCCCCGCGTGACGATCGCGCGCGGTGCCACCCCCTGGTTCGTCCCGACCCTGGCCACTGCCGCCCTCACCACCGCCCTCACCCGGCGGAACGGCAAGTGGGCCCTGGCAGCGGTACCGGCCTGCGCGCTCGGCGCGGGCATGCTGTGGTTCTTCCGCGACCCGGAGCGCGAGATCGGCACCGGCAGAGTGATCTCCCCGGCCGACGGTGTGGTGCAGAGCATCGACGCCTGGCCGGACGGCCGCACCCGGATCGCGATCTTCATGAGCCCGCTCAACGTCCACGTCAACCGCGCGCCGCTGCCCGGCACGGTGACGTCGGTGGAGCACGTCGCCGGTGGCTACGTCCCGGCGTTCAACAAGGACAGCGACCGCAACGAGCGGGTCGTCTGGCACTTCGACACCGAGCTCGGCGACATCGAGATGGTGCAGATCGCGGGGGCCGTGGCCCGCCGCATCGTGCCGTACGTGGACGCCGGCACCAAGGTCGAGCAGGGCGAGCGGATCGGACTGATCCGCTTCGGCTCTCGCGTAGACACCTACCTGCCGGCCGGCGTCGAGGTCGGCGTAGAGGTCGGCCAGAAGACCACTGCCGGGGTGACGCGCCTTGACCGTGACTGATCCTGAGACTCTCGTCGGCCTGAGTGACGAGGAGGAGACCAGCCTGCACCGCCGCCGCTGGGCGCGCGACCGCGAGCTGCGCGCTCCCCGCTCGCCGCAGCACCTCTCCACCGCCGACTTCCTGACCCTCGGCAACGCCGTCTGCGGCTTCATGGCGATCTACTCGATCACCACCGGGGTGCTGATGCCGCACCTGATGGGCGACTCGATGCCGAACCGGCACAGCGCCGCCACCGCGGTGACGCTGCTGCTGATCGGCTCGATGTGCGACCTGTTCGACGGCCTGGTCGCCCGCAAGCTGCGCTCCTCGGCACTCGGCGCGGAGCTCGACAACCTGGCCGACCTGATCAGCTTCGGCATCGCGCCGGCCTACTTCGTCGCGGTCTGGGGCATCGTCTCGCCGGACAGCAACCAGCAGCTCTCGGCGTTCATCGCGGTGACCGTGCTGCTCGCGGTGGTGCTGCGGCTGGCCCGGTTCTCGGCCGTCAAGATGCGGCCCGGGATCTTCCAGGGCATGCCCTGCCCGATGGGCGCGATGACGGTGATCGCCATCGTGCTGCTCGAGCCGCCGCTGCTGCTCGGGCTGCTGATGATCCTCGGTGTGGCGTACCTGATGGTGAGCCGGATCGAGTACCCGAAGCCGCAGGGGCTGCTCGCCACCGCGACGCTCTGCTGGATCGTGGTCTCCATCGGCTGCCTGGCGGCCTGGGCGGCCGGCCTGCCCGGCGGTGACACGCTGATGCACATCGGGGCGATCGCGCAGATCACGCTGGCGGCGATGGCTCCGCTGCTGGTCATCCGCCGCAAGGTGGGGCAGAAGGTGGGCGACGTGCGCGCCCGCCGCGCGGAGTCGCGGGGCTGCTGAGGCCCACCCTGAACACCGGAAGGGGCCCGGATCCTTGAACAGGATCCGGGCCCCTTCGTCGTTCTCGGGGAACCCTGCAGAGGGCCTTCGCACGGAATCCGGGGCACGAGCGTCCGCTGCCCGGAGGACCGGGCCGTCCCTCCCCGGGACCCGGCACTCTGCCGCCCGGAGGGGCTAGGCGCCGCCGCGGTGCACGCTGAAGGCGGAGCGGCGGGCCGCGCGGGCGACGGCGGGGTCGGGATGGACGCCCGCGACGGCCGTGAGGACCGAGGCCGCGCGGGGGTGGCCGGACTGGCGGGCCCGGTTGAACAGTCGCACCGGCTCGCCCGCCGAAGCGCCCTCCACATGGCCGACCAGCAGCTCGGTCTCACCGTGGTCCAGTACGGCGGCGGCCGTGTCCACCCAGAGCCAGGCGGCGTCCACCGCCCCGAGCACATCGGCCGGGGAGACCCCCTCGTCCGACTGCTCGGCCAGCCAGAGCAGCGCGTAGGGCCGCAGCACCGGCTCGTCCACGGCGGCCCGGACGCCCTGCTCGGCGGTGCCCCCGGCGACCCGGAGCGCCTCGAAGGCGAGCCCGCGCAGCAGCGCGTCCTCGCCCCGGGCGGCGTCCAGCAGCTCGGCGACCGCGCGGTCCACGGGACGGGCGGCGACCCAGGCCCGGTACTCGGCGCGGGCCGGGCCCGGGGAGTAGTTGGCGCAGGCGTCCAGCAGCTCCAGGGCGCTCTGCTCGATGTGCCCGGCGGCCGTCTGGGCGACCGTGCAGATCTCCTCCAGCTTGGCGCGCACGGCCCAGTGCCCGAGCAGCGAGAGCTCCGCGGCCTCGTCCCGGCGGACCAGGGCGCCGACGGCGGCGAGGCCGTCCAGCATCCAGTCGAGGACGGCGGCGACGTCGGAGGGGGCGACCGGCGGGGAGTCCACCTGCGGCTCGCGGCAGGTGCCGCGGACGGCGGAGACGGCCGAGGCCGCGTGCGGGACCGGGGAGAGCGCCAGGGTGCCCGTCCCGACGCCGTGGCGGCGCTCGTCCAGGCCCCGGCGGAGCAGCTCCAGCAGCTCGCCGTCGGAGACCGGGCCGTCCACCAGGTGCAGGAAGGACAGCAACTGCGGCGCGTGGTCGACGGCCTGCCCGGCGAGCACGGCGAAGACCCCGCGCATCGCGGCGGGCGGAACGGGGGCGACCAGCGTCCAGGAGTCGAACAGCGCGGACCAGCCCCGGATCACGGCCTCGTCGTCGTGCTCCCAGGCGTGCAGCCGCCAGCCCGGCCCGGCGCCGCCCTCGCGCGGCTCGACCAGGCCCACCAGCAGGGCCTGACCCCAGGCCTTGGCCGCGGCGCCGACCGTCATCGCCAGGGCGTGTCCGGCGTCCCGGGCGTCCTCGGGGAGCAGCTCGCCCCGGCGGTCGACCTTGTCGAGCTCGCCGGCCCAGCGCGCGATCCGTACGGCGTCCGCGAGCATCCGGCGGGCCAGCGGGGCGAGCTCGGCCGGAGCGGGGAAACCGTCGGGCACCGGGACTCTCCCGCGCCCCGGCTTGGGTGCCGGGACGCGGCGGCGGGCTCCGGCGGGGTGGCCGGGGTACGCGCCGTCGGCGCGGCGGGCCGCACCGGGCAGACGGGTCACCGTCGCACCGGTACCGATCGTCGGCTGGAGCGGGGCATCACGGTCGCGCGGGTTCCGAGACGTCACGCCGTGCAGTCTTCCCCGTGCACCGGCCTTCTGTCACATCGGGTTCGGCGCGTCTTCGGCTGCCCGGTGTGAAGAGGTGGAAGAGATCGGGCAACAACCCGCAAACCGGGCTTGACATTCGAATGGTTGGCTTGTTCTGACTGTCGTGCACCCAACAAATCGATCGACCATCCGCCAGATCCGCACCGGAACCGGACCCTCGACACTTCCAGCTAATGTGATTGAATATCTACGGAGAGTGACAGTGTTTTCAGAGTAGCGGAGTGAGCCAGCGCCTCAGCACCTCGGCGTAGCCGTCCGAGTCGGCGTTCCAGAGCTGGGCGTGCTCCGCGTCCGGCACCTCGTGCAGGCTCACCAGGTCCCAGCGGCGGTGCGCCAGCCGGCGGGCGGCCTCGATCGGTGCGATGCCGTCGGCCGGGCTGCCCAGCAGCAGGGTCGGGAGGTGCAGGTCAGTACCGTCCGCGAGACGGGCGAGGGCCGCCGGGTCCACCTTGGTACGGCCTTCGGCGGCCAGGGCGCCGAGCTCGGCGAGGACACCCGGGACACCGGCGCGGACGCTCTCCCGGCGGACGCTCTCCTGCCAGTCGAGGATCGGGGAGTCCAGCACCAGTCCGGCGACCGACTCCCGCCGGGTGGACCTGGCGGCGGTCAACAGGCACATCGTCGCGCCCAGCGACCAGCCGTACAGCACGACCCGTCCCGCGCCACTCTCCAGGGCGAGCCCTACGGCCGCCTCGACGTCCCGCCACTCTGTCTCACCGAAGTGGCCGAGTCCGTCCGGTGGGTGCGGGGCGTCGGCGTCGCCCCGGTAGGTCACGGTCAGCGTCGGCAGTTTCAGCGAGTTCAGCACCGGGAGCACCGGGAGCGCCTGGGTGCGGTCGGCGCCCGGGCCGTGCACCAGGATCACCCAGGTGCCGCGCATGGCGTGGACGTACCAGGCGGGCAGCAGCCCGAGGTCGCCCTGGGCGGCGGTCTCGGTGAAGTCGAGGCCGAGGGCGGTGGCCGGATCGCCGAGGTGGACCCGGGGGGTCAGCTCGACCTCGGTGCCGACGGTGAGGGTTCCGCTGTCGGCACGCTCCAGCCGGCGGGTGACGGTCTGGATGTCGGTGCGCAGCACCCCGCCGACCACCGCGTGGCCGCCGCCGGCCCACTCCAGCGCGTACCGGCCCGCGCGTACGGTCTGCGGGGCCCGGGTGAGGGTGACGTGTCCGGCGGCGACCTCGTGCACCCGCAGTGTGGCGGCCAGGCCCGGCTTCCCGGGCTGCGGACGGACCGTGCGCTCGGACACCCTGCGGCCGATCAGGATGACCGCAGCTCCGGCTCCTACTGCGGTGGCCGCCACGGCGGCGGCGGTTCCCCAACGCATAGTGCTCCCCGGTGTGACCTTCATGGGCGGTACCTTCCAGTCCACTCTCCGCACGGCGGGCCTGCCACCGGGGCGTAGTCCGTCCGTGCGGACGGTGGGCCGGGCCTTCGCGGCGGCGGGCAGCCGGGCGGCTCCGCGGAGCCGGCGCCACCCCCGTGCGGTGTGCCGCGCGGTGGGCGGTGGACGGCCGAGACGGCTGTGATCAAGCCCTCCGCGCGGTTTGTTGACTCCCGGTCGCGGACCGTGGTGGGATCTTTCAGCCAAACGGAGGCATGCAGAGGAAGCCGGTGCGAATCCGGCGCGGTCCCGCCACTGTCACCGGGGAGCACGCTCGACTCATGGTCACGGCGGTCCGGTCGTCCGGCTGCTGGAAGGCCCGAGGGTGTGTCCGACCCGGGAGCCAGGAGACTCTCGCCCCCGGTACGTCGATCCAGGGCGCGGACCCTGAGTGAGGACACGCACGCCATGCAGGCTGCCCTGGCCGCTGTGCGGCCGCCGTTCGACCCGGCCGTGCCCGCCTTGCGGTCCGCCTCCGCCGCTGTGTCCGCACCGTGCCCCGCCTGAACCGCGCCGCCGCCTTCGCACTGGGCAGTGTCGCCGGCTACCTGGCCGACGCCGTCCTCGCCGACCCCCGGCGCGGGCATCCGGTAGCCGTCTTCGGTGCCGCCGCCGGGCGGGTGGAGCGCGCGCTCTGGCGCGACCGGCGGGCGGCGGGCGCCGGGTACACCGCAGTCTGCGTCGGTTCGGTCGCGGCCGGGGCGCACCTCGCCGAGCGGGCGCTCGGGCGCAGCCGGTACGGGCAGGCGGCGCTGGCCGCCGCCGCGACCTGGACGGTGCTCGGCGGTACCTCGCTCACCCGGGAGGCCAGGACGATCGGCCGTTCGCTGCGGGCCGGCGATCTGGCCGCCGCCCGGGAGCGGCTGCCGCACCTGTGCGGCCGCGACCCCAGCACGCTGGACGAGCAGCAGATCGCCCGCGCCGTCGTCGAGTCGGTGGCCGAGAACACCGCCGACGCCGTGGTCAACGCGCTGGCCTGGGGTGCGCTGGCCGGTACGCCGGGGCTGCTCGCCTTCCGGGCCGTCAACACGCTGGACGCGATGGTCGGTCACCGCTCGCCGCGCCATCTGCGCTTCGGCTGGGCCTCGGCCCGGCTGGACGACGTGGCCGGCTGGCCCGGTGCCCGGCTGACCGCCCTGCTCACGGTGGCCGCCGCGCCCGAGCCGCGGACCGCCTGGCGGGTCTGGCGCCGGGACGGCTCCGCGCACCCGAGCCCCAATGCCGGGCAGGCCGAGTCGTGCTTCGCCGGGGCGCTCGGGGTGCGGCTGGGCGGGACGCTGCGGTACGGCGAGCGGGTGGAGCACCGGCCGGTGCTCGGCGGGGAGTTGCGGCCGGTCGAGGTGGCGGACATCGAGCGGGCGTGTCAGCTCTCCCGACGGGTCGGGGCGTTGGCGCTGGCGGTCACCGTGACCGGGCGGGCGCTGTGGACCTGGCGGCGGGGGCGGTCGTGAGCGGCAACCCGGGAACGAGTGGCCGCAGAAGGACTGTTGAGTGGAGCGGAGGAGCATGAGCGGGGCACTGCTGGTCGCCGGGACGACCTCGGACGCGGGCAAGAGTGTGGTCACGGCGGGCATCTGCCGCTGGCTGGCCAGGCAGGGCGTGCGGGTGGCGCCGTTCAAGGCGCAGAACATGTCGCTCAACTCCTTCGTCACCGCCGACGGCGCCGAGATCGGCCGCGCCCAGGCGATGCAGGCGCAGGCCGCCCGCATCGAGCCGGAGGCTGCGATGAACCCCGTGCTGCTGAAGCCCGGCGGCGACGGCCGCAGTCAGGTGGTGCTGCTCGGCAGGCCGGTCGCCGAGGTGGGCGCGCTGGACTACCGCGAGCGCAAGCCCGTACTGCTGGAGCGGGCTCTGGAGTGCCTGGCCGATCTGCGCAGCCGGTACGAGGTGGTGGTCTGCGAGGGCGCGGGCTCGCCGGCCGAGATCAATCTGCGGGACCGGGACATCGCCAACATGGGGCTGGCCACGGCCGCCGGACTGCCGGTGGTGGTGGTCGGGGACATCGACCGGGGCGGGGTCTTCGCCGCGATGTACGGCACGCTGGCACTGCTCTCGGCCGAAGACCAGCGGCATGTCGCGGGCTGGTTCGTCAACAAGTTCCGGGGCGACGCCAGGCTGCTGGCGCCCGGTCTGGAGATGCTGCGCCAGCTGACGGGCCGCCCGGTGCTCGGCACCCTGCCGATGCTCTCCGGGCTGTGGCTGGACGCCGAGGACTCGCTCGACCTGACCACGGTGGTGGACCGGGCGGAGGCGAGCGGGCCGGTCGGCCGGGACGTCCTGCGGGTGGCAGTGGTGCGCTTCCCGAGGCTCTCCAACTTCACCGACGTGGACGCGCTGGCGCAGGAGCCCGGCGTGCTGGTCCGCTGGGCGACCCGGCCCGAGGAGCTGGCCGACGCCGACCTGGTGGTGCTGCCCGGCACCCGGGCCACCGTCGCCGACCTGGCCTGGCTGCGCGAGCGCGGCCTGGAGCCCGCACTGAAGGCGCGGGTGGCCGCCGGGCTGCCGGTGCTCGGGATCTGCGGCGGTTACCAGATGCTCGGGCGGGTGATCGTGGACGAGGTGGAGTCCAGGGCCGGCGAGGTCGCCGGGCTCGGCCTGCTGCCGACCCGGGTGGTCTTCGGTGCCGAGAAGGTGCTGGCCCGGCCGGTCGGCGAGGCGCTCGGCGAGCGGGTCGAGGGCTACGAGATCCACCACGGTGTGGTGTCGGTCGAGGGCGGCGAGACCTTCGTCACCGACGGCCGCGGACACGGCCTGGACGGCTGCCGCCTCGGCCCGGTCTGGGGCACCACCTGGCACGGCGTACTGGAGAACGACGCCTTCCGCCGCCGACTGCTGCGCCGGATCGCCGAGTCCTCCGGGCGGGAGTTCGTCCCCGCGCCGGACACCTCGTTCGCGGCGGCCCGGGAGGCCAGGCTCGACCGGCTCGGCGACCTGATCGAGGAGCACGCCGACACCGATGCGCTGTGGAAGCTGATCGAGAACGGGGTACCGGACGGACTGCCGTTCCTTCCGCCCGGTGCACCGCGACTGATGGAGAGCTGAGAGCTGATGAGTGACCTCCCGTACCCGTTCACCGCGATCGTCGGCATGGCCGACCTGCGGCTCGGGCTGCTGCTCAACGCCGTCTCCCCGGCGGTGGGCGGGGTGCTGGTGCGCGGCGAGAAGGGGACCGCCAAGTCGACCATGGTGCGCGCGCTGGCCGGCCTGCTGCCGTCGATCGCAACCGTGCCCGGATGCCGGTTCGCCTGCGACCCCGCGGCGGCCGATCCGCAGTGCCCGGACGGCCCGCACGCCCCGCAGCCCGCCGAGCAGCGCCCGGCGCACCTGGTCGAGCTGCCGGTCGGCGTCTCCGAGGACCGGATCGTCGGCTCGCTCGACCTGGAGCGGGCGCTGGCCGAGGGCGTCAAGGCCTACGAGCCGGGACTGCTGGCCAAGGCGCACCGGGGCGTGCTCTACATCGACGAGGTCAACCTGCTGCAGGACCACGTGGTCGACCTGCTGCTGGACGCCGCCGCGATGGGCCGCTCCTACGTGGAGCGCGAGGGCGTATCGGTGCGGCACGCGGCCCGGTTCCTGCTGGTCGGGACGATGAACCCGGAGGAGGGCGAGCTGCGTCCGCAGCTGCTCGACCGCTTCGGCCTCACGGTCGAGATCGCCGCCACCCGCGACCCGGACGAGCGGGCCGAGGTCGTCCGGCGGCGACTCGCTTACGACGCCGACCCGGCGGGCTTCGCCGCGCGGTACGCGGACGACGAGCGGGCGCTGGCCGAACGGATCACCGCGGCACGGGAGTTGCTGCCGAAGGTGGCACTCACTGATCTGGCGCTGCGTCAAATCACCGCCGTGTGCGCGGCGTTCGAGGTGGACGGCTTGCGGGCGGACATCGTGATGGCCCGGACGGCGGTCGCGCTGGCGGCCTGGGACGGGCGCACCGAGGTGGCGGAGGAGGACGTCCGCCGGGCCGCGCGGCTCGCCCTGCCGCACCGGCGCCGGCGCAACCCCTTCGACGCGCCCGGGCTGGACGAGGAGCAGCTGGACCGGACGCTGGCGGAGCACTCGGAGCCGTCCGGCCCCGACGAGGACCCCGGCCAGCCCCTCGACCAGGACCCCGATGGCGATGGCGATGACGACGGGCCGGGCGACGGCGGCCCCGGTGGCGGCGGTGGAGCTCCCGCACCGGGTGACGCCCCCGACGGCGCCGCCGCCGCGCAGAGCGAGCCCGCCCCGGAGGCGGGCGTCCCGCCGCAGGGCACGGGCGGCGGCGCCAAGGCGCCGGTGGCCGCCGCCGGAGACCCGTACCGGACCAGGCTGTTCAAGGTGCCCGGCACCGGGAAGGGCGCCCAGGGCCGCCGCTCCCCCGCCGAGACCGACGGCGGGCACACCGTCCGGGCGCGCCGTCCGCAGGGCGCGCTGCACCGGCTGCACCTGAGCGCCACGCTGCGCGCCGCCGCCCCGCACCAGCTGGCGCGGGGCCGCGACTCACGCGCCCTGGTGCTGCACCGGGACGACTTCCGCGAACAGGTGCGCCAGGGCCGGGAGTCCAACCTGGTGCTGTTCGTGGTGGACGCCTCCGGGTCGATGGCCGCGCGACAGCGGATGACGGCGGTCAAGGGCGCGGTGATGTCGCTGCTGATGGACGCCTACCAGCGCCGCGACAAGATCGGGATGATCACCTTCCGGGGTTCGGCCGCCGAGCTGGCACTGCCGCCCACCTCCTCGGTGGAGGTCGGCGCCGCCCGGCTGGAGCAGCTGCCGACCGGCGGCCGTACGCCGCTCGCGGCCGGCCTGCTGCGCGCGCACGAGGTGCTGCGGGTGGAGCGGATGCGCGACCCGCACCGCCGTCCGCTGCTGATGGTGGTCACCGACGGCCGGGCCACCGGCGGGCGGGACGCGCTGGCCCAGGCCGGGCGGGCGGCCGGGCTGCTGGCCGGGCAGGGCGTGGCGAGCGTGGTGCTGGACTGCGAGTCCGGCCCGGTGCGCCTGGGGCTCGCCCGCACCCTCGCCGCCCAACTGCGCGCCTCCGCAGTGACCTTGGACGAGCTGCGGGCCGACGGCGTCACCGCACTGGTCCACGCGCACCGCACCGCCTCCTACGACCGAAAGGCAGCCTGAGCCATGCCGAAGGGCATTCCCGAGTCCGTCCCCGATGACGGCCTGACGACCCGCCAGCGTCGCACCCTGCCGATCACCGCCGTCCACACCGGCCCCGGCAAGGGCAAGTCCACCGCCGCCTTCGGGATGGCGCTGCGGGCCTGGAACCAGGGCTGGTCCATCGGGGTGTTCCAGTTCGTGAAGTCCGCCAAGTGGAAGGTCGGCGAGGAGAACGCGCTGCGCGTGCTCGGCGCCTCCGACCAGGGCGGCACGGTGGACTGGCACAAGATGGGCGAGGGCTGGTCCTGGCTGCAGCGGTCCACCGAGATGACGATGTCCAGCGAGGAGGCGGCCAAGGAGGGCTGGGAGCAGGTCAAGCGCGACCTGGCCGCCGAGCGTTACCGCTTCTACGTGCTGGACGAGTTCACCTACCCCATGCACTGGGGCTGGGTCGACGTGGCCGAGGTGCTGGAGGTGCTGGGGGAGCGCCCCGGCAGCCAGCATGTGGTGATCACCGGCCGCTACGCGCCCGAGGAGCTGACCTCCTTCGCCGACCTGGTGACCGAGATGACCAAGGTGAAGCACCCCATGGACGCCGGCCGCAAGGGCCAGCGCGGGATCGAGTGGTAGTCCGACGCACGTGAACATCCCCCGTCTCGTCATCGCCGCGCCGTCCTCGGGCGCGGGCAAGACCACCGTCGCCACCGGGCTGATGGCCGCGCTCTCCGCCCGGGGGCTCGCCGTCTCCCCGCACAAGGTCGGCCCGGACTACATCGATCCCGGCTACCACTCGCTGGCCGCCGGACGGCCCGGGCGCAACCTGGACGCGTATCTGTGCGGCCCGGAGCGGATCGCGCCGCTGTTCCTGCACGGCGCGGCCGGGGCGGACATCGCGGTGGTCGAGGGCGTGATGGGGCTGTTCGACGGGGCGGGGGGCCGCGGGGAGCTGGCGTCCACCGCGCACGTGGCCAAGCTGCTGCGGGCTCCGGTGGTGCTGGTGGTGGACGCCTCCTCGCAGTCCCGGTCGGTGGCCGCGCTGGTGCACGGCTTCGCCTCCTGGGATCCGGAGGTCCGGCTGGCCGGGGTGATCCTCAACCGGGTCGCCTCCGACCGGCACGAACTGCTGCTCCGCGAGGCCCTGGAGGAGGGCTCCGGCGTCCCGGTGCTGGGCTCGGTGCGGCGGGCGGCCGGTGTGGCGACGCCGTCGCGGCACCTGGGCCTGATCCCGGCGGTCGAACGCTCCGCGGAGGCCCTGCGGGCGGTGGGCGACATGGGTGAACTGGTCGCCGCCTCGGTCGATCTGGACGCGCTGGTAGCGCTCGCGCGCAGCGCGCCGCCGCTGGACGCCGAGCCGTGGTCGGCCGCCGGGGAGGTGTCGGCGGTCCCCGGGCGGCCGAGGATCGCGCTCGCCTCGGGTGCGGCGTTCTCCTTCTCGTACGCGGAGAACGCGGAACTGCTGGCGGCGGCCGGGGCGGAGGTCGTCCCGTTCGACCCGCTGCACGATGCCGGACTGCCGGACGGCACGGCCGGCCTGGTGATCGGCGGCGGGTTCCCTGAGATGTACGTCAGCGAGCTCAGCGAGAACGCGGCGCTGCGCACCTCGATCGCCGCGTTGGCCGCCTCCGGTGCGCCGGTGGCCGCCGAGTGCGCCGGACTGCTGTACCTGGGCCGGGAGTTGGACGGGAAGCCGATGTGCGGCGTGCTCGACACCACCGCCCGGATGACCGAGCGGCTCACCCTCGGCTACCGCGAGGCGGTGGCCGTCCGCGAGAGCGTGCTCGCCCCGGCCGGCCTGCGGGTCCGCGGGCACGAGTTCCACCGCACCGTCTGCGAGCCCGGCTCGGGCCCGCAGCCCGCCTGGGGCTGGCGCGGTCCGGACGGGCCGCGCACGGAGGGCTTCACGGCAGGCTCGGTGCACGCCTCGTACCTGCATCTGCACTGGGCGGGCGCACCGGCGCTGGCCGAACGGCTGGTCCGCGCGGCGGCCGGGTACCGCACGGCCTGATCTGCGGCCGCGTGGATCCGGTGCTCCGACTCGGCCGCAGCGGAGCCGAGCCGCTCCGCACGGGTCGTCGCCGCAGGCGGTGGCGACCACGCCGGCCCGGGGCGGCGGTGCGCTGACGGTGGTTCAGCCTCCGGTCCCGTCCGTCACCGGGACGCCGTGGATGTTGCGCGCGATCGCCTCGGCGGGCAGCGCGCACCGCAGTGCCCAGTAGTAGACGGCCAGCGAGAAGGCGACCACCACCAGGATGTCCCACCACAGCGGCAGGTTGCCGGCGGCTCCCGCGCCGAAGCCGCCCTGCCAGGAGATCAGGCCCATCCCGACCAGGTAGACCGGCAGCCAGCGGCCCGCGGCGAAGTCCATCCGCGGGGCGTCCGGCAGGCCCTTGGCGTTGGCGTACCAGGCGTACGAGCCCATCAGCAGGTAGCCGATCAGGATCGCCAGACCGAGCCGCCACAGGGTGTCCCAGCCGGACCAGTAGATCACCAGGCCGGCGACCGCGAAGGCGACCGGTGAGACGACCGCGCCGCCCGGCAGGCGGTACGGGCGCTCGGTCTCCGGCAGCCGCCTGCGCAGCACCCCGAAGGCCAGCGGCGCTCCCGCGTACATCAGCACCACCGCCGAGGTGATGAAGCTGACCAGCCGCTGCCAGCTCGGGAACGGCAGGAAGCAGAGCGCCCCCGCCACGAAGGCGACGATCAGACTGACCCAGGGCACCGAACGCCGGTCCGTCCACTGGAGTGCCCGCGGGGCGTAGCCGTTGCGGCTCAGTCCGTAGGAGATCCTGGAAGTGGAGGTGATGTAGACCAGTCCGGTGCCGCCGGGGGAGATGATCGCGTCGGCGTAGAGCAGCACGGTCAGCCAGCCGAGGCCGATCAGGGTGGCGAGTCCCGCGAACGGGCCGACGATACCGGGGTAGTTGAGCCCGGCCCAGCCGCTGGTGAAGGTCTCGGGCGGCAGCGAGGTGATGAAGACCGCCTGGAGCAGGATGTAGATCAGCGTCCCGAGGGCGACCGAACCGATCACGGCCCGCGGGATGTCGCGCCGGGGGTTCAGGCTCTCACCGGCCCACTGGATCGCCTGCTCGAAGCCGAGCAGCGCGAAGATCACCCCGCTGGTGCTGATCGCCGCCAGTACGCCCTTGGCCCCGTACGGCGCGAAGCCGCGCACGGTGAGGTTTCCGCCGTGGAACCCGGTCAGCGCCAGCGTCAGAACGGTGAGCAGCGGGATCGCCACCTTCCACCAGGTGGCCGCGCTGTTGGTGTGGGCGAGGACCCTGACGCCGAGGAAGTTGATCACCACGAAGAGGGCCATCAGGCCTGCCGCGACCGCGATGCCCGAACCGGTGAGGGTGTGGTCGGGGTGCAGGAAGCCGCGGGCCCAGCTCCAATGCCCGGCATAGTTGATCATTGCCTGGACCTCGATCGGCGCGATCGTCGCGGCCTGCAGCCAGGAGAACCAGCCGAAGGACATCCCGGCGAAGCCGCCGAAGGCGTAGTGCGGGTAGCGGGCGGTGCCGCCCGCCACCGGGAACATCCCGCCGAGTTCGGCGTGCACCAGGGCGAGCAGCACGATGGCCACCGCGCCGATGCCCCAGGAGAGCAGCGCGGCCGGTCCGGCGGTCACCACCGCGTTCTTCGCCCCGAACAGCCAGCCCGAGCCGATGATCGCGCCGACCGAGGCCCACAGCAGACCGATCAGGCCCACCTCGCGACGCAGCCTGCCGTTCCCTTCCGCGCCGGACGGAGTGATCTGGTCGGTCGATGCCATGCGTTCGGCCTCTCGGGACTCTGGCGGAGGGTGCGCGGGGACCGTGCGGCGGTGTCGGGTCGGGGTGTCGCGCGGTGCGCTGACGCCGACGGTGCCGCAGATCCGGCACGGAGGAGTCCCGGCGGCCCGGACACGCGCGGGCACAGCCGCCCCTCGGCCGAGTCGTCGGATGGTATGTCCGGCTTGCTGCGGCGTCCCGGCCCGCACCCCGGCCCCCATCCCCAGCCCCGGAGGCGGCACCTGGCGGAGTCCGTCGTGCGCCGGGCCGGTGCCGGACGCACGATCGGTTCCCGTGGCCGGTCGGTCTAACCCTGCCGCCCGCTCAGTGACTTGAAGAAGTGCACGTCCTCGTGCCCGCCCGGGATGCCCAGGGTCCGACCGGTCTCCTTGTAGCCGTGGCGCTGGTAGAACCCGGGCGCCTGGAAGGTGAAGGAGGACACCACCATGCGGTCGCAGCCGCGCCGCAGTGCCTCCTCCTCGGCGGCCCGCAGGATCCGGCTGCCCCAGCCGTCCTTGCGGCTGTCCTCGCGGACCCAGAGCAACGAGACCCCGCACAGGCCGCCCCAGGTCCACCCGGCCAGCCCGCCGATCAGTTCGCCCGCCTCGTCGGTGACCTTGACCGAGAGCGTGCCCTGCTCGGCCACACCCGTGGCCGCCGCGTTGAAGGCGTCGAGCCCCTCGCTCAGCCGCTGGTTGAGGTCGGTGTCGCGCTCGCCGACGGTCAGGGTCGGGCCGCTTCCTTGATCGCTGTTCATGGGCCGGAGTATGGCAGCCGGCCCGGCCGCCCCACCTGCGATTTCCGGCCGGTCCCGGACCGGCCCTCCGGTCGGCTCGCGGCGTCCGGCAGACTCGATCGGCATGGACAACTGGTACGAGCGGTACGAGACAGCCGATGGAGTCGTCCGCATCACCGAGCCGCACGTCGACCCGCTGCTGTCCGCGAATCTGTGGTGGTTGCACGGATCGGACCGTGACATCGTGGTGGACACCGGCCTCGGTGTGGTTTCTCTGCGCCGGGAGATCCCGCAACTGTTCGAGCGGGATCCGCTGGCGGTCCTCACCCACGCACACCTGGACCACGTCGGCGGAGCACACGAGTTCCGCGAGCGGGCCGCGCACACCGCGGCGGCCCCGCTGCTGGCGGAGGGTGTCCCGGCGAGCCTGTACGGCGCCGAGCTCTACCGGCTGCTCGGCATCGACGCAGCGGGAGAGCCCGTCCCCGAGCTGCTGGTCAAGACCCTGCCGCACCCCGGCTACGACCCCCGGACGTACCGGGTCGAGCCGGTAGCCCTGACCCGCCGGCTCCAGGACGGCGACCGGATCGACCTGGGCCGCCGCACCCTGACCGTGCTCCACCTGCCCGGTCACACGCCCGGCTGCATCGCCCTGCTGGAGGAACGCACCGGGGTGCTGTACTCCGGCGACGTGGTGTACAGCGGGCACCTCATCGACGACCTGCCCGAGTCCGACGTGCCCTCCTACCGGCGCACCATGGAGTTCCTCGCGCAGCTGGACGTGTCCGTCGTCCACCCGGGCCACGGGCGCAGCTTCGACCGTGCCCGGCTCCGCGAGCTGGCCGGCGGCTACCTGCGCCGCACCGCCGGGCAGCACGGACACTGAGCGGCCTGGGTATCCCCGGCTCGGTCCAGGTCGGCTAGCCTTTTGACCGACTATCAGCCTGTAAGTAGAACTCATGGGGGAGCGGCTGTGGGATTGTGGGACGACGTCAAGGATCTGGGCAGCTCGGCGGTGCACGTCGCCGAGGACGTCTTCTGGGCCCCTACCAAGATCGCGCACTGGGTGCTGACCAAGATGTTCGGCGACCCTGACGCCGAACTGAACAAGTACGCCGCCCAGCTCGAGGAGATGAGCCACGAGGTGGAGGCGCTCGGCAAGGAGATCAACACCGCGCTGAGCCAGCTCACCTGGCACGGAGCGGCAGCTGACGCCTTCATCGCGCACGCCCAGGGCCGGGTCAAGGAGCTGAACACCGTGGCCGACGAACTCGGAGATCTGGGCAAGGAGATCAAGGGCCTCGCCGACGCGTTCTGATCCGCCCGCGTCCACATCCACACCGCACGAAGGAGTACCGCCCCGTGGGCGACCAGTTCGGATACCAGCTGCAGGAGCTGGCCAAGATCCAGAGTGACTTCCAGAAGATCACCCATCGGATGACCGAGATGAGCCAGCAGGTCGCGGCCATCAAGGCGGCCGTCGAGAACGCGGCCTCGATGGACGTCGCGGCCGGCGCGCCGTTCGGCGTCGGGAACTTCATCGCGGTCGCGGCCAACGTCGCGCACCGCGTCAAGGCCATCAAGGACAAGGCCGAGCAGTTGGAGGCGGCCAAGAAGAAGCTCACCTCGGATCTCGCCGAGGACGAGCAGAAGATCAAGCAGGTGATCTCCCAGTACCAGCAGGCCGAGCAGAAGATCGCGGATGAGCTGAAGAAGAAGCAGGAGAGCCACGAGAAGCCGAAGTCCCCGCACACCGGGACCGACGGGGTCGGTGGCGGCAGTGGCGGCGGTGGCGGTGGCGGCGGTGGCCACACCGGTGGTGGCGGCGGTGGCGGTGGCCACACCGGTGGTGGCGGCGGTGGCGGGGGTGGCGGCGGCCACATCGGCGACGGTGGCGGCGGCACCGGCGACGCGGGCGGCCCCGGCGGCCTGCACGACGGCGGTGAGATCAAGGACCACAGTCGCGGCGACTGGAGCACCCACTTCATCAACGGCTCCAGCAGCTGGGAGGACTGGCCGGCGAACAGCCACTCGCACCTGCACCCGAAGAACGGCGAGGGCGCCGGCGTCGTCGACCGGCCCAACCTCGACGGGCTCTCCGCCGACCGCCGCGGCATCGTGGAGCGCGCCCTGGAGCGCGCCGAGCACAAGCTCGGTTACAGCCAGGGCGCCGAGACCAACGGCTACCGGGTGGACTGCTCGGGTCTGGTCTCCTGCGCCTGGGGCCTGCCCGGTCCCGGCCTGGACACCTACGGCCTGATGTCGTCCAGCATCTCGCACCGCATCGGCAAGGACGACCTGCAGCCGGGCGACGCGATGATCATGGGCGACCACACCGTCATCTTCGGCGGCTGGGCCGACGCGTCCCACACCCAGTACATCGCGATCGAGGACAGCGGCAGCCAGGGCTGTGTCTCGCACGTGATTCCGTACCCCTACTACCACAACGACCAGCGGTACCTGCCCTACCGCCGCAATGGCGTGTCCTGATCGCCGGACGGTAGCAGCCTGACCGGCCCCAGCCGGACACAGGGCCCCTCGCGGTGTTCCGCGAGGGGCCCTGTCTGCACAAATTCGCTGGAGCCAGCGGACCGGGCCGCATACCGTGGCCCGGTCCACGGCTGACGCGGCGTCGTCGCCCGTGCGGGCGGCAGCGCGATGGGGAGGGAAGAGAACAGTGGAGTACAGCGGATGGGCCGACGAGCGGTTCGGGGCGGTCGCGGACGCGTTCGCCCGGAACTTCGCCGAGCACGGCGAACTCGGCGCGGCCGTAACCGTGTTCGCCGGCGGACGCAAGGTCGTCGACCTGTGGGGCGGGATCGCGGACGAGCGCGACGGCCGGCCCTGGACCGAGGACACGATCGCGCCGGTCTTCTCCTGCGCCAAGGGCCTCGTCAGCATCTGCGCCCACCTGCTCGCACAGGAGGGGCGGCTGGACCTCGACGCCCCGGTGGCCCGCTACTGGCCCGAGTTCGCGCGGAACGGCAAGGAGGCGATCACGCCGCGGATGGTGCTCGGGCACCGCGCCGGCCTCCCCGCGCTCGACCGCGTGCTGAGCTTCGAGGAGATCACCGAGTGGACCCCGGTGGTCCACGCGATCGAGGAGCAGCAGCCGCTGTGGGAGCCGGGTGCGGCCCACGAGTACCACGGGCACGTCTTCGGCTTCCTGATCGGCGAGCTCATCCGGCGGATCACCGGGCTCACCCCGGGTGCCTACTTCCGCAAGACCGTCGGTGACGTGCTGGGGCTGCGGACCTGGATCGGCCTGCCGCAGGACGAACTCGAGCGGCTGGCCCGGCTGGCCGAGGCCGAGGGGCGTCCGCCGATGCCCGGCCCCGAGACCCTGATCATGCGCATCGTGACCATGAACGGCGCACTCGTCTTCCCCGGCCTCGACCAGCCCCGCGGCTGGAACGACCCCGCGCTGCTCACCGCCGAGTTCCCCGGGGCGGGCGCGGTCTCCTCCGCGAGCGGCCTGGCCGCGCTGTACGCCGCCGCCGCGACCGGAGTCGACGGCTCGGCCCGGCTGCTCACGACGGACACCGTCACGGACGCGTTGCGGGAGCTGTCGGCCGGCCCCTCCTGGTCGGGCTTCCCTGACCTGGGCGCCCGCTGGGGTGCGGGCTTCCTGCTGGACGCACCCCGGTTCCGGCCCATGCTCGGCCCGCGCAGCTTCGGCAACGACGGCGCGGGCGGCCAGTTCGCCTTCGGGGACGACGAGTTCGGGGTGGGCTTCGGCTACGTCGCCAACCGGATGGTCGGCTACGGTGACGCCCGGGCCAAGCAGCTCGTCGCGGCCGTACGGGAGTGCCTGGGCTGAGGCGTACGGCCCTCGCCGGCCCCCGAGGACCGGCGAGGGACCGCCTGTTGAGCCCGTCGATCCGATACGTCCCGGACGAGCCCGGATCAGAAGGGCTTGGTCGGCAGGTACTTGCCGTCGAGCGTGATCACCGCACGCTCGCCGCCCTCGGGGTCGGCGACCTTCTTCACGTCCAGCTTGAAGTTGATCGCCGAGATGATGCCGTCGCCGAACTGCTCGTGGACCAGGGCCTTGAGGGTGGTGCCGTAGACCTGGAGCATCTCGTAGAAGCGGTAGATGGTCGGGTCGGTCGGGATGCCGCCGGGGATCGAGCCACGGGTGGGGACGGTCCGCAGCAGCATCACCGCGTCCTCGTCCAGGCCCAGCAGCTCGGCGACGGCCCGGGCGGACTCCTCCGGCAGGGCGTGCTGGCCGAGCACGGCGGCGGTGGTGAAGGCGACCGACAGACCGGCGGTGTCGGCGATCTGCTGCCAGGTCAGGTCCCGGCGGATCTTGGCCTCGACGGCGACGACGGCCAGCGCTTGGCGGGCGGCGGGGTCGAACTGTGCGTGCACCATGGGAAGTTGGTCCTTTCTGGTATGCCGGTCCGCGGGCCGGAGCGGCAGGTTCGGGTGCCCCGCGAGACGGGACTGCCCCTGATCACGGGGAGGGCGGGAGTCAGGCCGCCAGGCCGGGGACACCGTCGGCGTCGAGGACGGCGACCGCGCCGGTGGGGATGTCGTAGACCCAGCCGTGCAGGGTGACCTTCCGCTCCGCCAGGGCGCGGGCCACCGACGGGTGGGTGGCCAGATTCACCAGCTGCGCGCGGACGTTGGCGCGCACCAGCGCGTCCACCCCGGCACCGGCGGCGCGGGCCAGGGCGGCGTCCGCGTGGCGCAGCCAGCCGACGATCGCCGGCAGGGCGCCCAGGTCATGGCCTTCGGCCAGGGCGGTCATCGCGCCGCAGGCGGAGTGCCCGCAGACGACGATGTCCATGACGCCCAGGACGGCGAGGGCGTACTCGATGCCGGCCGCGACGCCGTCCGGGCCGGGCGCATGAGCCGGGACGAGGTTGCCGGCGGTGCGGATGACGAACAGTTCGCCCGGCTCGCTGCCGGTGATCAGCTCCGGCACCACGCGGGCGTCGGAGCAGCCGATGAACAGCGTCGTCGGCCGGTGGGTGTCCGCCAGGCGGGCGAAGAGCTCCGCCTTGGCCGGGAAGACCTCGCGCCTAAAGCGCGCGAGTCCTGCTGCCAGGTCTGGCACGGTCACTCCCTTCGGTGGGCGCCGCCCTGTGGGGCCGGCTGAATCCACCATGCACGACCTGTTGCTATAGCGTCCAAGACTTGCTGTCGATAGATACCAGTGATGTCATCTATGGTTGACGCATGGCCCTGGAACTGCGTCATCTGCGCTATCTGCTCGCCGTCGCGGAACACGGCAACTTCACCCGCGCCGCCGAAGAGCTGCACATCTCCCAGCCCACCCTCTCCCAGCAGATCAGGCAGCTGGAACGCACCGTCGGCGTACAGCTGCTGGACCGCACCGGCCGCACCGTACGGCCCACCGACGCCGGCGCCGCCTACCTCCACTACGCCCGCCGCGCCCTGCGCGACCTGGCCGCCGCCGAGCGCGCCCTCCACGACGTGCAGGACCTCTCCCGCGGCCACCTGCGCCTCGCGCTCACCCCCACGTTCACCGCCTACCTGGTTGGTCCGCTCACCGCCGAACTGCACGGCCGCCACCCCGGCATCACCCTGGAGATCAGGGAGATGACCCAGGACCGCATCGAGTCGGCGCTGCTCTCCGACGACCTCGACCTCGGCATCGCCTTCGACGGCCCCCACCTGCCGGGCATCGCCCAGGCCGCCCTGTTCACCGAGACCCTCAGCCTCGTGACCGGCCCGCGCCCCGACGCCCGCCCGGCCGCACCACTGTCCGTCCACGAGCTGACTGACTACCAACTTGCCCTGCTGAGCGGCGACTTCGCCACCCGCAGCCACATCGACGCCTACTTCGACCGCCACCGGGTCAGCCCCCGTATCGCCGTCGAGGCCAACTCCATCCAGGCCCTCACCGAGATCGTCCAGCGCACACCGATGGCCACCGTCCTGCCCGACGCGGTCACCCACGACCACCCCCACCTGGCGCCCGTCCCCCTCGAACCCGCCCTGCCCGCGCGGACCGTCGCCCTGCTACGCCGCGAGAACGCCTACCAGAGCGCCGCCGCCCGTACCTTCACCCGCCTCACCGAGGACCTGGTCCGCGCCCGCGGCTACGCCCCGGCCTGACCGTCGCACCCCGCTGGGCTCACCCCGCGACTCGGCCCTGGCCCGAGCCGCCGGCCGCCGGTCGCCGCTCTCAACGGCAGCTACACCACCGCTGTTCAGGCGGTCCGCACGGGGCCCAGCCGACCACATCCACCATGCCCGGTGTGATCTGCGTCTCTCCATGTCAACCAGACCCGCGCGGCCGAACGTAGGGAGTTCGAGTAGCCGATCTTTCAAGGAGCCGACCGTTGACCGAGGAGGAGTTCACCGGGTTCTACACACACTCGGTCCGCCGGCTCACCGGCCAGCTGTATCTGATGACCGGTGACCTGCACGAGGCGCAGGACGTCGTGCAGGAAGCGTTCATGCGGGCGTGGAGCCGGCGCAAGCGGCTGGACCGCGAGGCGGCACCGGAGGCCTGGGTCCGTACGGTGGCCTGGCGGCTGGCGGTCAGTCGCTGGCGGCGCACACGGACCGCGGCCCAGGCCTGGCTGCGCCACGGCGACGCCCCGCAGGTCGCCGGCCCCGTCCCGGACACCGTCGACCTGACCGCCGCGCTGCAGCGGCTCCCGCCCAGGCAACGCCTGTGCGCCGCCCTGTTCTACGTCTGCGACCTGCCCGTGGCGCAGATCGCCACGGAGACCGGGATGGCCACCGGCACCGTCAAGGCCCACCTGTCCCGAGCACGGGCCGCCCTGGCCCAGCACCTGGGCGAACCCTCCCACACCGAGGAGAACGCCGATGACTCCCAGTGATGAGCGCGTCGCCGCCCTGCTGCGCGCTGCCGCGGCGGAGGCCGCCGCGCGGACCGAGGTCGTCCCCGCGGCGCGGATCGCCGCCTTCGGCAGAAGGCGTCACCGGCGACGGGTGGCCGCCGCCATGGCCGGCGCCGCCTGCCTGTGCACCGCCGCCGCGGTCCTGACGATCTCCCTCACCCCCGGCGGCAATCCCGTCCGCACCGTCAACCCCATTGCTCCGGCCGGGACTTCACCCTCCACCGGGACCGCCTTCCCCAGCCCCACTCCGACGGAGCAGGCCAGCGCGAACCCGAGCCCTCCCTCTCCGTCCCGCACCGCCACACCGACACAGCCGGGCGGATCAACGCCCTCCCGCGAGCCCTCGATCTCCAGCCCGCCCCCGACCACCAGCCTGCCCCCGATCTCCAGCCCGCCCCCGACCACCAGCCCGCCCCCGACCACCAGCCCGCCCCCGACCACCAGTCCCACCGCCGGCATCCCACCGCGCTGACCCGCCCCGGCGGCCCCGAACCCCTCCGACGAACCAGGACGTTCATGCCCAGTCCGTCCCTGCACGACCATGTCCGCCTGACCGGCCGGCTCCCGGCACCGGCCATCGCCGCACCGCCAGCCGCGCCCCCGGCCGCACCGCGCAGGGCCGACCCGGCCCGTACCCCGCTGGGACCCGCCGCGCCGCGGCGGGCCTGGTACGCGGCCCGGCCCGCCCTCGCCGTGTACACGGCGGCACTCGTGCTGCACCTGGTACTGCTGTCCGCCATGATCCCCCCGCACGGGCCCGCGGTCAGCGACCGGCTCCAGGCGTGGGACGGACGGCTCTACACCCAGATAGCCGCCGAGGGTTACCCGCACGGCTTCACCTACACCCCGGACGGCGAACTCACCGGCAACAACCTGGCGTTCTTCCCGCTCTACCCGCTGGCGGTCCGCGCCGTTCACGCCGTGACCGGCCTCGGCTGGGGCACAGCGGCGATCGTCGCCGCCCAACTGGCCACCATCGCCGCGCTGTTGATCGTGCACCAACTCCTGACCCGCTTGTACACCCGGCGCACCGCCACCGTGGGCATCGTTCTGCTCGCCGCTGCGCAGCCCATGTCGATCACGTTCTTCATGGCCTACAGCGAGTCCCTGTTCCTCGCCCTCGCCGCGGCCACCCTCCTCGCCGCCCACCGCCGGGCCTGGCTCACCGCCGGCTGCTGCGCCTTCCTGACCGGCCTGACCCGGCCCGTCGGCGTCGCCGTCGTCGCCGCCCTCGCCCTGGCCGCCCTCATCCAGCTGCGCCGCGAGCGGCGGCTCTCCTGGCGGCCCATCGCCGCCACCCTGCTGGCCTGCACCAGCACCCCGGGCTATCTGTGGTGGGTCGCGGAGCGCGTCGGCCCGGTCGACGCCTGGTTCACCATCCAGGAAGCCGGCTGGGGAACCCACTGGGACCGGGGCAGCTCCCTGTGGCAGTTCCTCACCGAGACCCTGCACTCCGGCGAGGGCTGGGTCCCGGTCAGCGTCGCCGTGCTCCTGCTCGCCCATCTCCTCGCCGCACTGCTCGCCTGCCGGCGCACCACCTGGCCGCCCCTGCTCGTCCACGGCGCGGTGATCATCGTGCTCACCCTCGGGCAGAGCAACTACTACCACTGCAAGCTCCGCCTGCTCACCCCCGCCCTGATCTTCCTCATCCCCACCGCCACCGCACTCGCCAAGGCTCGCCCCGCCACCCGCGCCCTCGTCCTGGCCGCCTCGGCGCTGTTCGGCTGCTGGTACGGCGCCTACATGCTCACCACTTGGCACTATGCGATCTGAGCGGGCGGGGGCTTCCTCGCGCCGCAGGCGTACGACCGCGTGTTGCGGACCGCGTCCGGACGTCTCGTAGCGGCCGTCCGGCGCGTCACGAGGCGGGGCAGAACTCCGCCGACAGCTCGTCGGTGAACACCGTGATCGGCCCACTGCCCTTCACCCAGTCGCCGTTGACGTTGGTGGCGAGCAGGTGCCGGCCGTCCCGGGTGCCGTAGGTGTAGCTCCACGAGCCGTTGATGGCACCGCCCATGCCCCAGACGGTGGCGCCGCAGTCCAGCTTGATCGAGCTGACGCCCAGGCCGTAGGTCGCGTTGTCGATCCACTTGCCCTTGGGCGTCGGGATCATCGTGAACATCTCCTCCTGCTGGGCGGGCGGCAACAGCCGTCCGCCCAGCAGCGCGCCGAAGAAGGTGGCGAGGTCGGGGGCGGTGGAGATCATGTCGCCGGACGCCCAGCCCCAGGACGGGCTCAGCTCGGTGACGTCGTAGGCGGGGGCGTTCGGGTCGAGGTCCCAGAGGTGGGAGTACCCGCGTCCGTGCGGCCCGTGGATGGTGACGTCGTCGGGGGCGGGCGTGTAGGTGCCGGTCAGGCCGAGCGGAGTGACGATCCGCCGCTCGATCTGCTCGGCGAGGGTGCTGCCGGTGGCCCGTTCGACGATCATCCCGGCGAGGACGTAGTTGGTGTCGGAGTACGTCCAGCCGGCACCGGGGGCGAAGTCGGGCTGGTGGGCCATGGCGATCCGGACGAGCTCCTCGGGGGTGTAGCGGTCGAAGCGGTGCTGCAGGAAGGGGGTGCCCTTGTTCTCGTCGATGACCTTCTCGTCCACCGCGAAGTTGTAGATGCCGCTGGTGTGGTTGAGCAGTTGTCGGACGGTGATCCGGTCGGGCTCGTAACCGGGGCCGTCGACGACGCCGGGCAACCAGTGCTCGACGCTGTCGTCGAGGCTCAGCCGGCCCTCGGCGGCGAGCTGGAGCAGGACAGTGGCCACGAAGGTCTTGGTGGTGCTGCCGATCCGGAACCGGTCGTGCGCGTGGCGGGCCCGCCCGGTGGCGGTGTCGGCGACGCCGGCGCTGCCGAACCAGTTGCGGTGGCCGTCCCGGACCTCGGCGACGATGCCGGGCACTCCGCCTTCCGTCACGGCCCGGTCGAGGACGGTCTGCACGCCCGGGTGGCCGCCCTGCTCGGCCTGATCGGCGAACGCCGGCGTGGCGGCGGTGGCGGTGAGCACGGCCCCGGCGAGCAGGGCGGTGACGGTGGCGCGGGTGGTGATCCTCATGGCGTGTTCCCCCTTGGTTGTGTTTCGCGTTCCGGGAAGAACTGTCCCGTGGATTCACAAGTCCGTCAACATCAACTCTGCGCCTGTACTGCAGATCTGCAGATAGAGGCATGGATTTCCTTGCAATGGGCCTGCTGGCAAATGCAACACCAACCCATCTCCATTGCAACAACCTCCATGCCGGACGGATACTGTCCTGGCGATCGCGAGGAAACGAGGACGGATGCCCGGAGCCAGACTGACCCAGCAGGACCGCCGCCGGATCGCCACCGGCCTGGCCGAGGGACTCGGCTACGGCGAGATCGCCCGCGGCCTCGGGCGGCCGACATCGACCGTCACCCGCGAGATCGCCCGCAACGGCGGTCCGTCCGGCTACCGCGCCGACCACGCCCAGCGCGCGACCGTCCAGCGCTCCCGCCGCAGCCATACCACGGCGGCCTCGCACACGGCCGTCGCAGCCCCTGGCGCCGCAGACCGAGACCCTGCCGCCGTACGCGAATTCGCCGACCAACTGGCCGAGTTGCTGGTGCACAGCGGCATGCCCCGGATGGTGGCCCGGGTGCTCGCCTGCCTCCACGTCACCGACGACGGCAGCGTGACGGCCGGCGAACTGGTGCAACGGCTGCGGGTCAGCCCGGCCTCCGTCTCGAAGGCGATCGGCTACCTGGAGGGCCAGGCGCTGGTCCGCCGGGAGCGCGACGAACGGCAGCGCCGCGAGCGGTACGTCATCGACGACGACGTCTGGTACCGCGCTCTGCTGGCCAGCGCCGAACGGAACGCGATGCTCGCCGGAATCGCCCGCCACGGCGCCGAACTGCTCGGCCCCGCCACGCCCGCTGGCGCCCGGATGGACGGCGCGGCCGCGTTGCTGGACCGGATCGGCCAGGACATCGTGCGGACCGTCCGGCAGTGGCACGAGGAGAGCGGCTCAGCCTCGTCCTGAAGCGACACATGTTCGGCCGCGCCGGCTTCACCCCTCTGCGCGAGCGCGTTCTTCGCTCCTAATATGCGGAACCGGCCGCCAGCTCCAGGAAGCGCAGCCCGATGTCGGTCACCTCGTCTGCCGTCCACTCCAGCGCCGGGCCGGTGAGACTCACCTCCGCCATCGCCAGGCCGGGTGCGGCATCGCTCCAGTGCGAGACGAACCAGGTCCGCTCCTGCTCGGCGAGGGCCAAGTGGGCCGCGTTCAGGGCCTTTGCGGGGTGCGGGAGCCAGAGCTGGAACTCGTGGGTGGGCGGGACGACGGGGTGGATCCGGGCACCGGGGAGCGCGGCCAGGGCCGGGGCGAGGGTCGCGGCGTGACGGGCGAAGGCGGGTAGCTCGGACAGGAGGGTATCCAGACCCGCCAGCGCGGCAAGCGCGGCCGGCCACTGCTGGAAGAGCGTGCCGCCGTAGCGGTGGCGCCAGGTGCGGGCGTAGGCGGTGAGCGCCGCGTCGCCGGCCAGTGCAGCACCGCTGATGCCGCGGAGGTCCTTGTAGAAGGAAACGTAGACGCTGTCGGCGAGCGCCGATATCTCGTCAAGCGGCTTGCCGAAATGGGTTGTCGTGTTCCACAGTCGGGCACCGTCGAAGTGCACCCGGGCACCGGTCGCGCGGGCCGCCTCGGTGAGCTCGACCAACTCTTCCCAGCTCGGCAGCAGATAGCCGGGGTCGCGCAGCGGGAGTTCGACCGCCAGGGTGCCGAACGGCTCGCCCAGCGCGCCGAGTTCCTCGGTGGTCGGCTGCCGCTGCTCGGTGGTGGGCCACAGGCCGCGCAGACCGGTGAGCTGGGCGTAGGCGTGCCGCTCGTGCCGCTCCAGATGGCTGAGCGGGTGGAGTGCGACGGCCGAACGGCCGGTCAGCTCCGCGCCGTAGCGCAGCGCGACCTGCTGGGCCATGGTGCCGGTGGGGAAGAAGACCGCGTCCTCCTTGCCCAGCAGCGCGGCGGTCCGCTCCTCCAGCTGCTGCACCGGGCCGTCGCCGCCGTAGATGTCGGGCTCGACGTCCAGCCCGTCCAGGGCGGCGAGTTCGGTCAGCCGCTCCCGGATGCTGGCGGAACGCTCGCCGGAGAGAAACCGCTTGCAGGCCCTGCGGGCCGCGCGGCGCCGCTGTTGATCATTGGCAGTGCTCTGATCATCGCTCACCCGGCGATTCTCGGCTCGACAGGTCAGCCGGGCCAAACACTTTTCGCAGGCGAAGACCCCTGGGCTGACCCCGGTCGTGCAGGCAGAACCTGAGCGGGATCCGGCCGACATGGGCGGCGGCACGGGAGGAGTGGGACACCTGGTTCCCCGGCGCCCCACCCCCGCCGACATTACGGATCGCGAACTCGCGGAGCGGCGGTGGCCCGGCAGCGGGTCTACCGGGCCACCTTCCGCTCACCGGGCGTCGGTGCGCCTTTCGAGGCGGGTGCCGTCGCGAAGGGTGATCGACATCAGGTCGCTGGGACCGTCCAGTTCCAGGCGGTGCCAGCGACCGCGGGGGACGATCACGGCGCTGCCCGCCGGCAGTCGCACCATCTCCTCCGCGCCCGGGCCATCAACGATGCCCTCGGCTACCGGCCGACCCACCGGTCGCTCGGGTACCAGCTCGACCTCTAGCCGACGACCTGTAGCCGACGACGCGGCCGGGGCGCCCCATTCTCCCGTTCGGGCGCCCCGGCCTGCCGCGCGATCGTCGACACACTCGGCAGTCCGCCGCCCCGGCCCCGATCCGGCGGGCTCGCGATCCGCTGCGGACGGCCCGTCGCCCCCGCCGGGTCTCGGTCACCGATCAAACGATTGACCTGCTCATCGGGGCCGTGGTGGGATTCCGGGGCTGATGGGGCAGACGGGATCACCGGGGGTGTTCGAGTGCGGGACCTGGTCGTGGGGGTGGGGGCGAGCCGGGGGGTGGCGGCCGGCGAGGTGCTCGGCCTGATCGACGCCGTCTTGGCCGAGACCGGCCTCGGACGTGACCGGATCGCCCAACTGGCCACCGTACGCGGCAAGGCCGAGGAGCCCGGCCTGCTGACGGCGGCCCGGGAGTTGCGGGTGCCGCTGGTCGGCCATGAGGCCGAGGCGCTGGCCGCCGTCCCCGTTCCGCATCCGTCCTCCTCCGTGCTGGCCGCGGCCGGTACGCCGAGCGTCGCGGAGGCGGCAGCCCTGCTCTCCGCGCCCGACGGCGAACTGCTGGTCCCCAAGCGCAAGTCCGCCCGGGCCACCGCGGCGGTCGTCCGACAGTCCTCGCCGCGAGCCACCCCACCGCCCCCTTCCGCCAGGAGCCACGACGTGATGACCATCGAGCCCGATCTCCGCCACCACGGCGACGCCGAGGTGCGAAGCGCCGGACTGGTCGACCTGGCCGTCAACGTCCGTACCGGCACGCCGCCGTCCTGGCTCCGCGAGCGGCTGGCCGCCACCCTCGGCGATCTCGCGGCCTACCCCGAGCAGAGCGCGGCCCGGGCCGCCGTCGCCGCCCGGCACCGGCGGCCGGTGGACGAGGTGCTGCTGACCTCGGGTGCGGCCGAGGCTTTCGTCCTGCTCGCCCGCGTCCTGAAACCGCGCCATGCCGCGGTCGTGCACCCTCAGTTCACCGAACCGGAGGCCGCCCTGCGCGACGCCGGGATCACCGTCCACCGGGCGGTCCTCTCGCCCGCCGAGGGGTTCCGGCTCACGCCGGGTGCGGTGCCCGAGGAGGCCGACCTGGTGGTGCTCGGCAATCCGACCAATCCGACATCCGTGCTCCACCCGGCCGCCGGAGTGGCCGCGCTCGCCCGGCCCGGGCGGACGCTGGTGGTCGACGAGGCGTTCATGGACACCGTCCCGGGTGAGACCGAGTCGCTGGCCGGGCCCGGGTTCCGCGACCTGCCCGGCCGCGTGGTGGTGCTGCGCAGTCTGACCAAGACCTGGGGGCTGGCGGGACTGCGGATCGGTTATGTGCTCGGCCCGGCCGGCCTGGTCGCCGAACTCGCCGCCGCCCAGCCGCTCTGGCCGGTCTCCACTCCCGCGCTGGTCGCCGCCGAGGTGTGCAGCGCGCCCGCCGCGCTCGCCGAGGCCGAGCAGGCCGCGCGCACCACCGCCGAGCAGCGCACCCACCTGCTGGGGGGCCTCGCCGCGTTCCCCGGCGTCCGGGTGCACGGCGAGCCGGCCGCCTCCTTCGTGCTGATCGAACTGCCCGGCGCGGCGGCGGTCCGCGAACGGCTGCGCGCGGCCGCCTTCGCGGTGCGGCGCGGCGACACCTTCCCCGGCCTCGGTCCCGACTGGCTGCGGATCGCGGTACGGGACGAGGCCACCACCGACCGCTTCCTCGCCGCGCTCGCCACCGCCATCGAGGGCTGAGGGCCGTGCGGCGGATCGCCGACTGACGTCAACCGCCGTCACCTCTCGGCCACTTCGGCGGGCGTCGCGCCCCGGGTGGCCGTGGCGTCACGCCGGGGCGGGCCGCCAGGCACGGGCGGCGGCGATCCGCCGGGTGGCGCTGGGGTGGGTGGCGAAGAGGAGTTCCAGCAGCCGGGGCGGGTCGACGTCGGAGACGTTGGTGACCGCGAGGCGGCGCTGCATGGCGATGAACTGCTCGGGGTCCGAAGTGAGTTCGAGCGCGTGCCGGTCGGCCCGGGTCTCGACCCGGCGGCTCACCGCGCACTGCAGCGGCCCGGCTGCGGCACCGATCAGCGCGGCACAGGCAGCCAGCAGCGGCAGCGAACGCGGGTCGGCCGCGTCCGCGGCGCCGGCGGCCGTGAGCAGCACGGACCGGTCGGCGAGCAGCCCCATCAGGGCGACCGCGACGGCCGCGCCCAGCGCGCCCAGGACCGTCCCGGTGAGCACGTCCCGGTGTTTGACGTGTCCCAGCTCATGGGCCACCACCAGCTCGACCTCGCGTGGCTCGGCGGCGGACAGGAGCGTGTCGTAGGCGACGATCCGCCGGGTGGCGCCGAAGCCGGAGACGTACGCGTTGAGGGCGGTGGTGCGGCGGGAGGCGTCGGCGACCAGCACCTCCTTGACCCGGATCGCGTCGCGAGCGGCCAGGTCGAGCAGAGCGGTGCGGAGCGGGCCCTCCGGCATCGGGGTGAAGCGGTTGAAGACCGGTTCGATCAGCAGCGGATACAGGAAGGACAGGGTGGTGGTGAGCAGCGCGGCGAAACCGGCGGCGGGCAGCCACCAGCCGTGCGGGGAGCGATCGGTGAGCGCGTACAGCCCGTACACCACCGGCAGTCCGAGCAGCAGGGTGAGCCCGAGCCCGCGCAGCGCGTCCACGGCCCAGCCGGCCCAGCCCTGGGTGACCAGGCCGTAGCGGCGCCGTACCACCCGGACCCCGGCGCCGAACGGGAGTTGCAGCAGCTGCCCGATCAGCACCAGGGCGGCGGCGCCGGCCAGCACCCGCGCGGTGCGCGAGCCGCCTAGGACTGAGCCCGCCGCCGTGACCAGTCCGGCTCCGGCCGGGGTGAGGCCGAGGGCGAGGGTGCAGAGCAGCCCGGCGATCCGGCCGCCGAGGGCCCACGGCAGCTGGGCGCGGCGCAGTTCCCGGCCTCGGGCCACCTGCTCCGGAGTGAAGTCGTCCATGGCGCAAGCGTAGAAGCGCCGGGTGCCGTAGCGGAGGGTGTCCCTGGCCGGAGGCTGTCCCGGGGCCGGTGGCGGGTTACAGCTCGGCGAGGAGGAGCGGGAGTTCGCGCATGTCGTGGAAGACGACGGTGCCGGGGCCTTCCAGCCAGTCGGCGGGGGTGAGCCCTCCGGCGTAGCCGAGCGAGCGCATGCCGGCGGCGCGGGCCGCCTCGACGCCGTACCGGCTGTCCTCGACCACGACGCACGCCGCGGGGTCGACGCCCGACTGCCGGGCGGCGTGCAGGAACAGGTCCGGGGCCGGCTTGCCGCGGGAGACCTCGGTGGCGCTGAAGACGCGGCCCGCGAAGCGCTCGTAGAGGCCGGTGTGGCCGAGGGTGTGGCGCATCTTCTCGTGGGAGCCGCTGGAGGCGACGCACACCGGCAGGGTGATCTCCTCGAGCGCCTCGGGCAGCCCCTCGACCGGGGAGAGTCCGGCGTCCACCGCCTCCCGGTGCAGTTCCACGAACCGCTCCTCCCAGGTGTCGGCCGTCTCCCGGCCGAGCCGGTCGGCGATCTGCTCGCCGATGGACCGGCTCGAGCGTCCGACGAACCGGCTGATCACCTCGGCTTCGGTCAGCGGCCAGCCCAGCTCCGCGCCCAGGGTGACGTGCACGCGCACGGCGATGCGCTCGCTGTCGACCAGCACCCCGTCGCAGTCGAAGATGACGAGTTCAATCGGCTTGATCATTCCCGCAGGATAGGGGAGTTGGGACTGCGGAGTCACCGTCGTATCCGACTGCGGAAGAGGCAGGACGAAAAGAACCCGCCGGGCGTCTCCGTCGTGGGGGGAGAGACGCCCGGCGGGCAGTGTCGGCTGGGGCCGGATCAGACCTGGCCGGCCTTCTCCAGGGCGGAGCAGCAGGTGTTGACCAGCAGGCGGGTCACCACGTACGGGTCGACGTTGGCGTTCGGGCGGCGGTCCTCGATGTAGCCCTTCTTCTCGACCTCGACCTGCCACGGGATGCGGACCGAGGCACCGCGGTCGGAGACACCGTAGCTGTAGACGTTCCACGGGGCGGTCTCGTGCTTGCCGGTGAGGCGGGACTCGATGTCGGCACCGTACTGGGTGACGTGCTCCAGGACCTTCTCCTGGCTCTCGCCGAGCGACTCGCAGGCGGTGATGATCGCGTCGTAGCCCTCGCGCATCGCCTTGGTGGAGAAGTTGGTGTGCGCGCCCGCACCGTTCCAGTCGCCACGGGCCGGCTTCGCGTCCAGGGTGGCGTCGATGCCGAACTCCTCGGCGGTGCGGTACAGCAGGTAGCGGCCGATCCACAGGTCGTCGGAGACGGTCAGGGCGTCGACCGGGCCGATCTGGAACTCCCACTGGCCGGGCATGACCTCGGCGTTGATGCCGCAGATGGCCAGGCCGGCCTCGATGCAGCGGTCCAGGTGCAGCTCGACGATCTCGCGGCCGAAGACCTCCTCGGCGCCGACGCCGCAGTAGTAGCCGCCCTGCGGGGCCGGGAAGCCGCCCTCGGGGAAGCCGAGCGGGCGGGAGCCCTTGAAGAAGGTGTACTCCTGCTCGATGCCGAAGATCGCCTCCTGCGCGGCGAACTTCTCGGCCACCTCACGGAGCAGCGCACGGGTGTTGGACTCGTGCGGGGTGCCGTCGGTCTCCAGGACCTCGCACAGGACCAGGATGTTGTCACCGCCGCGGATCGGGTCCTTCACGACCTTGACCGGCTCCAGCACGCGGTCCGAGGCGTGGCCCTCGGCCTGGTTGGTGGAGGAACCGTCGAAGCCCCAGGTGGGGATCTTGTCCGCGTTGGCCAGAACACGAGTCTTGGAACGGAGCTTGGCCGTCGGCTTGGTGCCGTCGATCCAGATGTACTCGGCCTTGATCGCCATCGCGGGGTACCTCACTGCTTGGGTGGTGGGTGCCTGCGTACTGTTGCAAGCCGCCGTTTCCCGGTTGTTTTTCCTATGTAACGCCCATGTGAACCAACCGTCCGCAGTGGCACGCTCACACACCGGCAGTGCCAGGCCGCCGCGGGCCCGGTGCCCCGGCGCGCACAGAGCGGTGCCCCGGAGCGCTCGAACCGCACTCCGGGGCCACGTTCGCCCAGCTGCCAGGGCATGCGCCCACCAAAGGGCGGTGTCAGCCGCAGTGGAAGGCCGCGTTGCCGAACCGGCCGCTCCAGTACCACGCGTGGTTGCGATCGGGGGTGTCGTTGTCGAAGGTCTCCGCCCACAGGCTGATGCAGTGGCCCTGGGCGTTGACGCGGACCGGCCCGGCGAACTGGCTGTAGAGCCTGCTGTCCGTCGGGTCCTGGTCGATCGCGGTGCGCGTGCAGTTGCTCGCCGGGGACGTCTCCGCGCAGGCCTCCAGGTTGACGTAGGTGTGGCTCGGCGTGCCGGAGAGAGCGGGCACCTTCACGTTGACGGCGCAGTTCTGGCCACTTGACGAGTCGTAGTACAGGTGCGCCCAGCTGAACACGTTGCCGTTGTCGTCCTTCACCGCGTACGGCGAGCCGCTCACCTCGCTGCCGGAGCAGCCCCAGCCGCCAGCCGCGGCCGGGCCGGCGGTGGCGAACGTCAGCCCGCCGCCGAGGGTGAGGGCCGCCATCGCCGTGACGGCGAGCCGGCGGACCGTTCCACGTATGCCACGCATCTTCTGGCGTCCTTTCACGGATTTGCCCACAGGGCCGCGCCCTTCCTGGCGCGCCCGATCACCCGGCCAGCGTGGCGAACCGGTGTAACAACTCCGTCTCACCACGGTACTGCGGGTGGAAACCGGACGACAGCCGACCCGGAGGAGCTCACCCCACACGTCGGGTCTGCCGTGCTGCGGGACCCGAGGGAGGAGGGCGGTGGCGCACCCGCCGGCTTCCTCCGTGCTTCGGCGGCGGCGCAGGCCACCGCGGTTCGAACGCGACCGGAGGGCGGTGTCAGCCGCAGTGGAAGGCCTCGGGGGCGAACTGGCCGCTCCAGTACCAGGCGTGGATGCGGTTGGAGGTGTCGTTGTCGTAGGTCTCCGCCCACAGGCTGACGCAGTGGCCCTGGGCGTTGACGCGGACCGGCCCGGCGTACTGGCTGTAGCGCTTACTGAAGTCCGTCGGGTCGTCGTCGGCCTGGGTGGACGTGCAGTTGCCCGGGGACGTCTCCGCACAGGTCGCCAGGTGGACGTAGGTCCAGCTCGGCGTGCCGGAGAGAGCGGGCACCTTCACGTTGACGGCGCAGTTCTGGCCACTTGACGAGTCGTAGTACAGGTGCGCCCAGCTGAACACGTTGCCGTTGTCGTCCTTCACCGCGTACGGCGAGCCGCTCACCTCGCTGCCGGAGCAGCCCCAGCCGCCAGCCGCGGCCGGGCCGGCGGTGGCGAACGTCAGCCCGCCGCCGAGGGTGAGGGCGGCCATCGCCGTGACGGCGAGCCGGCGGACCGTTCCACGTATGCCACGCATCTTCTGGCGTCCTTTCACGGATTTGCCCACAGGGCCGCGCCCTTCCTGGCGCGCCCGATCACCCGGCCAGCGTGGCGAACCGGTGTAACAACTCCGTCTCGCCACGGTACTGCGGGTGGAAACCGGACGACGACCGGCCCGGAGGAAGGTGCGACGTTCACCGCGGTGGGTGCGGTGGGTGCGATGGGCGCCGATCGACCTGCACCGCCGCCACCTGCGGCAGCAACTTCTCCAGCGCGGCAACAGGCGCCACCACGCTGGCACGCGCGGTCAACCCAGCAGCATCAGAGGCGCGTTGAAGCACTCGCCGGTTACGAGAATCCTGCATGAGCCAACTTTCAGGCAGACCCTTCGCCGTGGGTGAACGCGGAGGTCCCACATGCTGGCCTGCGCGTCGATTTCGGCAGTTCAGCGGCCGCTGAGCCGATCCCTGGGTCCGTCTCGCGGCTGCCTATAATCGGGCGGGGGTGGTCTGTGCTCGGACCAACATGGGACCTGAGCTGCCGGCGCTCCTGGGGGGATGGTTTGGAGACTCGATTCGGGCTGCTCGGGCCTCTGTCGGTGTGGGACGGCCCAGAGCGGCGCAGCGTCCCGGGCCCGAAGGTGCGGCTGCTTTTGGGGGCCCTGCTGCTGCAGCCCAACCAGGTCGTATCCCTCGACCGGCTGCAAGAGGTCCTGTGGGGAGACGAGCCGCCGCCGACCGCTGTCTCCTCGTTGCACAACCACTCCGCCGGGCTGCGCAGGTGTCTGGGGCCCCGGCTTGCTCAGCGGCTCCGGGCGATTGCGCCTGGCTACCTGCTGGAGGTTCGCGACGCGGAACTGGACAGTCAGCTCTTCGCTGTCCATGTCCAACGGGCTCGGGCCGCTCAGCGGCGGCAGGACTGGCCGGCGGTCGAGTCCGAGTCGGATGCTGCGGTGGCGCTGTGGCGGGGCCGGCCGTTCGCGGACGTGCCTGCTCTGATCGACTGTTCTGAGGCTGCCCGTCTCCTGGAGCTGCGGCTGCAGGCTCTGGAGTGCCGCTTCGAGGCCGGGCTCCATTTGGGCCGGCACCAGGAGATGGGGGCCGAGCTGGCACTGATCGCGGCCGACTACCCGCTGCACGAGGCGTTCCACCGCCAACTGATGCTGGCTCTGCACGGTAGCGGCCGCACCGCTGACGCCCTCGAGGTCCACCGGGCGCTGAGGGAGGCCCTCGCCGAGGAACTCGGAGTCGACCCCGGCCGCCTCGTGCAGGACGCCTACCAGACTCTCCTCGCCGCGGACCGATCCGCCGCAGGCCACCCGGGGCGGGAGAGTCGGCCCGCCGGCATTCCGTCCCAGCTGCCGCGACCCGTCAGCGGATTCGTCGGCCGCCGGCGCGAGTTGGAGCTTGTGACCGCCGCGCTGGCAACACCGAGCGGTCTCGGCCTCCGGGGCGGCGGCGACACCGCCGCGACCGTGGTCATCTCCGGCATGGGCGGTGTCGGGAAGACCGCCCTGGCCATACACGCGGCCGACGCCCTGCGGGCCGACTACCCGGACGGGCAGCTGTACGCCGACCTCAACGGCTTCGCCGCCTCGCCGCCTCGCGAGCCGCAGGAACTACTGGCACGGTTCCTCGTCGATCTCGGTATCCCCGGACCGGACTTGCCCGACCACGCCGACGATCGGGCCGCCCTGTTCCGGGCCACCCTCGCTGAGCGCCGCGTACTCCTGCTCCTCGACAACGCCGTCGACAGCACCCAGGTCGCCCCGCTGATCCCCGGAGGCAGCCGGTGTGCCGTGATCGTGACCAGCCGTCGCGCCCTGGTCGGCCGCCTCGACGGCACGCACATCTCTCTGGAACCGCTCGGGTCGGAAGGGCATGAGCTGCTGGCCTCGGTCTGCGGCCCGGACCGGGTCACCGCTGAACCCGACGCCACCCAGCGCATTCTCGCCGCCTGCGGCGGCCTGCCCCTGGCGCTGCGCCTCGCCGCGGCCCGCATCGCCAACCGCCCCAACTGGCCACTGCAGGTCATCGCCGACCGGCTGGCCGATCCTCCTCGTCGGCTCGAGCTCCTTTCCGTCGACGACACCTCGGTGCGCACCGTGTTCGCGATGAGCTACCAGGCCCTGCTGGACAGCGGCCGCCAGGTGGAGGTGGATGCCGCCCGCGCCTTCCACCGCCTGGGACTGTGGTCGGGCCACCCGCTGTCCCTCGAAGCCGCTGCGGCCCTCCTCGGCGAGCAGGTCGACGTCGCGCTCGACCTGCTCGATGTTCTGGTCGATGCCCAGATCCTCCAGTCACCGGCGGCGAACACCTACCAGCTCCACCACCTGGTGGCCGAGTACGCGGCCGAACTCGCCCGCTCCCGGGAGACCGCAGAGGCCCGGAACGCCGCCGTCGGCCGCCTGCTCACTTGGTACACGGCCGCCGTCCACCGTGCCGACTCGCTCTGCTGGGCTTACGGAAGCGAGGCAGAGGTCGAGCTGCTGCCTGCCTCCTCCCCGCTGCCCGAACTCACGTCGGCTGAGCACGCCCTGGCCTGGCTGCGCCGGGAGATGCCTGCCGTCAGGTGCGTCGTCCAGCGAGCCGGCGACTACGGCCTGCCCCACTTCGCCTACTCGATCGCCACCATGCTGCGGGGCTACGGGAACAGCTACTGGTGGGACGGCCACTGGGAGGCCGTCGTCACCGACGCGCTCGCCACTGCCCGCGCCCACGAGAACCGCAAGGCGGAGGCCGACCTGCACAACCTGCTGGCCGCCAGTCATGGCCTGACCGGCCGGTACGAGGACTGCCTGACCCACTTGAACGCGGCAGAGGAACTGCACCGCTCCAACGGAGACCTGCGCGGCCTTGCCGCAGTCCTGGGCAACAAGTCGCTGCTCCTCGACGAACTCGGGCGCCGTGATGAAGCCTTCGACGCCGCCGAGCGCTCGATCGATCTGTACCGAGAAGCCACCGGCCGCGACAACATGCTGGCTCTCCACGGACTTGCGGGCCTGTACCTGAAGGCCGGGCACGCCGGCACCGCAGAGCCCATCTACCGGCGGGTCCTGGAAGAGTTCCGGCGCGACCGTCTCCCCGGGCCGGTCGCTGCCACCCTGATCAACCTCGGCGACACCCTTCGGTGCCTCGGGCGGCAACAGGAGGCCCTCGCGGCGCTCGACGAGGCGCTCACCATCACCGAAGACCTCGAAGACCACTCCGGCACGGCGGACACCCTTGAGACGATCGCCCGGGCCCACGCCGGCTCCGGGAACCTGGAGGCGGCCAGGGACAGTTGGACTCGTGCTCTCGCACTCGCCCGTCAGATCGGCGCCGCACGCGTGATCACCGACAGTCTCACGGGACTGCGGTCGCTCGATCCCTCGGACGAGCCCGGAGCCGATGACCGCGCCGGACGTTGAGCCCGGGAGGGCGGGACCGCCGCAGCGATGCGGCGGTCCCGCCTTCCCGGTCTACAGGAGGACCCCGTCGCGTACCGCGTGAGTCCTGCGGCCGGCCAGGTGCGATCAGGTGTAGCAGTAGTTCATGTTGCCCCGGTGGTGACCGGCGGTGCCGGTGGACCAGGTGGCGTTCCCGTTGACGTCGTAGAACACGAAGTTGCCGTCGTCCCTGATCTCGGCGTGGCCGCCCGGCGCCGGGTTCAGGGCTCCCATGGTGCAGACGATGTGGCCGGAGGAGTTCATCAGCTTGACGTATCCGGACTTCGACCAGTCCAGGGTCGTCACGCCCTTCCCGCTCGTGCCCGAGGCCCACAGCGGATACTGGTCCTCCCCGTCATAGCCGTAGAGCACCAGATTGCCGTCGGCCAGGAGGTACAGTCCCGTCAGAAGGTTGTTCGAGCCTGCCCCAGAGCCGCCGGCCTGCCAGTCGGGCTGGGCGAGGGTGAACGTCGCGACCGACGCATCGGCCATCGCAGTAGTGGCGGTCATTGCGAGCGCACCGGCGGCCGCGGCGCACACCATGGCGACGCGCCCCAGGCGCCTGCGCGCCCTGGAGGCACCGGGCTTACTGAGTATCACGAGTGTCCCTTCGACGTGCCGCTTCGCTGCTCATCGCCGGTGCGCGGCAGAACGGTTGGATGGTGGGCGGACGCTGTGCCGCCGATGCCTCTGGGCAGGGCCCAGCCGCGCGGGTCTGCGGCTGGACCGGGTGCTCAGGTGTAGCAGTAGTTGAGGTTGCCCGGCCCGTTGGAGGTGTTGGTGGACCAGGTGGCGTTGCCGTTGCCGTCGTAGAAGACCATGTTGCCGTCGTCCTGGATCCGGACCGTTCCCCCCGGGGCGGGGTTGAGCTTGCCGAGGGTGCACACGACGTGGTTGGAGGCGTCCAGCAGTTTGGCGTAGCCGGACCGCGACCAGTCCACGTGGGTCACGCCCCGGCCGCTGGTGCCACTGGCCCACAGCCGGGTCCCCCCGTCGGTGTCGCTGATGGTGTGCAGCACCAGGTTGCCGTCGTTGTACAGCTCCAGCGTGACGCTGGAGGAGGACACGCTGGTATTGGCGTACCAGTCCGGCTGAGCGAGGGTGAAGGTGGCGGCCGTGGCGTCCTGCGCCATCGCCGCCGTGCCGGACACACCGACTGCGACGAGAGCCGCCGCGCCCACCACAGCGGCCCGCAGCCCGGCCTTCCTCAGACGTGAACCCGGGAACTGACGTGCCGTCATGCGATCTCCTCAATGGATGTGGTGCGGGATTCGGCCGAGCATGGCGCCTCGAACCGGGCAGTGCACTGATCGTGTCGTCAGCCACTCATAGTTGACTCATGTGTTGATCACACACGACGGAGGCGAGCTGGAACTGGATCCGCCAGAACGAAGCGGACCGGCGCGATACCGGGGATCGCCCCTTGCTGCGCCCCTCGCGCACACCGGTCGCGCGTCGCACGCGGGATACAGCGCTGATACGACCCCAGCAGGCCCGCCTCCACTCGGAGGGCGGGCAGTCGTGCTGTCGCGTTCTGATCGGACGCGAACGAATCATGACGCAGTCGTAGATAACTCGTGTAACAATCTGCCTGCCCATCATCACAGGGGACACGTCGTCGCCGAGCCAGGGGGTTGCGGCGGCTGCGGCGCTCGGCACGACCGGAGCACCAGCAGAGCACAGGGGGGATGCCGGAATGTTCGAATCGCACACGGTCGGCCGCGGCGAGGTGGCCCTTGTCCCGTAGGCCACGACCTCTTGATCCCAACGACGGCCCGCTGCAGGCGTTCGCGTACGAGCTGAGGTGTCTGCGGCAGGAGGCCGGCAACCCGACGTACCGGGCACTCGCGGCGACGGCGGGTTTCAGTGCCACGACGCTGAGCGATGCCGCCGGTGGCATGCGCAAACCCACGCTCGAGGTGACGCTGGCGTACGTCGGCGCTTGCCGTGGCGACGTCAAGCTCTGGGAGAAGCGCTGGTACGCGCTCGACCGCCGACTCGCCGGCACGGCTGGAGCCGATGCGCAGGTCCGGCCCAGTGCGCGGGATCAGCCCGATGCGCGGGTTCAGCCGTCGCGGGTCCAAGGCCCCCGGATCGTCTCGGCGGTGATCGGGCCGACCGAGGCGAGCGCCGAGGAGCGCGGCCCGGTGGTGGACGCGCTGCCGGAGCACGGCTTCGGACCCGAGCCGGTCGACGGCGAGGAGTCGAGCGCACCGCGCCCGCGCTGGTGGTGGCCACGGGCGTGGCTGCCTGCCCTGGGCTTCGCCTTGGTGCTGGGGCTGACCGGCCTGCTCGTGGTCTGGCAGCGCGCGGCGGGCGGCACGGACACGGACGCCGTGTCAGGCTGTCCGGCCAGCCCGGCCGGCGGGACGACCTTCCACGGCACGACCTACGCCGGGGACACGCGGGTCCGCAGCGGCGCCACCCGCGGCGCGTCAGTGATCGGCGATATCCCGCCCGGATGCAAGGTCCACTTCGTCGGCTTCTGCATCGGTGACGTCGTGATGGACTACACGGGCGGGACACCCGACGCGCGGTGGTTCGAACTGAGCGGCGGCGGGATGGTCTCGTCGGCCACGGTGCACGGCAATCCGCCCGCAGGCTCGAAGCCGGACGTCTGCCCCGGTGGGCTCCCGGCTCCCGCGTCGATCTCTCTGACGGTCTCTCAACATCCGACCGATCCCGATGGCCTGGACCTGCACGCCACCGGCTCCTACCTCGGCATCGTGGGGTTCGCCGCGTACTTCTCCGACAGCGGTCAGGCGGTACCGGCGCCGCGCTGGCACCAGCTCGGCCTGACCGACGTCGGCCCCGAAGGGTTCACCGTGCCCTGGCACCTCGCCAAGCGGACGGCCGATCAGGGCCCGATCCGGCTGGCCGCGGTCGCCTGCCTGGGTGGTGACGGTCCCACCGACGTGGTGGACGCCCTGGCCCTGCCGCCTGCCGCCGTTCCCACGCAAGCGCGGCCGGTGCCACTGGGCGAGGGCGAGCGGAGCGCGGCCGCGCAAACCGCCTGTCGCTACCCCACCAAGTAGCACCGTCCAGGTAACAGCATCGCCCGGCAGGGCGGGGGTTCACCGTTCGGGAACCGGGTCTGGCCCGCCGGATGGCACAGGAACGTTACGGGCTACGCGAAGAGTGGGCCGCGCGGCGTGGCCGAGCGACGGCACCCTCGGCCGCGCCGTGCCCTGTCCCCCGCCTCGGCTACACCACGCCGGTAGCCACCGGCAGCGGCAACCCGTACACGCCGGCGGGGGTCTGCGGCAGCGGCCTCGGCGTGGTCGACTCGCACGCCCTGCCCGGCGCGGTGGTCTACCTGCTGTTCAACGGCGCCACCGGTCAGAACTGCGTCACCACCATGGCCACCCACCCCGCCGGCCAGGTGGCGATGGACGCGACACCGGCCGCGCAGGGCGGCACCCCGGCGAGCAACCCCGGCAGCTTCACGTACTACGCGGGCCCGGTCACGCTCGCCGCGCCGAAGGTCTGCGTGCGGTGGGGCGGCTCCTACGCGGGTGCCTCGTGGACCAGCGACTGGAGCCACTACGACTGACGGCTGCTGTGCCCACGGTGCCGGCTCCGCCGGGGGCCGGCACTTTCCGTCTCCTCAGGCCGCCCCATCGGGCCGCCCGTCCGTTGTCCGGCTGTCCGGATGTCCGGATGTCCGGATGTCCGGACACCGTCCGGGAAAGTCGACGCCTCCTACTGACGGCTTGTTCAGGATGAACGCGCTGTCCGGAGTTGATCACCCATCACCAATCTCCGCAGCCCTAACACCGTGTCGGCGCATTAGTAAGGAGTGACTGATCGTCACGGGCGCGCCGCCAAGCGCGCCCGTCGCCTTCCACCACCCACGGCAGAGGAGAACAGGCGAGTGGAGTTCGGGATTCTCGGGCCCCTGCTGGTCCGCGACGGCGGGCAGACCCGCGCTGTCCCCGGCCGCAGGCAACGTGCGCTTCTCGCGGCGCTCCTGATCCGGCACGGGCAGCCGACATCGGCGGATTTCCTGGCGGAGGCGGTCTGGGACGGACAGCCGCCCCGGAGCGCGTCCGCCGCCCTGCGCAACTACGTGATGCGACTGCGCAACGCCCTGGGCGAGTCGGGCAAGCGGATCCGGACCACCGCCGGCGGCTACCTGATCGACGTCGACGACCAGGAGCTCGACGTCCAGCGGTTCACCCTGCTCCGGAAGCAGGGCGTCTCGGCACTGCGGCATCAGGACTTCGAGCGTGCGGCCACCCTGCTGGACGAGGCCCTGGGGCTGTGGCGGGGGTCGGCGTTGGAGGACATCCCCTCGGACGTCCTGCACCGCGAGGAGGCCCGCTGGCTGGCCGAGGCCCGCCTGGACGCCTTGGAGGCGCGGACCGAGGCGCGGCTGTGCCTGAACGGCGACGCCGATGCTCTCATCGCCGAGCTGCGCGCGCGCACGGCCGAGCACCCGGAACGAGAGCGGCTCTGGGGCCTGCTCATGACGGCGCTGTACCGGGGCGGGCGGCAGTGCGAGGCGTTGACCGTCTACCAGCGGATGCGGCAGACGCTGGTCGAGGAGATCGGTGTCGAGCCCGGCCGCGAACTGCGCGAGATCCACCGACGAGTCCTGCGCGGGGAGCCCGATCCGTACGGGCCGACCAGGGCACGCTCCGAGCCGATCAGCGCGGTCTCCGTGCCGGCGACCAGGCCGGCCAGAGGGTCCGTGGCCGCGACCGGGCAACCGACAGCCGCGGAGCCGGCGACCGCGCGGGTGAACGCCGGCCCGGGGACGGTAGCCGTGACGCCCTGCCAGCTTCCGTCGCCCCTGCCGGAATTCACCGGCCGCGAGGAGCAGGTGTCCCTGCTCGTCGACCGGCTGACCGCCGCGAACCGCCTGGCACCGTTCGTCGCGGTGATCTCGGGCCAGCCCGGGGTCGGCAAGAGCGCGCTCGCCGATCAGGTCGCACACGCCGTCCGGACTGAGTTCCCGGATGGCACACTCCGCGCCGACCTCCACGCCACGGCCGAGCAGCCCGCCGCCCCCGCCGCCGTGCTCGGCGCCTTCCTGCTCGCCCTGGGAGTTCCCGCCGAGCGGCTACCGGTCGGCCTGGACGAGCGCGTCTCGCTCTACCGCTCGCTGCTGACCGGCCGCCGCGTGCTGGTGGTGCTGGACGACGCCCGCGACATTGCGCAGCTGCGCCCGCTGCTGCCGAGCGACCCCGGCTGCGCGGCGCTGGTCACCAGTCGCCACCGGCTGCCCGACCTGCTCGAGGCGCTGCCGCTCGGACTGGACGTGCTGACCGTACCGGAGGCCGAGCGGCTCATGCACCGGCTGGTCGGGTCGCCCCGGGTGGCGGCCGAACCGCAGGCGGTGGCCCGGATCGTCGACGCCTGCGGTCGACTCCCGCTGGCACTGCGGATCTGCGCCGCCCGGCTCGGCGCGCGGCCCGCGTGGAGCATCGGGTACCTCGCCGACCGCCTGACCGACGAACTGCTGCTCGACGAACTGCGGGTGGGGAGCCTGGACCTCAGGGCCCGGGTGGCGGCCAGCTACCGGGCACTCGATCCGAGCGCCGCGTGGGCCTTCCGGGTGCTGGCCACGGCCGCGGACGGCCGGTTCTCGAGCGCGCAGGCAGCCCGGGCCATGAACCTGCCGCTGCTGGTCGCGGAGGAGGTGCTCGAACGGCTCGTGGACGCCCATCTCCTGGTCACCGACACCCCCGGCAGCTACTCCTGCCCCGCCCTACTGCGCGCCTTCGCCCGCGAGTTGAGCCACCCGCAGGGCCATCCTCGGGTCCGGGTACTGCCGGTGCCCGCAGCTAGGGCGCGTATTTGGTTGTGATCGAGTATGGGTGCAGATCTGATGAGGGTGCTGTTGATCAGGCCGCGAGTGTGAGGTGGTCGCGGTAACGGGCCTGGTGGTTGCGGGCGAACTCCTGCTTCTCGTGCCAGGTCCAGTAGGTGTCGAAGTCGGCGTCGGCTCGTAGCGCGCGGAGTGCCGGGTCACCCCCCGCATCCGCTCCGGCCATCGGCCGGCACCTCGTCCAACCCGAGTCGCGCCGTCAGCCGGACACAGCCACAAATCCCGTGTTACGCGCCTGTTAGGCGCCTGTTAGCCGATCCCGAGAGGCTGGCACCGCTGACCGCACGACCAGCACGGCACATGCCCGCCATGGCGTTCGGTCGAATCCCGCACCACATCCAATCAGGGTCCCGGGAGTCCACGACCAGGCTGCTTCTTCAGCGCAGCAGGCCAGCGACGTGGGGCGGCCCCTCAAAGGATCTGCACCCTTTCCGTTTCCTGAAAGAAGGTTGTTTCGCCATGTCCATCCTGAAGAAGATCGCTGCCGTCACGGCCCTTGCTGTGCCGATGCTCGTCGCGATTCCCGCGACCGCTCAGGCCTCCACTCCGTCTGGTTGTTCCAGCGTCACGCAGATCGGCAGCACCGCCTACCTCAACGTCGGCGGGGAGACGATGGCGTCGGTGAAGCAGTACAAGGGCTGCGGGAAGAACTACTCCTACCTGTACGTGTGGCAGAGCTACCGCTCCGCCCACAGCGACTGGGATGCGTGCGCGGCCATCGTCACCAACGGCGGACACTCCGTCCAGGACCCCCAGTGCGGCCACAACGAGGTGGAGCTGTGGTCCTTGGGCGCCGACACCCTGTCGCAGTGCACCCAGGCCCTGGGCTGGAACGGGAACGACGGCATGCCCTACCCCGGCGACATCGCCGTCAAGACCGACGAACGCTGCTGACCGTCCGGCCCACGGCGACCACTGGGGCGCCGGGTCCCCGAACGGCTGCTGCTGACTGTCCGACGGATTCCCCGAAGCCGGTCACGTCCATCGAGCAGTACTGACCCCCGAACCGTCACCAGAAGTTGTACCGGTCGCCCGGCGGCGCCGGGGCAGCGGCAAGTGCACCTGCCCCGGCGCCGCCCTTCTGCGCAGCAACCACGTCAGCGACGGCCGCACCGACCGGCGGTGCGGCTGAGCGCTGCCCCGGTCGGGAGCCCTCCATCGGAGCCCTCACCCGCCTGCTGCCCGACACCGGGACGAGGTCGGGGCCGATCCCTCCACCGAACCAGAAGGAACCACCACATGGCATCCGCCATCAAGACCCGCAACGCCGCAACCCGACTGCTCGCGGCCGTCGCCGTCCTCAGCGGCCTGGTGCTGAGCACCGCACAGGCCCACGCGGCGACCCCGCCGTCCTCTGCCGAGGTATCGGCGGCCACCACCACCGCGCTGCCCGAGGTGGACATGGAAGCCACCGTCCTGGCTGCCCAGATCGATCCCCGACGCCCCGACAGCACGCAGACCCCGGGGGCCCATGACTCGGTCCTGGCCGTCGAGCAGGCTCTGCAGGCCCGTGGCTTCCTCGACGCCCGCTGGGTGGACGGCTACTTCGGCACCAGCACCACCGCCGCCTACGCCGCCTTCCAGCGCTCCCTCGGCTACACCGGTCTGGACGCCAACGGACTGCCCGGCGTCACCTCCCTCACCGCGCTCGGGCAGGGCCGGTACACCGTCACCCACCAGATCAGGGCCGGCGCGCGCCTGCAGCGCGACGGATACACCGTCGACACCCGCACCCAGAACATGCTCACCGAAGCCGAACGCCTCCTGGGCTTCAGCCTCACCCTGTCCCAGGGCTCCTACAACCCCGGCGGCGATCCCACCTCCGCGGGCACCCACGACGGCGGTGGTGTCGTGGACATCAACGTCGACGGCATGTCCAGCACCACCCGCACCGCCGTCGCCAAGGCACTGCGCCAGGTCGGATTCGCCGCCTGGGTCCGCAACCCCACCCAGGGCGACTGGCCGTGGCACATCCACGCCGCGGCGATCAACGACACCGATCTGTCCACCCAGGCCCAGAACCAGACCGGTGACTACTACCTCGGCCTCAACGGCCTGGCCAACCACGGCGCCGACGACGGCCCCCGCATCCCCATCCAGACCTGGGAGCAGTACCAGCGCAGCCACTGACCGCGCACGGTACCACCCGAGCACGACCAGAGAACCCGTTGATGACACGTCACGAAAAGAGTAGGCCTTGAAGAAGATACGCACCACGCTCGCCGTCGCCGGCACCGCACTGGCCATGGCCGTCCCCCTCATCGGCGCCACCTCCGCCCCCGCCTTCGCCGCGTCCCGCGACGGATCCTGCGACGACGGAGAGTTCTGCTACTACTACAACAGCAACGAGGCCGGCTCGGTCTCCGACTTCACCGGCTCCATGAGCGACCTCGGAGCCACCCAGCCGAGCTGCTACGAATTCAAGGGTGCCGGCAACGGCCAGGGTGTCTGCGTCAAGAACAACGCCGCGTCGGTGTGGAACCGCACCGACAAGACCGTCCGCGTCTACTTCAACAGCGGCTTCGGCGGCGCCAGCCAGGACTTCGCCCCCGGCGAAAAGGGCAACCTCAACTCCACGCTGAAGAACAACAACGCCTCTCACCAGTTCCTCGGCGGCGGCGGCAGCAGCACTGGCTCCCAGAGCGCCACCGACGACTTCGACCACCGCAGCCGCGGCTTCGCCGACGACAACTGCACCGCCTTCGCGGCGTACCGCATCGCCAGCCGTCTCGGTGTCCCGGACTTCAACAACTTCTGGGGCGGCGTCACCTGGGGCGACGCCCACAGCTGGGCCAGCGCCGCCCGCAGTGCCGGCGTCACCGTCAACACCACCCCCACCGTCGGTGCCATCGCCGTCAACACCGTCCACAAGAAGGGCCACGTCGCCTACGTCAACGCCGTCTACTCCGACGGCTCCTTCGACGTCGAGGAATACAACTGGAACCACGACCTCGCCTACGGCACCCGCAGCCACCTCCACGTCAGCAGCGAAGATCTCGAATTCCAGTACATGCTCCACTTCTGACCAACCACCAGCAGGACACCCGGCACACCTGAGCCAAGGTCAGCTTCACAGCCGGGATGATCTTGTGGGTGTGCAGGTCACGGCGGTGTGACGATGTGCGCCGAACGCAGCGGTACGCATCGAAGCCCCGTCGGACAGGCGATCTCTCCAAGTCGCCTTCGTCCGACGGGGCTTCGACGTGCCGCCTGGGTTCCGCGCCACACGCACCGGGCGGCGACGGTGGCGTGTCGCGCGCCAGGCTTTGACGATGTGCACCGTCACGCCCCGGCGCTCGGCCTCCGTGGTGATGAGGTCGAGTTGGTGGCGCGCGCCGTCCACGAGCACGACCCAGGGCCGGCGGTGGGTGGGGTCGCGGTGCTCGGCCTCGTCAAACGCGGCGGTCACGACCTGGGCGGCGGTGTCGTCGACCGAGCCGGTCAGCCACTTGGCCCTGGCCTTGGGCCCGGGACGGCGTTCGCGCGCCTCGTCCTGGCCGTCGCCGCCGTGGGGGGCGGGGTCGGTAATGATGTCGTCGACGCCGCGTTTGGTGGGCTCGGCGTCGTGGACCGCTACCAGGGTGGCCATGCGCTTGCGGCCGTGCTTCTCCCCGGCGGCGAGTCGAGGACGGTTAGGGCAGTCGCCAGTCCACCGGCTGCGCGCCCTGACCGACCAGCATCTCGTTCGCCCGGCTGAACGGACGGGAGCCGAAGAAGCCCCGGTCCGCCGACATCGGGCTCGGGTGCGCCGACTCCACCGCGGGCACCGGCCCCAGCAGCGGGCGCAGGTTACGGGCGTCGCGCCCCCACAGGATCGCCACCAGCGGACCGCCGCGCGCCACCAGCGCCCGGATCGCCTGCTCGGTGACCTCCTCCCAGCCCTTGCCCCGGTGTGCGGCCGGCTTGCCCGGCGCGGTGGTCAGGGCGCGGTTGAGCAGCAGGACGCCCTGCTGCGTCCACGGGGTGAGGTCGCCGTTGGAGGGCGGCGGGAAGCCCAGGTCGCGGCCGTACTCCTGGAAGATGTTGATCAGGCTGCCCGGGATCGGGCGGACCTGCGGCGCGACCGAGAAGATCAACCCGACAGCGTGAGCAGATGACAGATCCGATAACAGCGCCTGACCGGGTCGGCACCATGCCTTCCGTCGCGCCCGGGCCGGGCGGGCCGAGCACTAGCTGTGCAGGCGGCCGACGCTGACGCGCCGTCCGCGGGCCGCACGGTCCCTGGCCTGCACCACCAGCAGGGCGACCGCCAGCCAACCGAGGCCGACGAGGACCTCGAGCGCCAGCTGCACCAGCCACGGCGAGCCGGCGGTGGCGGCACGGATCGCCTTGAGGCCGTGGCCGAGCGGCAGGACCTCACCGAGCACGGCCAGCCAGCGCAGCTTCGAGGCGAGTGGGGAAACGATCGCCGAGGCGGCCAGCACGAAGTAGGAGCCGAGGTTGCCGTAGAGGACGTCCCGGCTGCCGCCGACCGCGAGGGCGGCCAGCGCCAGGCCGAACATGGTGGAGGTCGTCGCGGTGAGCAGGTAGAGCGGAAGCACTGCGGTCAGGGAGCCGAGGCTGCCGGCGAATCCGAGCACCGGACCGTCCACCAGCAGCACCAGCAGCGAGTAGAGGAATCCGGACGTCAGGTACGGCAGCGACCGGCAGAGGTAGACGGCACCGGGCGGCAGCGCACCGGTCTGCAGCCGGTAGTAGGTACCGGACCACTGATCGGTCATCGGCACGTCGCAGACGCCGATCACCGTGTCCGTGCAGGCGGCGAAGGCGATCGCGCCGATGAAGGCGAAGTGCGCGCCGCTCTGGCCACCGACCAGGCGCCCGAGCATGGTGTAGAAGATCCCCTGCAGCAGCAGCCGCGGCAGCGTGGTGGTCAGCTGGACCTTAAGCGGATTGTCGGCGAGATAGATCAGGTAGCCGGTCCTGATCGCCTCGAGATGGCGCCGGGCGTGCTCACCCAAGGTCGATTGTCCCCTTTCGGCGCGCCCGGTCCACGACGCGGCGGAAGAGGACGTGGCCGGTCACGTAGTACAGCGTGATGAGCAGGACGAGCATCGACAGGGCCGTGAGCGGGACGGCGCCGCCGCCGGCGACCCTGCCAAGGAACTGATCGGCCCAGTAGAGGCTGATCAGCCGGGACAGCCAGGAGAGCTGTCCGGGGATGAGCGAGGTCGGGATCAGCAGTCCCCCAAGGATGAACACCGGGTAGGTCAGCGCGGCGGTCACGTGCACGGCATGCCGGGTGAGCACGAAGAGGCTGCAGAGCGCGAACCCCAGGGCCGTTCCCGAGAGGGCGACCAGCACCGCTCCCAGCAGCATCCAGGGCACGGCGTCGAGCGGCACCCGGGCTCCGGTGACCAGCGCCAGCACCAGGCTGGTGCCGACCAGCGTGGTCAACACCAGCAGTGAGCTGCCAAGACACTTGCCGATGACGACCAGGCGCGGATCGGTCAGGCTGGTGAGGTTCCTGGCCAGAGTGCCCTCGGCGATCTCGCGGCGCAGAATGCCGCCGACGGCCCACAGGGTCGCGCCCCACAGCGAGGTGAGCAGGATCGCGATCAGCCGCGATGCCCGTTGCGCCGGGGAGTCGGCGCCGCCGTGCTGGCCGGCCATCACCACGTAGAAGACCACGGGCTGGACCACCGCCGTGATCGGCACGGCCGGATGGCTGCGGATGACCAGGATCTGCATCCGCGCGGAGGCGGCCAGGATCCGCACCCAACGGGCCCCCACCCGCGCCACGGCCGTGGCGAAGCCGGTCCGCGCAGCGCCGTTCGGCGCACCGCTGCTCATGTCTGGGCCTGGAGCTGGATGAAGGCGTCCTCCAGACGCGCAGGCAGTACCTCCATGCCCTCGATCCGCGCCTGCCCCAGCGCCTCGCCGAGGCCGACGAGCACCGCGGGACTCCACTGCGGGAGCTGCAGGGTCAGCTGCCAGCCCCCGGCATCGGCTTCGATCCGGACGCCGACCGCGCCCGTCGGGCGGAACCGCTCCTGGGCCGGCGCGGCACCGGAGCCCCGCACCACGACGGTGGCGGTGTATCCCAGGCTGGCTGAGAAGTCGGCCACCGACATCTCGTGGGTGACCCGGCCCTTGTCCAACATCACCACACGGTCCGCGAGTTCTTCGACGTCGAGCAGGTAGTGACTGGTCAACAGGACCGCCACGCCGCTGCGGCGCAGCGAGGCGACCGAGGCCCGCAGCCGAGCCGCCTCGACCGGGTCGAGACCGACCGTGGGCTCGTCGAGCAGCAGCACCCGCGGGTCCGAGATCAGGCCGATGGCGATGTGCAGCCGCTGGCGCATTCCCTTGGAGAACGACTCGACCCGGCGGTCGGCGGCCTGGGCGAGCCCGACCTCCTCCAGGGCCGAATCCAGCCGCGCCATCAGGCTGCGGTGCGCGATGCCGTCCAGCATGCCGAAGAACCGCAGGTTCTCCCGGGCCGTCAACTGCCCGTACAGTCCGCGGTCTCCGCCGAGGACCACCGACTGGCGGGCGCGGACCGCGGTCGGGTCTCGCAGCACGTCCGCCCCCAGCACCCGGGCAGTGCCCGTGGTGGGCAGCAGGAGGGTCGAGAGGATCTTGGTCAGCGTGGTCTTGCCGGCGCCGTTCCCGCCGAGCAGGCCGACGATCTCCCCTTGGCCGACGGTGAAGGAAACCCCGTCCAGGGCAACCAGGTTCTTCCCGGACTCGGTGAACACCCGTCCCACGTCCAGGATCTCGATCGCCGGATGGTCCACGGCCCTACCCTCCTCACGATCCGCGGCGAGCGCCGCGGCACACGGATGAGCGGGGGGCGGCTCGAAAGCCGCCCCCCGCAGACACACGAGTTAGATCACCTCGGCGGCGTACTCGTTGTCCTCGATGATGTCCATCTCGTTGTTCTCCATGGTCAACTCCTCATCAACTATCGGCTGTTGCAACGCCGTCGCCCGTTGCGACGACGTTCCTCTCGATCAACTGCGCGGTGGCAGTGTCGAGAAGTTCTCGGGGGGTCCCGGCAAGGTCGGGGTCGGCCTCGAAGCTGCGGTGCACGTCATCGAGGGACCGGCCATCCAGCTCGCGCCAGAGGCGGACCGTGCCTTGCTTGACCCGGTATCCGGCGTCCGGTCCGGCCATGCCCCAGGAATCGGAGAGGCGGACGGGCACCACCCAGGGGCTCCTGGTCGGACCGCCGTCCTCCCAGTGGTCGGGGCAGGCGGCGATGTGCGGCGCCGGCGCGTCCCAGCCGTCGAGCAGCGCGTTCACCACCAGGTGACCGGCCACCCGCATGTTCTCGGTGACGACGCGGGTCGTCTCCTCGATGCCGCCGGGGGCCTGCGGCAGCCGCAGCCCGTCCCAGATCCGCGGGAGCACCTCGCGCAGCGCCTCGTTGCGGGCCGTACGCCGCAGGAGGAACTTGCGGCCCAGGTAGACGTCTCCGACGGCGGCGAGCACGCATTCCACCGCGCACTCGACGGCGATCGAGGAGGACTGCAGCGCGGTGAGTTCGTCGCCGACCTGCAGCGCCCCCAGCGCGTCCTCGCCGAAGCCCGACACATCGTAGGCCCAACGAGTCATAAGGATCTTACGGACCGTCAGCTTGGCCTGGTCGGTGGACGGCAGACCGCTGTCCTTGTCGATCAGCACCGAGCCGATCGCGTACCGGATCGACGGCTGCAGTTCCACATCGCCCACCAGGACCTGCCAGCGGTCCGTGCGGCTGGCCGTGAACTCGGTGCAGGTCGCGGCGATCTGCTCCAGCTGCGCGGTCGACAGGGGGTTGATCTGGACGACGTACCCGCCTTCACGGTAGCCGCGCTTCGGCAGGTCCGTGCCCGGTTCGGCGGCGACGTACAGATCGACGTCCGACATCCCGTGGCCCAGACCCGCGGCCAACGAGCCACCGACGAAGGCCAACCGCACCTTGTCCGTGTCGACGACCCGCTCCAGGACGCTCCGGGCTGCCGCCAGATGCGTCTCGTCGACGAACTTGTCGGCTACCGCCACCACCGTCGAGACCGATGCCTCGCGTTCAGCAATCACCGTGCACCACCGAACCGTTGAGTAGACACCAGGAACCTCCATGCAGGCCTTGGATTCGATAGAACTCGGTACCGGAGTACACCTCGTCGAAGGCACCGAGGAACTCGCCCGGGGCGGCCGACAGCGCGATGCGCCCCGTTCCGACCGGCTTCCCGTCGCGCATCACCACTCCGGTCAACTCGCATTCGATGCGGCCGGTCGTGAAGTCCAGACCGCCGCGGAAGCCACGCAGGTCCTCGGCGACGAACCCGTCTCCCGGCAGGCTCTCCGGTGCCGCGACCACCTGCTCCGTGGTCGGCTCGACGTAGCAGGCTGCGGTGGCCGGCAGGATCTCGCTGTCCCACCCACCCCACTGGGCGCTTCCGGTGGAAGGTCCGGCGCTGGTGCAGCCGAGCAGTCCCGCGACCCTGCCCCGGTCCAGCAGGACCGTGCGGCGTCGCGCCACGCCCTCGTCGTCCACCGGAATGGCTCCCGGTCCACGCTGGGCCGCGCCGTCGTCCACCAGAACCAGCTTCTGCCGACCCGTGCCGATGACATCGCCCGTCTTCCAGCTGTGCGCCCGGTTGGCGTTGCGCAGGAAGGCGCGGCTGATCCGGCCGACGATGCGGGCAACGAGCAGCGGTGACAGCAGGATCCACTGGGGTCGGCCGGACGGGGCCGGTGATCCGGTCAGGGCGCTGAAGCTGCGGGTGTACTCCGCCAGCGCGCCGTCGATCGGAAGCTCGGTGACGTTCCTGCGGATCCGGGCTCCCTGAGCAGCGTCGAGACCGCGGGTAGCCGAGCGGATGTGAAGTTGCGCCTCGGTCTGCTGGTGCGTCTCGCTGCGGCCCGCGGAGTCGTGGAGCACCACGACCCGCCGGGTGCTGCCGACCGTGACCACCGCCGGACCGCCGGCTGAGGCGTCCCGGTGGACGGCCGCGGCGATGGCCCGCAACTGCGCCGGTGTACTGGAGCCGTGGACCGGTTCCGCTGCCGGACTCGCCGCCACCTGCCCATGGCCGTCCTCCCGTGCGACCGGGCGCGGCACCTCGACCCGGGCCCGCCGGGCGTCGGCCAGGATCGTGGCCAGTCCTCGCTCGTCGAGTACGTTGCCGGTGGCCAGGCCGAGCCGGTCGTCCACCGATGAACGGACGCCGATCATCCAGCCGTCGGAAATCTGGTCGTGTGCCTGGCCCGACGAGCCGAGCCGGGTCATCACGGTGCGGACGCGGCGGGCGAAGACCTCGATCCGCTCGTCGCCCCGCGCTTGGGCCACAAGGGCAGCGCACAGCGCGGCAGTGTCTGCGGTGGTCATGCGGGCACCCCCTTGCCACGGATGCCCAGGTGACCGAGCCTCAGGGTGGGAGCCCGGTGCGAGACCGGCAGCCAGCGCCCCTGGCGGCCGCACATCGAGACGCTTCCGGCCGCGTCGTTGCCGACCGCGTCCAGGGTCGCGAGTTCCGCCAGTCCGCCGTGGACGGTGAATCCGGTGAGCGGCCTGCCGATCTCGCCGTTGACGATCTCCCGTGCCTCGACCACCCGGATCATGAAGCGCCCCTCGGCGGGAACGGCGTCCGAGGAACCGACCTCCAGGACGAGGATCCCGTCAGCCGTGTCGCGGATGATCTCCTGCGGCGATTCCGGTCCGCGCTCCACCGTCAGATGCCGCATCCGCGGTACTGGCGGGTTGGTGTAGGCACCCCGACGGGCATGACCGCTGGCTCGAACGCCCAGGCGTGCCGCGTTGGCACGGTCCGTCAGGACACCTTCGACAGCGCCGCCCACGATGAGATCGGCCGCCACCGTGCAGGGCGTGCCCTCCTCATCGCTCGCCACCCGCTCCCAGGCCCAAGGGTCGGTGCCATCGTCACGAACCGTCAGATCGGGATGGGAGACCGACTGTCCGCGCTGACGCCACAGACTCGAGGAAACGGCGGTGTCGGCTTCCAGGGCATGCCCGATCACCTCGTGCGCGAAGACGCCTGCGGCCTCCGGGGCCAGGACCACTGCCGCCCGTGCCCGGCTCGGCGCCGTGGCCACCGCGAGGTTGGCAACTCGTTCCGCGGCCCGTCGGCCGGCCTCGGCCGCCCGTTCGACGGTCAGCGGCAGGTGAGCCAGCTCGGCGATGGTCACCGTCCCACGCTGTGCACCGATTCCCGCACTCACGGTGAGCCGGCGCATTCCGACATTCTGCCGGAGCGCGGGACCGGCCGCACCGGATATGTCCGGGCCGGATACGTAGCAGCGTTCCTGGTGCCATAGCCGGGCCTCCGCGTTCCGGGCACCGCACGAAAGCGCCCCCTCCCTCGCCGCCGCCAGCAGTTCACCGACTACGTCATGTTTGGTGGCAATGGTCGGGGCGAGCCCCTCCACCAGCTGGGAAGCGGATACGAGCGCGGCCTCGAGGTAATTGATCGGCAATCCGGCGGCCACCTCTGCGACATCTGAAAGCAATGCCCGGACATGCCCGGCCCCGACCCCGGACCGCTGGACGAAGAAGCTGTCCCCGGCACCCGTCGATCGGACCGCCATGCCGTCGAGGCGGCGTCCGGAGAACAGTCGCTCGCCGGCCGAGTTCACCGCTGTGACCTGCTCAAACCCTCGCTCCAGGTAGATGTTGGCGGCACCGTCGGTCACCTGCGCCCCGGAGGAGGAAGCTTCCGGACGATTCATTTCCTACCCTCTCCTTCATCGCGGGCGACCGGCATCGGCGCCACTTCGGACATACCTGGAATGCTGTGCGGAGAAAAACCCGGGGGATGGCGCTGCCGTTCGGCCCAGCCGGGAGAACCGACCGGATCGGCCATCCACATCAGGGGAGAAATACCGTCCCTGCCATTGCAGGGGTATTCCGGAGAATCAGGACCGGACTCGAAGAAAGACTGTACCGATTCCTGAGCGAGCCGCTTCGGCGATCATTTCCGCCAGCCGCTCTGCATTCGAAGTTAGAGACTGGGATCCCGCGGCGTCAAGTCCCTTTTCGCCGGTCGTTCGAATATCTTCGGCACGCGCCGACTCGGGCGCCCGGGAACGGGCCGCGCCGCAACACAACGCGAACGGTCGCATGCGCCCGAAGAAACGCGCGGGCCCACAGCGGACCGGTCGCATACTCGTCCAGGCCAGGAAGACCGGCCGGACAAGGCCTAGGAATGCGACTGCGCCGCGAAACCCCGCCGGCGCGGCCGACGGGGTGCTGGATCGGTGGAACCCGATCATCATGCGGGAGACCGGGCGTCGTGTCCAGGGCGTGCAAAGCGCCGGGCCGCGCTCCGGACCGGCAACCGGGCTAGCTGCGCCTGCAGTCCGGCTGCGCGTGGAGCAGGCCCGACCGAGCCAGCAACACCCCCAGATGGCAACGGCTCTGTGCCCCGAACTGCTCGTAGAGCTTGGCGACATGGGCTCGGCAGGTACGCACGCTCAGCCCCACCCGCCGGGCCACGACCTCATCCGTCGCGCCCTCGGCGAGAAGCCGAGCGATCGTCAGACGCACCCCGTCGACCGCCTCGGAGACCGTACTGGTGGGCAGTTCCGTCGCGAAGGGGATCGCGGCCAGCCAGGTCCGCTCGAACACGTCCGCGAGGAACTGGACGATCGCGGGCTGGCGGATCACCACGGCCGAGCTGCGCTGGCTGTTCCCCGGGATGAAGGCGACCTTGCGGTCGAAGATCATCAGCCGCTCGGAGAACTCGGCCATCGTCCGCACCTCCGACCCGTAGTGGCCGACCCGCAGTACGTACTCCCTGGTCGGGCCGGAGAAGACGGCCGAGCTCTGGTAGACGGTCCGCATCCGGACGCCCCGCTCGAGCAGCTCGCGTGTGTCGCGCCAGGCGGCCTCCATGGAGGCGAGGGAGCGGCCGCCACCAGGCTGCGCGGTGCAGATCTCCTCGGTGCAGGCCGCCGCGACCCGGGCGATCTCCCGGTTGATCGCATCCGGACCCTCGATGACTTCGCTGGCTCCGGAGCCCTCCTCCAACTGCGAGTAGATCGGGGCGAACTCGGCCAGCCCCTTGCGGATGCGCTGGCTCTGCCGCTGACAGCGCTCGATCTCGGCGAGCAGCGGATCCACCAGGTAACTCTCGGCCTGCGCCGGCGAGGTCGGCACATAGCGGCCCGGCGACTGCGGCGCGGACTGCAGCAGGGCCAGTCCCCGCAGCTGCTCGACGACCGCCTCCACCCGCTCCCGGGACCAGCCGAACGTGGCGACAACCTCATCCAGATCCAGGCGGTGGCCGTTCAGTGCGTAGCGATAAAGGTCGCTCGCGTCCTGGTGATCGACCGAAACCGTCATGAGTGACTCCCCAGCCCAAAGCCGCGATGGTGAAGCGGCCTCCTGTTGCTGCAATGCAGCTTCCTGCCCCCCTCAACTTATAGATCAGGTCGATTGCGCGAGTAAAGATCTTCTAGGAAGCGTTTGGCAGCTCACCTGAGACGTGGAGGAGCTCTGTACCGAAGCCGCCGCCTAGGGCGGCCCGGCACGCTTCTCCCACTCGGTAAGCAGCTGCGGCGTCAGACCCGCACAGTCTCGGAATCAATCCGGGCAGAGCCAGAAAATCGAGTTTTCCATGAACCGTTTGATTGTCACCGTACGTACCGCCCTGCTGACCGCGGTAGCCCTGCTGGCCGTCGGCGTCACCTCTGCCGCGGTCGCGGTTCACGACGGTCGCACGCCCACGCAGAACACCGCGGCCGCGGACATCCGCTGGGATCAGGTCATCCCGCCCGCGGGAGGCACTCGGTGACGGCCGCGGCCGCCAGCGGCTCGACCGGCACGACGGCCTTCGCCGATCTGCCGGTCGAGGTGCACTGCCACGGCTTCGGCGACGTCGACTTCTCCGACTTCGGCTCGCTGGACCTGCTCCGGCTGGACGAGGCCTGCGCCCGGGAGGGCGTGCTCAGCCTGCCGACGCTCTATCTGCACCGCGACCGGCTCGCCGAGTTCGAGGCTTTCGTGCACCGCTACGAGGCCCTGCGCCGTGACGGACTGCTGCCGCACATCGCCGGGATCGCGCTCGAAGGGCCGCTGCTGGCCAGCCACGGCGGCACACCGGCTGCCACCGTCTGGGTGCCGACCCGTCACGAGTGGGAACGGCTGACCAGCCTGGGCGAACACGGTCTGGTGTACTCCGTGGTCTCGCCGGACATCTTCTCGCCCGCCTCCGAGCTGGGCGACGCACTGCGGGCGGAGCAGCTCGACTTCCCCTGGCTGATCGAGACCATGCTCGGCCACGGCGTGCGGCCCGCCCTCGGGCACTTCACGCGGGCGGATCCGGAGCGCAGCGCCCAGCAGGTCACCGAGCTGGTCGACCTCGCCTGGCAGGCCGAGTGGAACGGCACCGGCACCAGGGTGGTGACCGACCACCTGTTCAACGACATGCCGCTGAACATCCGCCACGCCTTCCGCACCACGGCCGCCCGCCGCGACCGCGAGGCCACCATCGCCTCGTACGACTTGCCCTCGTGGACGCTGGAGAACGCGGCGCGGACGGTGGGCCCGGTGCCGGCCGCGATCATGCGGGAGGCGGCCGCCGGGCGCATCGCCGCCTGCATCAACTTCGACGGCGAGCACGTCGACCTCGCCATCGCCGCTCGCGCCGTCGAGCTGATGGGCCCGCAGAACACCATGTTGATGACCGACCGTTGCGACTCGGCCCGGCTCGGCGGCCAGGAACTGCACCAGACCGGCGAGAACGGGCTCTGGTACCAGGCCGGCGGCATCGTCGCCGCCGGTTCGCAGCCGCTGGCCCGGCAGATCGCCAACGCCCGGTCGCAGCAGCTCGGTGACGCGGACATCTGGCAGCTGGTGGCCGGCACGGCCCACCGCACCTTCGGCCTGGAGATCGCCGACGGGAGCGGGCCCCGCGCCATGGTGCCCAGCAGCCGGTCCCACTCCAGCCCGGCCTGACGCCGCGCCGCCCCAGCGCGCTGCGGCGATCCGCACTCACGGCACAGCTACCAACGGAGTACCCCCATGCTGGAAGCACTCGACCGTCTGGTCGTGGACTGGTCCGACTTGCCCCGGGCCAGGGCGCAGACCAAGGAGATTCTCACCGAACTGGCCGCCGACAAGCAGTCGCTGACGATGCTGCTGGAGCGCGCCCGGGAGGAGGAGGACCTCTTCGACAAATGCGAGCACCACCGCCTGATCGACAAGCTGGTCATCTACGACGCCCTGGACCGCGGGTTCCGCATCCGCGTCCACGTCTCCACCGACGACCACCTGGACCGGCCGCACGACCACCGGTTCTCCTTCAGCTCGCTGATCATGCGCGGCAACTACCGACACATCAGGCACGAGTTGGTCGGCCAGGCGCCGGACGTCCCCGAGGACGCGCAGAACGACTTCGAGGCCGTCCCCACCGATCTCAAGGTGGTGCCGCGCTTCGTCACCACCGAGCGCGCGGGCAACTGCTACACGCTGCACCACAGCGAGATCCACACCACGTACACCACGCCGGACACCGTCTCCCTCTTCCTTCGCGGCCCCGCCGAGAAGGACCGCTCGATCATCACCGAGCGGGAGACCGGACGTGTCTGGTGGCGCTACGGCGAGGACCAGGAGAAGGCCTCGCGGCGGGAGAGCAAGCGGATCAGCAAGGCGTACTTCGACGAGCTCACCGGTCGCCTGCGCGGGATGGAGGTCCTCTGATGACTGCGCTTCCCGACACCCTGCCGACGGCACCGCCAGCCGCGGACGCCGCACGCGCGGTGGCGCTGATGGAGTCCCTGCCGAGCGTGCGCTGGGACGACCTGGACGCCGCCGCCGAGGTGACCGAGGGTATCGCCCGCCGGATCGGCGACGACCGCGACCTGCTCCGCACCCTGGTGCTGCGCGCGCTGCACACCCCCGAGCTGCGCGAGAAGTTCGAGTGCCACGCGCTGGACGACAAGATCGTCCTCTGGGACGACCAGGAGAAGGGGCTGCGGATCCGCTTGCGGCTGGCCAACACCGACCAGTACGAGCGGGTGCACAACCACCGCTACAGCTTCACCGCGTACATCCTGCGGGGCGCCTACCAGCACACCCTGTACGCCACCGACCAGCCGCTGGACGAGACGGCGGACGTGACCCGGTTCTGGCCGTACCTGGTGCGCCAGGAGGACGAGGGGCAGGTCATCACACTCGACCACGAGCAGCTGCACACCACCATCACCGCACCGGAGACCATCTCGCTGATGATCCAGAGCCCGGCGCGCAAGCAGCGGTCGTTCATGATCCGCCGCGCCGACGGCCACGTGTGGTGGCGCTACGGCCAGGCCGACGAGAGCGCCGAGCGCCGCGCCGAGGTGCGGATGTCCGACGAGCGGCTCGCCCACTGGCTGGGGCGGCTGGAAGCACTCGGCCTGCTGTGACGGCCACGACCAGGGCGGCGGACGCGGCGGGCGGCGGCGCGGGCGACGACATCCGGTACGGATCGCTGCGCTACGGCGGCTCCGCCTGGCACCGGGTGGACCTGTACCTGCCGGCCGGGGCCCCCGCCCGGAACCGGATCGTGCTGCTGCACGGTGGATTCTGGCGCCACGACCGGGTGGCCCGCGACCTGCGGCCGCTCGCCACCGCCTTGGTCGGCCGCGGTCGGGCGGTGGCGGCCGTCGAGTACCGCCCGCTCTGGGACGGCGGCGCCTGGCCCGGCGCGGTCCAGGACGCGCTGGCCGCCGACGTGGCGCTGCGCGCGCTCGATCCGGCCTGGGCCGATGCCCTGCTGGTCGGCCACTCGGCCGGGGCGCAGCTGGCCCTGGGGATGGCCGCCGGACACGCCGAGCGGCGCCGCCTGCTGCTGCTCGCGCCCGTGGCCGACCTGGTGGCGGCGAGCGAGTTGGGCGTCGGCGCGGGGGCCGTCGAGCAGTACCTGGCCGATCACCTGGCGGCCGGCGGCACCGCCGGCCAGGCCACCCCGGCCCCCGACCCGCGCGACCTGGCCGGACTGGACGTCGTCAGCGCCGCCGAGGACCAGGCCGTACCGGCCGAGTTGACGCACCGTCAGCTGGACCGCTGGCGATCGGCGGGACTGCCGCTGCGGCACACCGAGGTCCCCGGAGCCCGGCACATGCACCTGGTCAATCCGCAGCGCCCCGGCTGCGCGGTCGTCCTCGACCTGATGTCCGCCCTCGGGACTGCGAAGGGAGATTCCTAGTGACCCCGCACCACACCGATCGACTGCGCCGCCGTTCGACCAGCGGCCCGTTGCGCATCGGTGTCCTGGTCTCGGCCACCGGAGCCAACCTCCGCACCCTGCTGGACCTGGGCCGCCGCGAGCCCGAGGGCTTCGAGGTCTGCCTGGTCGCCTCCCACGCCGAACGCGTCAAGGCGCTGGAGCTGGCCCGCGGGGCAGGCGTCGAGGCCTGGCCCGGCGACTTCGACGCCTGCTGCGGCACCGCCTCGGCCGCCTGCGACGACCCGCGCGCCCGCCAGGCCTACCGGGCCCGGGCCCGGGCCTGGCACGACGAGCTGAACACCCGGCTGGCGGACTGGGAGGGCCGGCACGGCGAGCTCGACCTGATCGTGCTCGCCTACCACCGCTGGATCGAGGGCGACCTGCTGGACCGCTACGCGGGCCGGATGATCAATCAGCACCCGGGCGACCTCGCCGATCTCGGTCCGGGCGGCGAGCGCCTGCTGATCGGCAAGGACCCGGTCCGGCTGGCCATGGCGCTGGGCCGCCGCACCACCCGCACCTCCTGCTTCCTGGTGGACGGCACCCGCGACGGCGGCGCCGTCCTGGCCATGGGACCCGAGGTCCCCGTGGCCGGCCGGCAGGCCACCGTCGAGGACGCCTGGCAGCAGGAGCTGATGCAGAAGCGGCAGAGCGACCCGTTCTGCCTGGAATGGACGGTCCGGGCCTTCGCCGCCGGCCGGCTCGCCCTGTCCGGCACCGAACACCCCGACGGCAGCAGGGCCGTCCTGGTGGACGGTGTGCCCACCCCGCTCGGCGGCTGCCGACTGACAGCGAGCAGTGATCTCCGTGCCTGAATCCTCACCGGCGGACCTCGACCGCCGCACCACCGTACCCGCCGCCGCGTTGGAGGCGCTGACCGCCGACCGGAGCAAGCGCGACCACTACCGGCTCGACACCTATGCGCGGGAGGGCCTGCGACTGTTCGGAGCGCTCGGGGCGCTGGACCGGCTGGCCGAGTACACCTTCGTGGTGCTCAAGCCCGACGCGGTGGCCGGCCGCCGCTGCGCCCTGGTGCTGGACACCCTCGCCGAGGAGGGCTTCCGCCCGGTCGCCGCCGCGCCGGTGCGGTTCGACCCGCTGCTCACCCGGGAGATCTGGCGCTACCAGTTCAACGCCGCCTCCGACCAGCGGATCGCCGTGGTCGACCACCTGCTCGGCTCGGGCCCCTCACTGGTGGTGCTGCTCCGCGACGCCCACCGCGACGCGACACCGGACCACCAGCGGCTGCCCGCGAGCGTGCGCCTGACCGCGCTCAAGGGAGCCGCCGACCCGAACGCCGCACGCGGTCAGGACCTGCGGACCAGGATCGGCCGGGTGAACGGCCTGTTCAACTTCGTGCACACCGCCGACGACCCCGCCGATCTGGTGCGCGAACTGCGGCTCTTCTGCTATCGCACCGGCTCCCAGTGGCTCGCCGAGGGACTGGGGCGGCCGCTGCCCGACGCCGCGGCCCCCGACAACCCCGCCAAGGAGCTGCTGCCGCAGCTGGAGGAGCAGATCCCCGCGCACGACCTCGACCTGGCCGCCGCACTGCGCCGGCTGGCCGAACGCGCCGACGGGTGGGGACGGCTGGCCACCGGGCACGCCGACCGCGCACAGGTCGCCGCCTGGCTCGACGCGCTGCGCGAGCTGGAGCTTCCGGACGGGACCGCCCGCTGGGACGTCCTCACCGTGGTCACCGGCTGGATCGACTGCAACGCCCCCGACGTCACCCCGATTCTCGCCACCGCCCGCCCGGCGGACTGGCTGCCCGCAACCGCCCCGGAAGTGGCTCTCGCATGACCGACTCCAGCACCACCACCGTTGACGGCGTCCCCTCCTTCGCCGGGGCGGGGAACCTGATCTACCGCGAGCCCTCGGTACCGCGCTTCGTGGCCGGCTCCGGCTGCTACCTGACCGCGGACGACGGCCGCCGCTACCTGGACGCCGAGGCGGCCAACGGCACCGTGGCCTGGGGCTACGACCGCGACCTGCTGCACGAGGCGCTGGTGCGGTGCATGGAGCTGCCCGCCCTGCCCTCGTTCTGCGAGTCCACGGTGCGGCTGCGCGTGCTGGAGCGGCTGGAACGCCTGGTCTCCGAGGTGGTGGGGACACCTGGGCGGGTGGAGCTCGACCTGGGCGGTGCCCAGGCGATGGAGACCGCCCTGCGGATCGCCTTCAGCAACAACGGCCCCGGCACCGTCGTGGTCTTCGAGGGCGCCTTCCACGGGCGTTCCGGCGTCACCAGCATGCTCAGCTCCAGCCCGCGCTACCGCGAACTGCTCGCCGCCTGGGGGCTGGAGGTGGTCCGGCTGCCCAGTCCGGACAGCCTGCGCTGCCCGCACGCCGACGAGAACGGCACCTGCCCGCCCGGCTGCGTCGAGGCGGTCTCCCGCTGGGGCTCGGAGCTGACCGGTGTGGGTGGCCGTGACTTCGGCCGCAAGGTCTCGGCCTTCATCTTCGAACCGGTGCAGAACGTCGGCGGCATGGTTGAGCCCGACCACGCCCTGCTGCGGGCCGCCGTCGACCACGCGCGCCGCCAGGGCGCCCTGGTGATCGCCGACGAGATCTTCACCGGAATGCATCGGGTCGGCCCCCGGTGGGGCTTCCAGCGCTCCGGTGTCGTCCCGGACATCGTGGTCACCAGCAAGGGGCTGACCAACGGCGGCGCCGCGCTCAGCATGGTGTGGGCCCGCGAACCGCTGGCCCACCCGTCGCGCTACCGGCCGGGCAGCCACTCCTCAACGTACATCGGCATCCCGCACGCCCTGGCCGTCGTCGACACCGTGCTGGACCGCTGGCAGGCCTGGACCGAGGTGGACGCCGACATCGACCGGCTGGAGCGGGAAATGGACGTCCGGCTACGGGAACTGGCGGCCCGTCACCCGGCCCTCGTCCGGCGGGTGGACGCGATGGGCGGCACCGCCCGGATCGTCCTGACCGGCCCGCACGCCGCGCGGCTACGCCACCACTGCCGCAGCGTCCACCCGGACGTGGGCGTCCTGGTGGCCACCACCGGCATGGCGCCGGACGTCATCAACCTGCATCCGCCCCTGGTGATCGGCCCGTCGGACCTCGATGTCCTCGCCGAGGTGCTGGATCTGGCACTACAAGCAACGGCCGCTCCCGAAAAGGACAACTCATGACCGGGCACGCTCACCGTGCATCCAGCGCCGCACCGATCCCGACCGGGATCCAGGCCGTCGTCTTCGACTGCGACGGGCTGCTGGTCGACACCGAGGGCTGCTGGACCCTTGCCGAGACGGCGCTGTTCGCGGAGCACGGCCATGAGTTCGGCCCGGAGCAGAAGGCCCTGGTGATCGGCAAGTCGCTGCCGGACGTCGGCACCGTGATGGCCGAGTACTTCGGCCGTCCCGGTGACGGCGACCGGCTCGCCGCCCAGCTGCTCGAGGGTGTCCGCCGGGAGCTGGCCGGCGGCGCGAAGGCGCTGCCGGGCGCCCTTGAGCTGGTCAGGGCGTGCGCCGCACGGGTGCCCGTCGCCGTGGCGAGCAACAGCCCCCGAGTGCTGCTCGACACCGCCCTGTCCACCTCCGGCCTGGCCGAGCTGTTCCCGGTCTCCTTCGCCGCCGACGAGGTGTCCACCCCCAAGCCGGCCCCCGACCTCTACCTCACGGCCTGCGCGGCCCTGGGCGCCGATCCCACCGCGTCGGTGGCCTTCGAGGACTCCGGCACCGGCGTCGCCGCGGCCCGGGCCGCCGGACTGCACCTGGTCGTCGTCCCGTCGCTGCCCGGCCAGGGCCTGGACCACGACTGGCTCCTCGACTCACTCGCCGACCCGGCTCTGCAGGCCTGGTCCCAGGCCGTCACCGCGAGGAGCACCGGTGTTCTGGACTGACGATCCGGTGGTCTGCCTGTGCGGCGGCATCACCGAGCGCGCCATCCTGGCGGCCCTGAACGAGGGCATCACCGATCTGCCCTCGGTGCGCGAGGCCACCGGCGCCAACCAGGGCTGCGGCGACTGCCTGCGGGACATCGAGGAACTGCTGGGAGAGCAGGGCTGATGGGCGTGGAAACGGAACGCAAGTTCCTGGTCGGACCGGGCTGGCGGGCCGCGACGGTGCGCACCCAGGAGATCCGGCAGGGCTACCTCTCGGGGGACCCGGCGCGGGTGGTGCGGGTCAGGGTGGAGGACCGCCGCTCGGCGACCCTGACCGTGAAGGGCCGCCGCACCGGCGCCCACCGGCCGGAGTTCGAGTACCCGCTGCCGCTGGCCGACGCACAGGAGCTGCTGGACTCGCTCTGCATGCGGCCGCTGGTGGAGAAGCGGCGGCACACCCTGGACACACCTGACGGCCCGTGGATCGTGGACGAGTTCTTCGGCGAGAACGCCGGGCTCGTCCTCGCGGAGCTGGAGACGGACCGGGCCGAGGAGATCACCGAGCTGCCCACCTGGGTGCTCCAGGAGGTCACCACCGACCCGCGCTTCGACAACGCCTACCTCCAGGAGCACCCCTACCCGCTCTGGGCGGACCAGGACGGCCGGCGCGCCCCGGCGGCCGTCACGCCGGCGACCGCCGAGCTGGTGATCTTCGACTGCGACGGGGTCCTGGTGGACTCCGAACCGATCGCCAACGCGGAGCTGGCCACGCTGCTCACCGAGGCGGGGATACCGACCGGCTACCAGGAGTGCGTCGACCGCTACATGGGCGGCAGCCTGGAACGGGTCCGGGAGATCGTCCGGGCCCGGAGCGGCCGGGAGCTGCCGGAGGACTTCGCCGAGCAACTGCGGGCTCGGCTGCTCGCCGCGTTCCGCGACCAACTGAGGCCGGTTGCCGGGATGGTGGACGTCCTTGCGGCACTGGCCGAACGGGGCACCGCATTCTGTGTCGCCTCCAGTTCTCCCCGGGATCGGCTCGCGCTCAGCCTGGAGGTCACCGGGCTCGCACCGCTCTTCGAGGACCGGGTGTACAGCGCCGCCGACGTCGCCCGTGGCAAGCCCGCCCCGGACGTCTTCCTGCACGCCGCCGCCCGGATGGGCGTGGACCCCGCCAACGCCGTGGTGGTCGAGGACAGCGGCCCCGGCGTCGCGGCGGCCCTGGCCGCCGGCATGGCCTGCGTCGGCTACGCCGCGCTGACCCCCACCGAGCGGCTGACCGGCGCCGATCCCGTGGTACGCACCGCCGCCCAGCTCGGCGCCGCGCTGGGCCTGCTCGGCGTCACCGACATTCCGTTCAAGGAGTAGCGATGATCACCGATGTGACCGCCGGTCATGCACAGCAGATCCACCAGCGGGGATACACCCACGGCCGACTGAGCGCCGTGCTCGACCCGGAGCTGCTGCAGGGCGCCGACTGGAAGCAGTTCGCCGACAGTTGGAACAACCTGCAGCAGGACGCCTACATGGCGGACGGCGGCACCTACCGCCGGCGCCGGTACTCCGAGTTCCGCTACGACACCGCGGCGGACGCCCTGACGCTGCTGCCGCACGTGCCGTACCGCCAGTCACGCGACGTCAACTACCTGAACGGCGGCATCGACCGGCACTTCGAGGCCTTCGAGAGCCAGGTGTCGGCCAGCCCGGTACTGCGCGCGATCTTCCAGTGGTGTGCCACCGTCCTGCTCGACCCTGCGGGGACCGCCGGCACCGACGTGTGGAAGATCCAGACCTTCCAGAACCGGATCCTGGCGCGCAGCACGGAGCACGGGCAGCCGACGCCGGAGGGTATCCACCGCGACGGCGTCGACTACGTACTGACGCTGCTGATCGAGCGCAACTCCATCGACGGCGGGCTCAGCCGGATCTACGACGCCCCCACCCGGGAGTGCCTGGACGAGGTCACGCTCAGCGAACCGGGCGAGTTCCTCTACGCCGACGACGAGCGGATGCTGCACAGCGTCACCCCGCTCACGCCCGCCGCCAAGGGCGTCCAGGGCCACCGCGACGTACTCATCGCCATGTTCAGCCGCACTCCGAAAGAGACCCGATGACGCAAGGTCAGCTCATCCGCTCGTTCCGACAGCTCACCACCGAGGCGCTGGACCCCGACGAGCCCGTCGTCACGCTCTTCAGTGGTGGCCTCGACAGCACCTACCTGCTGCTGCGGCTGCGCGACGCGGGCTTGCGAAACATCCATGCGGTGAGCGTTGACCTCGGCGAGGACGAGACCAGCGAGCACAAACAGCGAATAGCCGACGAACTGGGCGTCCGCCTGCACGTCCTCGACGGGCGCGCGGCCTTCGTCGAAGGGTTCGTCCGCCCGGCGATCCAGGCCCAGGCGGTCTACCTCGACACCCATCCCGTCAGCTCGACGCTGAGCCGGCCGCTGATCGCCAAGCTGGCGGTGGAACTGGCCGGTGAGCTCGGCGCCACCGCGGTGCTGCACACCGCGAACCGCTCCCAGAACACCCTGCGCAGGCTCAACGGAGCCCTGGCCCTGCTCGGCTACCCGGGCCGGTACGGCAGTCCCTACGACCTCGACCCGGTCGACCGGGACCAGAAGATCCAGGAGCTCAAGGCGGTCGGCCTGGACCAGATGAGCACACGGGTGGTCAGCGGCGACTCCAACCTGTGGTGCCGCGAGTTCGAGTCCGGGATCCTCGACGACCCCGAGGACCACGCCGTGCCGGAACACATGTACCAGTGGAGCGCCCTGCGCCCCGAGGCCCGGGGCGAGTTCATCGAGATCCGCTTCGAGCGGGGCATCCCCACCGCGGTGGACGGCGTCGAGCTGGCGCTGACCGACATCATCGCCGAGCTGAACACCCGGGTCGGGGCGTACGGGCTGGGCCGCTACAGCGGCCTCGAGCACCTCGACAACGGCGAGAAGGTGCTGGAGATCCGCGAGATGCCGGCGGCCTGGCTGCTGCTGCGCACCTATCGGCACCTGGAGACCGCCACCCTGGATGCGGAGCTGCTCCGGGAGAAGATGCACGTCGAGCAGCTCTGGGTGCGCGAGTCGCTGGAGGGGCGCTGGTACGGCCGACTGCACCTGGCACTGGAGTCGTTCGTCGAGGTCTGCGCGGCACAGGTGACCGGATCGGTGCGCTGGAAGCTCGCTCCCGGCGGCGCCGAGACCCGCGCCATCCTGGCCGACGACCCGCGCTACCTGCGGGACCGGGAGGCCTGGGAGAAGTACTCGATCCACCGGGAGAACGCTCCCTACGCCACCGTCTGACCCCGACCGCCGGCCCGAACCAGAGAGGGTGATCGTGCCCGGATTCGCCTCCCGCACGGCGCTGATCGACATACTGCTCCTGCTCGTGGCCGCGGTCTGGGGCTCCACCTACCTGGCGGCCAAGGAGCTGGTCAGTCCGTCAACCGTGGTGGCGGTCCTGGCACTCAGATTCCTGGTCACCACGGCGGCCATGCTGCCGGCCGGCATCGCCAGGCTGCGCCGGGCCGGTCGCCAGGAGTGGTTGACCGGAGTGCTGCTCGGCACCATCCTGGCCGTGATCTTCACGTTCGAGACCTACGGCATCGCCCACACCAGCGCGACCAACGCGGGGCTCATCATCAGTCTCACCATCGTGATGACGCCCGTGCTGGACAGCGTGGTGGGGCGATCCTGGCTGCCCCGGCGGTTCTTCCTCGCCGCGGTGCTCGCGGTGGTCGGGGTGGGCCTGCTCGCCTCCGGCTCAGGGCTGCGCGCCCCGTCGCCGGGAGACCTGCTGATTCTGGCGGCGGCCGCGGTGCGCGCGGTGCACGTCACCGTGATGCACCGCAGGGCGGCCCGCCGGAAGTACGACTCCTACAACCTCACCCTGCTGCAGATGGCCACGGCATCGGTGCTCTTCTGTGCGCTGAGCCCGCTGGTCGGGACCTCCTTCCTGGCTCTGGTCCCCCGGCTGCACCCCGGCCAGTGGTCGGACCTGCTCTACCTCGCGCTGATCGGCACGGTGTTCGCGTTCTTCGTGCAGATGCGAGCCGTACGCACCACCTCGCCGACCCGGGTCAGCCTGCTGCTGGGAACCGAACCGGTCTGGGCGCTGCTCATCGGCATCGCGGTCGGCGGTGACCGCCTGGGCCTGATCGGCGTGCTCGGCGCCGTCCTGATCCTGCTGGGCGCGGGCTGGGGACAACGCATCGAACGGGTGCACCGGGAACGGAAGACAGCCGCGGTCCGGACCGCCCGTCCCGAGCTCGAATCCGTCCCGAGCATGTAGCGGCGTGGTCAGGCGACGGATGGTGGCGAAGCCCCCGGCGAGCAGGACGGCAACCGCGGCGGCGAGGACGCCGGTGACTCCGGTGGCCGCGAGGGGGTGGGGAAGCGGCCGATGCGACTCCAGTCGTGCACCACCTCGGGCGGCCTCCGCCGCGACTCCTGGAGTACGGCCGGGTCTGAGGCGTTACGACAAACGCCAGTCCACAGGCTGGCTGCCCTGCTTGACCAGCAGCTCGTTCGCCCGGCTGAACGGCCGCGACCCGAAGAACCCCCGGTCCGCCGACATCGGGCTCGGGTGCGCCGACTCGATCGCCGGGACCTGCCCCAGCAGCGGGCGCAGGTTCCGGGCGTCACGCCCCCACAGGATCGCCACCAGCGGGCCACCCCGGGCCACCAGGGCGCGGATCGCCTGCTCGGTGACCTCCTCCCAGCCCTTGCCCCGGTGCGCCGCCGGCTTACCGGGCGCCGTGGTCAGCGCCCGGTTCAGCAGCAGTACACCCTGCTCGGTCCACGGGGTCAGGTCGCCGTTGCTGGGCGGCGGGCAACCCAGGTCCTGGCCCATCTCCCGGTAGATGTTGACCAGGCTGCCGGGAAGGTTGCGCACCTGCGGGTCGACCGCGAAGCTCAAACCGATGGCCATCCCCGGGGTGGGGTACGGATCCTGACCAACCAGCAGGACCCGCACCTCGTCGAAGGGCTGCTGGAAGGCCCGCAGAATGTTCGCGCCAGCCGGAAGGTACGTCCGCCCCGCGGCAACCTCCGCACGCAGGAAGTCACCCATCGCGGCGACCCGCCCGGCCACCGGCTCCAGGGCGGTGGCCCAGCCGGGTTCGACGATCTCGTTAAGTGGACGCGGTGCCATGCCGCCACCCTATCGGCCCAACGGGCCCCGCCGAGCGCGCCCCTAGCCGACCGGACGCCCGCGGAGGACGACCAGTTGGGGATCGGCCAGCACCCGGACGTCCGCCCGCGGGTCGTCCGTGTACACCACCAGGTCGGCCGGCGCGCCCTCGGTGAGCCCCTCCCGCCCCAGCCACTCGCGTGCTCCCCAGCTCGCCGCCGACAGCGCGGCCCCGGCCGGCAGCCCGGCCTTGACCAGTTCGGCGACCTCGTCCGCGACCAGCCCGTGCGCCAGCGACCCGCCCGCGTCCGTCCCGACGAAGATCGGGATCCCGGCGTCGTACGCCGCGCCGACCGTGTCGTAGCGGCGCTCGTGCAGCCGCCGCATGTGCGCGGACCAGGCCGGGAACTTGGCCTCGCCGCCGTCCGCGAGCTTGGGGAAGGTCGCGATGTTCACCAGTGTCGGGACGATCGCCACCTGCCGCTCGGCGAAGACCGGGATGAGCTCCTCGGTCAGACCGGTGGCGTGCTCGATGCAGTCGATCCCCGCGGCGACCAGGTCGGGCAGCGACTCGGCGGCGAAGCAGTGCGCGGTGACCCTGGCGCCCTCGGCGTGCGCGGCGGCGATCGCCTCGCGCAGGGCGTCCCCGGGCCAGCAGGCGGCCAGGTCGCCGCGCTCACGGTCGATCCAGTCGCCGACCAGCTTCACCCAGCCGTCGCCGCGCCGGGCCTCGGCCCTGACGTAGGCGGCCAGGTCGCCCGGCTCGATCTCGTGCGCGTAGTTGCGGATGTAGCGGCGGGTACGGGCGATGTGGCGGCCGGCCCGGATGATCCGGGGCAGGTCCTCGCGGTCGTCGATCCAGCGGGTGTCGGCGGCGGAACCGGCGTCGCGGATCAGCAGGGTGCCCGCGTCGCGGTCGGTGAGGGCCTGCTTCTCGCTGGTGGCCTCGTCCACCGCGCCGTGCGCGTCCAGGCCGACGTGGCAGTGCGCGTCCACCAGGCCCGGCATGGCCCAGCCGGCCACCGTACGGACGTCGGTCGCCCCCGCCGGACGCGTGAAGCTCACCCGGCCGTCCACGACCCACAGCTCGTCCCGGACGTCCTCCGGCCCGACCAGTACCCGTCCCCTGATGTGCAGCACCGCGCCATCGCTCATGCGCGCACTCTACCTACGGGCCCACCGCCGGCGGGAGGGCCGCCCGGGAGGTCCCGGGCGGCCCCCGTCCGCACCGGTCAGCCGGTGAGGTTGGCCCAGCAGTCGGCCTCCCCCACGTGCGCGGGGTCGAGGGCGTGCCGGACCTCGTGCAGGACCACCGGGTCGACGGCCATCAGCACATGGCCCGGGATGTTGGTCGGACACAGGTCCTGGACCGTGACGTCGTGCACGTCGGGGCCGCTCAGGAACTGCGTCCGGTACGGCGTGACCACCTCGTCGTACCGGGTCGCGATCGCCCAGTACGTCACCCCGGGCAGGGTGTCGCCGCCGGCGTTGAGCCGGCTCAGCAGGTCCGAACCGACGACCTGGTCGGTGCAGGCCGGGCAGGCCGCGCCGACCAGGTCGAGCGCGCCGGGGAAGGACTTCGCCAGGGTGACCAGGCCGTCCAGGGTGGTGCCGTGGTTGCTCGGGGCCAGCCCGACCAGGGTGTGCACCTTGGCCGCGCCGCCGTCGAACTTCAGGTAGTAGCGCGGCATCAGGCCGCCGCCCTGGCTGTGGCCGACGATGTCGACCTGCCCGGCGCCGGTCGCCGCGAGCACGCCGTCGACGAAGACCGACAGCTGCTGCGCCGAGTCCGCCACCGGTGCGATCGCGCGCAGCACCGGGACACCGGGCATCGCGCCGTAGGTGAGCACGAAGACGCAAGTGCCGTCCCCGGCCAGCGCGGGCGCGACGGTGTCCCAGTTCACCGAACCGTGGGCGAAGGTGCCGTGGACCAGCACCACCGGCCTCGGATGGGCCGGGCTCGGCTTGCACGACCAGTCGTTGGCACCCGGTACGCCCGGCGCGGCCAGCGCCTGGGCGGCGGTCACCGGGTCGGTGCGCGGCACCGGGGTGTTCGCGGACGTGGCCGCCCCGGCCGGGCCGGCGCCTGCCAGTGCGGCGGCCAGCAGGGCGCAGCCGGCCGCCAGCGAGGCGAGCCGGCGGTGTCCGGGCAGGGTGGAGTGCGTGGGGGTTGCGGGCATGGCTTCCTCCGGGTGGGGGGTGGAGGCACTGGGCCCGGTCCGGCCGGTCTCGACGGAGGACCGGGGCCGACTCCGGTGCGAGTTGGGGGCTCACACCGTGAACTAGCCTGACTGGCCGGTAAGTTACTGCGGCGTCAAGGCCTTGCCCAGACACCTCGCACGAAGTGGCACCTGGCCGGACCGGCGATGTCACCCGGCATCCGCACCTCCCGGCGCGCTCCACGGTCGTCGCATTTGTCGATATGGCGCCCTGTCATTTCGAGTGGCATGGCTTCGTCGAAACGAACCAGAAGGCCCCGTTCTCGGAGATGGTGATTGAAAATCACCCCGTAAGAGGGATTAGTCCGATTAGGCACTTCGGGAGGCATTCGACCCAATGCCGCAGCCTCCCGATTTCCTCGATCCCGCAGCACAACCACCCCCCCTAGTTGATTGTCATACGAGTCATCTGTGGAAGGATCACGGATGGCGGAGAAGCTCATTCCGAGCACCCGCACCTCTTTGCGCAATAGGGGAGAGTTACTTGTCCGTATTCACCGGACGTATGAGCAAGCGTGTCCTGACCGGACTCGCGACCGCAGTGCTCGCCACCGCCATGGCCGGCACTGCCAGTGGCTCGGCCTCGGCTGCCACCACCTCGCCCTTCCTGAGTGCGAGCCAGAAAGTGGCTCAGGCCAGGGCTCAGGCCTACCAGAAGAAGGCCGCCTCCGGCCCGGCGCAGCTCGCCGCACCACGGAGCGTGGCGGCCGGCCAGGCCTCGCCGATCTTCAACCTGATCGGCATCGACTTCCAGAACAGCGTCTACAGCTACTGGCCCGACGGCAAGGGCAACTTCAACGACCGCTACCTGGAATTCAACGGCGCCCAGAACGACGTCTACAAGCACCTGAAGACGGTCGCGGACGTCGACAACAACAAGGACCGCTTCTGGGACGGGACTTACTTCCTGTGGGACGACGGCAGCCTGGTCTTCGCCGGCAAGGACAAGCCCTCGGTCCGGATCGGCGGCGGCTGGGACATCTACGACACCGTCCTGTCCCCCGGTGACCTCGGCGGCGAGGGCCAGGCCGACATCATCGCCCGTGACCGCAACGGTTACCTGTGGGAGTACTTCGCCTACGCCGACGGGACGCTGACCGACCGCCACAAGATCGGCGGCGGCTGGGGCATCTATGACCAGATCACCGGTGTGGGCGACCTCACCGGCGACGGCAAGCCGGACATCGTCGCGCGCGACAAGTCGGGCGTGCTATGGCTCTACAAGGGCAACGGCAACACGACCGACCCGTTCGACTCGCGGGTGCGGATCGGCGGCGGCTGGGACAAGTACGACACTCTGGTCTCCACCGGTGACATGGACGGCGACGGCCTCGCCGACCTGCTCGCCCGCGACAGGAGCGGCAACCTGTACTTCTACAAGGGCAACGGCGGCCAGACCGACCCGTTCAACGACGCGGCCAGGGTCGGCGGCGGCTGGAACACCTACCGCATGCTGGCCGACTAGTCGTGTCCCGTGACCGGTCGGTTTCCACGACCGGTCACATCCCGCAGTGATGCCATGGGCCGACCCCACCGGTCGGCCCCATGACGGGACGAGGCCCGGTCACCCGGTCCCCTGCCAAGCCAGAAGCGGCAGGGGACCGGCCCGGGCCTCGTCCCGTTGCGCTGCGGGCCTCCACAGCGGGGCCGTTCTCCGGACTGGCCGGCCGGGACCGGCGGGGCAGGCGGCACGGGCGATGCGGCAGACTGGGCCGGACCCCCGCCCCGTGTACCCGTCCGAAAGGCCAGCCCCGTGAGCCCCTTCCTCGACCTCCCGCCGCTGAGTGCCGCGCAGTTCGCAGCGATCGAGGACAAGGTCGCCGCGCTGCTGCACACCACGGCCGACGTGATCATCACCCAGGGCGAGGCGCTGCTCCCGCTGGAGGCGGCGATCCGTGGTGCCGCGCACCCGGGCAGCACCGCGCTCAACATCGTCACCGGCCCGTACGGCCAGACCTTCGGCAACTGGCTGCGCGGCTGCGGCGCCGAGGTCGTGGACCTGGTGGTGCCGTTCGACGGCGCGGCCGGCGCCGAGCAGGTCGCCCGGGTGCTCGCCGTCGAACCGGGGATCGACTTCGTCTCACTGGTCCACGCCGAGGCCGCCACCGGCAACACCAACCCGGTCGCCGAGATCGCCGCCGTGGTGCGGGAGCACGGCGCGCTGCTGATGCTGGACGCCGTCGCCTCGGTCGCCGCCGAGCCGCTGCTCACCGACGAGTGGGGCGTGGACCTGTGTGTGATCGGCGGCCAGAAGGCGATGGGCGGCCCGGCCGGGGTCTCCGCCGTCTCGGTCAGCGACCGCGCCTGGGAGCGGATCGCCGCCAACCCGGCCGCGCCGCGCCGCTCCTACCTCTCGCTGCTGGACTGGAAGGAGCGCTGGACGGACGCCGGGCGCACCGCACTCCCGCACGCCCCGGCCCAGTTGGAGATGCTCGCGCTGGATGCCTGCCTGGACCGGATCGCGGCCGACACCCTGGACGCGACCATCGCCCGGCACCGCGCCGCAGCGGCCGCGACCCGCGCGGGCGTCCGCGCGCTGGGCACCCTCACCCCGTACGTCCACCGGGACGAGCACGCCGCGCCGGTCGCCACCACCCTGCGCACCCCGTCCGGTCTGCACGCCGCCGAGCTCGCCGGGCGGCTGGACCCGGCCCTGCCGGTCCAGGCCGGCGGCGGTCCGCTCGCCGCCGAGATGCTCCGGGTCAACCACTACGGCACCGCCGCCGCGCTGGACACCGTCCAGTCCGTCCTCACCGCGCTCGCCGCCGCCCTTCCCGGCACCGACGCCGACCGGGCCGCCGAGGCCGCGGCCGCGGCGTGGAGCGCGGCCGTCGCCACCTCCTGAGCCGGGCGGGGCCCCGGCGGCACGGCCGAGAGTGCGGCTGGCGGTGCGTTACGCTCCGCCGCCGGCTGCGCCGCTGACCATCGGTTCCACCACCCACTCGACCATCCGTTCACCGGACCGGTGCGGCCGCTCGGGACGGTGCCGATCGCCGTACCGGCTCGGGTTCACCCGTCAGACGGAGCGGTACCCCGACTCCCCCGGCGCCAGTCGAACCAGCACCGACCTGCATCGCACCCCGCCACCGACCGGGACGCCACCGACCGCCGCCCCGTCCGGCCGCCCTTCGACGAGCAGGGTGAACCGGCGGACGGTAGCGTGACCGAGGGTGCCGCAGTGGGCATGCCGGACCAACTGACCTGGCAGGGCCGGGCGTTGCGGCAGGCCCGCCCGACCCAGCCCTACGGAGACCGAGCGGGGAAGCGCCATGACCACCAGTGCCACCCCGCGCACCCGCCTCGCCCCCCCGGCGGCCGGCGCCGCCGGGCTGCGGGCCACCGCCCTGGTCGTCGTGCTGGGCTCGTTCATGAGCGTGCTGGACACCACGGCCGTCAACACGGCGATGCGCACGCTCGGCCGGAGCTTCGGCGCGCCGCTCACCACCATCCAGTGGGTGGCCACCGGCTACACCCTGGCCCTGGCCACCGTCATCCCGGTCACCGCCTGGGCCGTCGGCCGGATAGGCGCCAAACGGCTGTACCTGACCGCCCTCGTGCTGTTCGGCGCCGGCTCGGCCCTGGCCGGGCTGGCCTGGAACACCGAGAGCCTGGTCGCCTTCCGGGTGCTCCAGGGCCTGGGCGGCGGAATGCTGACACCCGTGGGGATGACCCTGGTCCTCCGGGCCTCCGGGCCCGAGCGGACCGGACGGGCGATGGCCGTGCTCGGCCTGCCCGTGCTCCTCGGGCCACTGGCGGGCCCGATCCTGGGCGGTGCGCTGCTGGACGCCGCCTCCTGGCGGTGGATCTTCTTCATCAACCCGCCCGTGGCCGCCGTCGCGATCCTGCTCGCCGCCCGGATCCTGCCGCACGAGGTCCCGAGACCGGGCCGCCGGCTGGACCTGTTCGGCCTGCTGCTGCTCTCCCCCGGCCTGTCCATGCTGATCTACGGGCTCACCCACGGCAGGGATCCGGCCTTCATGCTGACCGGTGGCGCCATGGTGCTCGGCTTCATCGCCCGCGCCCTGACCTGCGACCACCCGCTGCTCGACCTCCGGCTACTGGCCCGGCGGCCGTTCGCCGCCGCGGCCGGGTCCGAGGTGCTCTTCGTCTGCGCCTACTTCGGCTCGCTGATCCTGCTCCCGCTGTACTACCAGGGGCTGCGTGGCCAGAGCGCCGCCCACTCCGGGCTGCTGGGCATCCCGCAGGCCCTGGCCACCGGGGTGACCATGCAGTTCGCCGGACGGCTGATCGACCGCCACCCGCCGGGCCGGATCGTGCTCACCGGCGTCCTGGTCGCCACCACGGGCTTCCTCGCCTTCACCGTGCAGGTCACCGATGACGTCCCCTTCTGGCACCTGCAGACCGCCCTCGCGATGCTGGGCGTCGGCGTGGGACTGACCATGATGCCCACCATCGCGGCCGCCACCCGCAGCGTCGCCGCCGAACAGGTGCCGCTGGCCACCACGGCGGTCACCATCCTGCAGCAGGTCGCCGCCTCCACCGGCACCGCGCTGATGTCCGTGCTGCTCACCCACGCCCAGCGGACCGCCCCGCACCCGGCCGACGCCTTCCGCCACACCTACGGCTGGGCGGTCGCACTGATGGGGCTGGCCCTGCTCCCGGCCCTGCTGCTGCCCCGCCGGCAGCCCGAGTAGACGCCTGCGGCAAAGACCGCGCCGGCGCCTGCGTACGCCCGCCCCGGATCAGGGTGCGGCCGTGTCCGGGGAGCGGAGCCAGCCGCCTGCGCGGGCCGTGTCGGAGGCGACCCGGAGCAGCCGGGTGACGGCCGGACGGGTGGGGCGGCCCCGGGTGAGCAGGTGGATCTCGATGGTGGCGACGGGTGCGAGCGGGCGCCACAGCAGGCCGGCCGGGAGGGTCCGCGCGGCGGAGCGCCCGACGATCGCGAGGGCCTCGCCGCGCGCCACGGGGGTGTGCGCCGCGTCGAAGGAGAGCTGGCGGAGCAGCAGGCCTGGCACCCGTCCCGGCTCCCCGAAGAGGGCGAGGATCGCGTCGTAGTGGCCGGGGTTGGCCTCCCGGGGGTGGACCAGCAGGGTCTCACCGGACAGTGCGGCGATGTCGACCCGCTCGGCGGACGCGAGCGGGTGCCCCTCCGCCATCAGGACGCCCTGCTGCTCCAGCCGGAGCAGGGTGCGGACCAGTTCGGGTGTGGGCGGCGGGCAGCGCACCAGGCCCGCGTCGAGCGTGCCGTCGGCGACACCCGCCACGATCTCGGCCGTCGGCAGCAGCCTGGTGGTCAGGACGATGCCGGGGTGCCGCTCGGCCAGCGCACCGAGCAGCGCGGGCGCGGTCTCGTACCCGGTGCTGGTGCTGTAGCCGACGGACAGCGTGCCCTGCTCGCCTCCGGCGAAGCCCTTGAGGTCGCGCCACAGCCGGTCGGACTCCTCGCAGAGGGCTGCACCACGGTCCATCAGCAGCACTCCGGCCTCGGTGGGTTCGACGGAGTGGGTGCTCCGCTCCAGCAGGCGTACCCCCAACTCCTCCTCCAACTGGCGGACCTGACGGCTCAGTGCGGGCTGGGCGATGTGCAGCCGCTCGGCCGCCCTGGTGAAGTTCCGCTCCTCGGCGACGGCCAGGAAGTAGCGCAGGCGGCGGAGTTCGAGCATGTCCGGCAGTCTACGACCCGGTCTGAACTGCCGCGATGCCGTTTCGTTCTGATCCGATCGGAAACCGGTCTTTCCTTCGGGTACCGCGCTCTTCCTAGGGTTCGACTACCGGAAAGCGAACGCCAGAAGGGCTGGAACCACCATGACCACCGCAGACCTCACCGCCGCCAGCAAGGCCGTCGTCCTCGACTACATGGACACCCTGCTCACCGGGGACTTCGACGCGCTGCGCCGCTTCTTCGCACCGGACGCGACCTGGAAGCTCGCGGGCGACCTGCCGCTGTCGCGGACCTGGACCGGACCGGACGAGATCCTCGGCGAGTTCATCCCCGCGATGGTCTCCCGGCTGGTGCCGGACTCGCTGTCGATGGAGTTCGAGGGCGTGATCGCCGAGGGCGACCGGGTGCTGGCCGAGTGGACCAGCCGGGGCCTGGCCAAGGCGGGCGGCCGGTACGAGCAGCACTGCCTGGCCGTCTTCACCATCCGCGACGGGCGGATCGCCTCGGTCCGCGAGTACTTCGGGGACACCCTGCACGCCAAGACCGTCGTCTTCGCCGGGGAGTGACGGCCATGAGGGCGATCCTGCCGGGGCCCGGGACCGGTGCGCCGGTGGTGCTCGGTGAGGCTCCCGAACCGGAGCCCGCGGCCGACGAGTTGGTGCTCGCCGTGGAGGCGTACTCGGTCAACCGGGGCGAGACCCTCCAGCTGGCGGGGGTGCTGCCGCGGCCCCGGCCCGACTGGCGGCCGGGCAAGGACGTGGCCGGCCTGGTGCTGCGGGCCGCCGCCGACGGCACCGGCCCGGCGGCCGGCACCCGGGTGGTGGCCCATCCGCCCGGATACGGATGGGCCGAGCGGGTCGCCGTCCCGACCCGGAACGCGGCCGAACTGCCGGACAGCGTCGACTCGGTGACCGCCGCCGCGCTGCCGCTCGCCGGGATCACCGCGCTGCGGCTGCTCCGCGCCGCCGGTCCGGTGGCCGGCCGGCGGGTGCTGCTCACCGGGGCCAGCGGCGGTGTCGGGCACTACGTCACCGAGCTGGCGGCCGCCTCCGGAGCGGCGGTCACGGCGGTCTGCGCGAGCCGGGAGCGCGGCACCCGGCTGCCGGAGCTCGGCGCGGTCGAGGTGGTGACCTCGGTGGAGGACGCCGAGGGGCCGTTCGACGTGGCGCTGGAGTCGGTCGGCGGACCGTCGCTGTCGGCGGCGCTGGCCCGGACCGCACCCGGTGGCCTGCTGGTCTGGTTCGGCCAGGCCGGCGGCGCGCCGGCGACCCTGGACTTCTTCGAGTTCTTCAAGGGCCCGGCCCAGGCCAGGATCGCGCACTTCGACTACACCGCCTCCGGTCCGGCCTACGGCGACGATCTCGCCACCCTGGTCCGGCTGGTGGCCGGCGGCCGGCTGCACCCGGAGATCGGCACCGTCCGCGACTGGTCCAGGACCGCCGACGTCATCGCCGATCTGCGCGGCCGCCGCATCCGCGGCAACGCGGTGCTGACCGTGGGCTGACGCCCACGGGTCCGCCGCTGTTCGCGTCGCGGCCACCAGTCCGTCGACTGCCTCTCATCCGGGCTCGGCAGGGTCGTACGCGAGACAAGTTGGCTATACAACTTGGCGTGATCCGAGAAGGAGATCCCGATGCCGCTCTCCGCGTACTGGCTGCGCGACAACTGCCCCTGCACCGAGTGCCGCGACCCCCGCAACGGCCAGAAGCTGTTCCAGATCACCGATCTGCCCGGCGACTTGGCGATCGCGGAGCAGGCGGAGGAGGACGGCGTGCTGGCGGTGCGCTGGTCGGACGGGCACCGGTCGCGGTACCCGGTGGAGTGGCTGACCGGGACCGGTGCCGGCGACGACCGGACCGAGCAGGGCAAGCGGCTGTGGGAGGCGGCGGACTTCCCGGCCGGCCGGCCCGGGGCCGACTGGGACGCCTACCTGGCGGACCCGGCGCAGCGGACGGCCGTGCTGGCGGCGGTGCGCGACGTCGGGTTCGCGGTGCTGCGCGGGGTGCCGGCCCTGGAGCGCCAGGTGCTGGAGGTGGCGCGCGACTTCGGCTACGTCCGGGAGACCAACTACGGCGAGCTGTTCGACGTCCGGGTCGAGCCCGACCCCAACAACCTGGCGTTCACCAGCGCGGCCATCGCACCGCACACCGACAACCCGTACCGCGACCCGGTGCCCACCCTCCAGCTGCTGCACTGCCTGCGCAATGACGCCACCGGGGGCGACTCCGGCCTGGTGGACGGCTTCCGCGCGGCGGCGCTGCTGCGCGAGGAGGCTCCGGAGGACTTCGCCGTACTGACCGGGACGCCGGTGCCCTTCGCCTTCCGCGACCGCCGCAGCGAACTGCGGGCCGAGCGGCCGCTGATCGAGGTGGACGCGCTGGGTCGGATCCGCGAGGTGCGGTTCAACAACCGCTCGATCGGGACGCTGCGCCTGCCGGCCGCCGAGCTGGACGCCTTCTACGCCGCGTACCGGCGCTTCGCACGGATCACGCTGCGCCCCGAGCTGCAGCTGACGTTCCGGCTGGTGCCCGGGGACTGCCTGGTCTTCGACAACACCCGGCTGCTGCACGCCCGCACCGCTTTCGCGCAGGACGGGCACCGCCATCTGCAGGGCTGCTACGCGGACCTGGACTCGCTGGCCTCCACGCTCGCGGTGCTGGAGCGGCGGGCCGCCGCCCTGGACGCGCTGGAGCGGATGTTCGCGGGCGAGGGACTCGGCGAGTACCTGGGCGAGGAGGTGACGATGGCCGAACACATGCTGCAGGCGGGTGCGTCGGCCGAGGCGGCGGGGGCGCCCGCGCACCTGGTCGCGGCGGCACTGCTGCACGACGTGGGCCATTTCGGAGGATCGGGCCTGCGGCTGATGCAGGGGCAGGACAACCGGCACAGCCACACCGGTGCCGACTGGCTGGCGCGGTGGTTCGGGCCCGAGGTGACCGAGCCGGTACGGCTGCACGTGGCGGCGAAGCGGTACCTGTGCGCGGTGGAGCCGGACTACCGGGCGCGGCTGTCGGAGGCCTCCGAGTACACGCTGCGGGTGCAGGGCGGTCCGATGGACGCCGCGGAGGCGGCCGCCTTCGCCGCGCTCGCGGGCGCCGAGGAAGCGGTGGCCGTCCGGCGCTGGGACGACCAGGCCAAGGTGGCGGGCGCCCCGACCCCGTCGTTCGCCCACTTCAGGCCGCTGCTGGAGCGCCTGATGGCCTGACGGGAGACCTGACGGGGGCGTGCGCCCGGTAGCGCTCAGTCGCCCTCGCGGGCGTGGCGCGAGAGCGCAGAGGCGGCGAGGGAGTTGTGCACGCTGAAGGCCACCGTGCCCGGGAGGTAGCGGTCCTGGGACCACTCGACGGGGGTGCCGGTGGGGTCGGTGGTGCGGCGGCGCTCCCTGAGCAGCGGGCTGCCCCGGCGGCAGCCGAGCAGCCGGGCGTCGTCCGCGTTGGCGGCGACCACGTCGATGGTGTGGTCGGCGTCGGTGAACAGGATGCCGTGCTCGCGCAGGAACTCGGTGTGCGAGACCACGTCGGGCGGCAGCTGGGCGACCAGCTCGCCCACCCGGGGCGGGTACACGATGCGTTCCACCATCACGGGGTTGCCGGAGAGGGTGCGCAGCCGGAGCGCCACGTACACATCGCTGCCGGGCGCGAGCCGCAGCTGTTCGCGCTCGGCCGCGTCGGCCGGCCGCCGGACGAGCGACTCCAGCCGCCCGCCGGGTTCCTCGCCCATCGAGCGGGCCCAGTGGGTGAAGCTGAGCAGCTCGGAGAAGCTCTGGACCCGGGCACCGCCGAGCACCACCCGGCGGGTGCCGCGCCGCGAGGTGACCAGTCCGTCGGCCCGCAGCAGGGCGAGCGCCTGCCGGATGGTGCCGCGGGAGACGCCGTACTGCTCGGCGAGCGCGCCCTCGGCGGGCAGGCGCCCGGACTCGCCGAAGGAGCCCGAGGTGATGGCCTCGCGCAGGTCGGAGGCCACCTGGCGATAGAGCGCGCCGGACGTCCGGTCGACGGTCGTGGTGTGCTCGGAGTCCTGTGCCACGTGTGTCTCCTGTGCCACGTCTGCTTCCCGGGCCGCATGTGCCCGTGCCGCGTGTGTCAATGTCCCTCCTGGGGCAGGGCCCGCGCACGGGTGCAGCGCGGACGCCACCGACTGTAGCCGCTGTTGATCTCTGCGCGGCGGCACTGATTCCACCGTTCCCGCAGCCGCCCCCTGAGCTGGGCCGTCCGTTCACCTTCCCGTCACCGGACTCCGGCGTACTTACCGACGTCGGCGATGAGTTGCCTAGCCAACTTGACCAGAAGTTGTCCGATGCCTCCCCCAATGAGCGATACCCCCAGCTTGCCGCTCCCTCCCTGTCAGGAGAACTTTCCCGTGACGTTGCACCGTGCCCGTGCCGCCGCCTTCGCGGCTGTGCTGACCGCCGCCGCGCTCTCCCTCACCGCCTGTGGGTCGGCCGGCTCGACCTCCTCCGCCGACGCCCCCGCCAAGGCCGGTGGCAAGGCCGCCAAGGACGCCACCTCGGCCGCCGACTTCGGCGGGATGGACGCGCTGGTCGCCGCCGCCAAGAAGGAGGGCAAGCTGCACGTCATCACGCTGCCCAAGGACTGGGCGAACTACGGCAAGCTGATGGACGGCTTCAAGGCCAAGTACGGGATCGACATCGAGGACGAGAACCCGGACGGTTCCAGCCAGGACGAGATCAACGCGATCACCTCCCGCAAGGGCCAGGACCGCGCCCCCGACGTGGTGGACCTCGGCACCGCCTTCGCGCAGAGCGCCGGCGCCCAGGGCCTGCTCGCCCCCTACAAGGTCGCCGACTTCGACAAGATCCCGGCGACCATGAAGGACGCGAACGGCCTGTCGTACAACGACTACGGCGGCTACGTCTCGATCGGCTGCGACGCCAAGAAGGTCTCGGTCTGCCCGCAGACCTTCGCCGACCTGCTGAAGCCCGACTACAAGGGCATGGTCGCGCTGAACGGCAACCCGACCAAGGCCGCCGCCGCGCTCAGCGCCGTCTGGGCCGCCGCGCTGGCCAACGGCGGTTCGCTGGACAACATCCAGCCGGGCATCGACTTCTTCGGCAAGCTGAAGCAGGCCGGCAACTTCAACCCGGTCGAGGTGACCCCGGCGACGATCGAGAAGGGCGAGACCCCGATCAGCGTCGACTGGTCCTACCTGAACACCGGCTACACCGACAAGTTCAAGGACAAGGACATCGACTGGAAGGTCGCCATCCCCGCGGACGGCTCCTACGCCCAGTACTACAACCAGGCCATCAACAAGTGGGCTCCGCACCCGGCCGCCGCCCGCCTGTGGGAGGAGTACCTCTACAGCGCCGAGGGCCAGAACGGCTTCCTGGGCGGCTACGCCACCCCGGCCCTGTTCGACGCCATGAAGAGCGCCGGCACCCTGGACGCCGCGGCCGCCGCCAAGCTGCCGCCGGTCGCCAAGCCCTTCACCACCTTCCCGACCCAGGCCCAGACGGACGCGGCGAAGAAGACCGTGACCGAGAACTGGGCGAACGCGATCGCGGGCTGATCCTCAACCATGACTACGGCTCCCACCCCGGTGCCGACCCCCGCCGCCGCCGATCTCGGCGGCGGCGCGGGGACGTCCGGCACCGCCACCCCCGAGGCACGGACCTCCCGTGCCACCCCGCGGCGCAAGCGCGGCGGCAGCCGCGCCTGGCTGGCCGCGCTCCCGCTGATGCTGTTCTTCCTGATCGGCTTCGGCCTGCCGACGGTCGCGATCGCGATCGGCGCGTTCACCACCTCGACCGACTCGCCCGGCGGCGGCGGCACCTTCACCACCGCGAACCTCACCGACTCGCTCCAGGGCGCGTACTGGACGGCGCTGTTCGGCAGCGTCAAGCTCTCGCTGCTGACCGCGCTGATCGGTACCGTGGTCGGTCTGCCGCTGGCCCAGGCGGTGGTCACCTCCCGGTTCCGGCTGTTCCGCGAGGCGGTGCTCTCCGGCTCCGGCGTGCTGGCCAACTTCGGCGGTGTGCCGCTGGCCTTCATGTTCGTCGCCACCCTCGGCAACTCCGGTGAGGTGACCAAGAAGCTCGGCCTCACCAAGCACGGCTGGAACCTCTACACCTTCTCCGGCCTCTCGGTGGTCTACCTGTACTTCCTGGTGCCGCTGATGATCCTCACCATCACCCCGGCCCTGGAGGGACTGCGGGTGCAGTGGCGCGAGGCCGCGTACAACAACGGCGCCACCGTGCGCCAGTACTGGCGCCACGTCGCGCTGCCGGTGCTGCTGCCCTCGCTGCTCGGCGGGTTCGTGCTGCTGTTCGGCGCCTCCTTCGCCGCGTACGCCACCGCCGAGGCCATGGTCGGCAGTTCGGTACCGCTGATCTCGATGCAGATCGGCGACGCGCTCTCCGGCAACGTGCTGGTCGGCCAGGGCAACCTGGCGCTCGCACTCGGCCTCGACATGATCGTGGTCGCCTGCCTGGTGATGGCGATCTACCTGCCCCTTCAGCGCCGGAGTGCCAAGTGGCTAGCCTGATTTCGAGAATCCGCTTCGGTCGCGGACTGGTCCTGCTGATCTGCGGTGTCTACTTCGCCGTGCCGATGGCCGCCTCGGTCTACTTCAGCCTCGACGACACCAAGGGCGGCATCTCCTTCCGCGCCTACACCGAGTTGCTGAACGCCCCCGGCTTCACGGACAGCCTCACCCTGAGCCTGGAGCTCGCCGCCGTCACCGTCGTGGTCCTGCTGCTCCTGCTGGTGCCCGCGCTGCTCGCGGCCAGGCTCGGCGCGCCCAGGCTGCGCACGGTGATCGAGGTGATCTGCTCGCTCCCGCTGGTGGTCCCGGTGGTGGCGCTCACCACCGGCATCGTCGGCGTGCTGCGCTGGGGTCCGGACTACCTGTCCGACACCCCGTTCTTCCAGACCGTCGTGGCCATCCAGGACCCGAAGTTCCCGATCGTCCTGGTGATCGCGTACGTGCTGATGGCCCTGCCCTTCGCGTACCGGGCGCTGGACGCCGGACTGCGCGGCGTGGACGTGGTCACCCTGGTCGAGGCCGCCCGCAACTGCGGTGCGGGCTGGATGCGCGCGGTGTTCACCGTGGTCCTGCCGAACCTGCGCAGCGCGCTGCTGAACGCCGCCGTGCTCGCCGTCGCCCTGGTGCTCGGCGAGTTCACCACCGCCTCGATCCTCGGCTTCGCCCCCTTCTCGGTGTGGATCAACTCCAACGGCAAGAGCGACGGCCAGATGTCGGTCGCGGTCTCGATGCTGAGCCTGCTGATCGTCTGGGTCGTGCTGCTGCTGATGTCCGCCGTCGGCCGCGGCCGCAAGACCGCGCGTTCCTGATCCACCCCCCGCAACTCCAGGAGTCCCCCGCATGACCACGGCTACCGCCCTCTCCTCCGGCGCGCCGCTCGCGACCGGTGGCGCGACCGTCGAATTCCGCTCCCTGCGCCGGGAGTTCGGCGCCACGACCGCGCTGGACGGCCTCGACCTGACCGTCGAGCCCGGCGAACTGCTCGCCCTGCTCGGCCCGTCCGGCTGCGGCAAGACCACCGCGCTGCGGATCCTGGCCGGCTTCGAGACCCACGACGCCGGCGAGGTCCTGGTCGACGGCGAGGACATCACCAGGATCCCCGCGCACAAGCGCGACGCGGGCATGGTGTTCCAGTCCTACAGCCTCTTCCCGCACCTGACCGCGCTCGACAACGTCGCCTTCGGGATGCGGATGCGCGGCATCGCCAAGTCCGAACGCCGGGGGCGCGCCCAGGAGTTGCTGGAGCTGGTCGGCCTGCCGCAGCGCGCCGGGCACTACCCGCACCAGATGTCCGGCGGCCAGCAGCAGCGCGTCGCGCTCGCCCGCGCGCTCGCCCTCAAGCCGCGCGTGCTGCTCCTCGACGAGCCGCTGTCCGCGCTGGACGCCAAGGTGCGGCTCAGCCTGCGCGAGGAGATCCGCCGCCTGCAGCAGGAGCTGGGGATCACCACCCTGTTCGTCACCCACGACCAGGAGGAGGCGCTGTCGATGGCCGACCGCGTCGCCGTGCTGCGCGCAGGCCGCCTGGAGCAGTGCTCCACCCCGTCCGAGCTCTACGCCCGTCCGGCCACCGCCTTCGTCGCCGAGTTCGTCGGCACCATGAGCCGAATCCCGTGCGAGCGCTCCGGCGACGGCGTCGAGGTGCTCGGCCGCCGGCACGAGGTGGACGGCACCGTCCCCGCCGACGGCGCGCTGGACGTGCTGGTCCGACCGGAGAACGTCGGCCTCCGCCCTTGTCAGCAATCGGGGGCGGCTGCGGACGGCCGGGCCCTGGTGGTGTCCGCATCCTTCCTCGGCGGCGTCACCCGGCTCACCGTCCGGCTCTCGGACGGCACCGAGGTCAAGGCCGACCTGCCGACCGAGGAGGCCGCCGGCCTGCCGATCGGCGGCGCCGCGGAGATCACGCTGCCGCAGCGCCCGGTCCTGGTCGACCGACGCCTTGCCACCGCCTGAGATCTCATCGAACGTTGCTTCTCATGAACACCGAAGGTACCGCCATGCCTGACTCCCTTTCCCGCTCCGGCCCGGCCGCCGTCCTGTTCGACATGGACGGCACCCTGGTCGACACCGAGCACCTCTGGTGGCAGGCCGCCGCCGAAATCGCCGCCGAGCTGGAGCTCACCCTCACCGACGAGGACGTGCCCGAGGTACTCGGCCGCCCGGTCGAGCACACCGCCGCACACCTGCACCGCACCAGCGGGACCGACCGCGCCGAGGCCGAACTCGCCACGCAGCTCGACGAGCTGTTCACCAGCAAGGTCGCCGCCGAGATAGTCCCGCGGCCGGGCGCGCTGGCCCTGCTGACCGAGCTGCGGGACGCGGCCGTGCCCACCGCACTGGTCTCCGCCTCGCCGCGCCGGGTGGTCGACCTGGTGCTCTCCTCGCTCGGCCGCGAGTGGTTCACCATCACCCTGGCCGCCGAGGACACCGAGCGCACCAAGCCCGACCCGGCCCCCTACCTCGCCGCCGCCGACCTGCTCGGCCTGGACCCGGCCGCCTGCGTGGCCGTCGAGGACACCCCGACCGGTGTCGCCTCCGCCCACGCGGCGGGCTGCAACGTGCTGGCCGTACCGTCCACCGTGCCGATCGCGGCCGCCGAGCGGATCACCCTGCTGGAGAGCCTGGAGCAGGCAGACCTGGCGCTGCTGGGCCGGCTCGCCGCCCGGCCCGCGTGATGCCGTCCTACCTGCTGCTGGCCCTCGCCATCACCAGCGAGGTCTGCGCCACCAGTTGCCTCAAGCTCACCGAGGGCTTCACCAGGCTCTGGCCCAGCATCGGCGTGGGCATCGGCTACGCGCTCTCCTTCCTGCTGCTGGGCCGGGCACTGAAGCACATCCCGGTCTCGGTCGCGTACGCGGTCTGGTCCGGTGCGGGCACCGCGGCCGTCGCCGCCATCGGCGTCGTCGCCTTCGGTGAACAGCTCGGCCGTGCCCAGTGGTTGGGCATCGCGCTGATCATCATCGGCGTGGTGGTGCTCAACCTGCGCGGCAGCCACTGAGCAGCACCTGACGGTCACGGCCCAAGGGGCTGACGGGACAGGGTTCCCGTCAGCCCCTCGGTGCTCTCCGGCCTCATCGCGCGCACGGATTGCGTCAAAAAGCTCCGTACAGGGAGCATTCGCGGGGTAGCGTTGGGTCGCCGCCCGGACACCACGAGTGCGCATTCCCGACGAACGGAGTTCACATGCACCACCGCGCCGCCCGCCTTGCTGTCGTGACCATGTCAGCAATTGGCCTCGCCCTCACCACCGCTCCGGCCGGCCACGCCGACACCGCGGACGGCGCCGCGCAGTGCCGCAAGGGCTACTTCTGCCTGTTCGAAGGGCCGCACCAGACCGGCCGGGTGCTCCTCGCCGAGGACGCGCACGTGACCAGGAACGGCTTCGACCTCCGCGAGCTGGACGACATAGCGCCGGCCGTCCACCCGCGCTCGGTCCGCAACCCCGTTCCCGACGGCTTCGGCTGCATCGTCCGGCTCAACGACAAGCCGAACTTCGCGGGCGAGGAGCAGGAGGTCTCCGGCTACGGCGACCACGAGCTCGACGGCCGCCGGGTGGGCTCGCTCACCCCGGACTGCGGCTGAGCCGCCGGGCCGGGCCCACCCCGCGACGGTGATCCGTCAGCAGTCCTTGAAGGCCGAACAGAGTGGCGCCTCAAGCGACTTGAGCACCGCCGTGTCCGCCGGCGCCGACCACGGGTGGGTGGGGTGGTCCGACCAGAGCGCCAGCTCGGTCACCGTCCGGCCGGTCAGCGACAGGTACTGGTGCAGGGTGTAGCTGCCGCCGCCCGACTCCGGGACGGTGACGGTCGCGGCCAGGTCGCTGTTGCCGGCGTCGCCGCCGGTGCTGGTCACCTTCACGGTCGCGCCCTTGGCGCTCTTGCCGCAGGCGTTCAGCTCGTCCGCGAGCCCGCGGAAGAGCGCGTGCGCCATCTGCGCCCCGCCGCTGCTGGTCCCGGGGAAGTGGACGATCGTCTGCTGGACCTGCCAGTCGGCGACGTTCCGGCCGGAGTTGACGGTCGCCTGCGCGGCCGGGCCCTTCCAGTCCGCGAGGTCGTTCGACGGGTCGCGGGGCGTCAGGCAGAGCTGCTCGAACTCGAACTTCGGGTTGCCGACGGCCTTCGCGGCGGCGGCGAGCGAACCCCAGTGGTACTGCGCGGCCATCGGGACGCCGTTCGAGGCCGTCCAGGCCGAGGCCGGTACGCCGTCCGTCGCGCCGGCTCCGGTGTTCTGCGAGGGCGCCGGCACGGCCTTGCCGGAGGGCGCGGCCGCAGGCGAGTCGGCGGCGCTCCCGGCCGGTGCCGGGGCCGCGCTGCTCGCGGAGGCGGCCGGGTCGGCGGAGGGGTCGCAGGCGGTGAGCGTACCGAGTACGACGAGCAGCGCGGCACTCGCCGCGACAAGGGTGGTGCGGGACACGGGAATGGCTCTTCCTCGGGTGTGCGGGGTTGGTCGGAGGGGTTCGACGGGGCGCGGCGGGGCGCGGCGGCCGGTTCGGCACCGACCGCCGCGCGGGTGGCGCTCAGTACCCCTTGGGCGAGCGGCTCGGGTCGGCCTGCTGGACGCTGTGGGACAGGTTCGAGCCGTCACGGGAGACGTGGTAGGTGTCCATGACGTAGTTCATGGACGCGCAGCAGTTGGCGACCGGGTCGTAGATGTCGGTCGACGTCCCGGGCTGGTGGTACGCGGCGAAGGTGCCCGGTACGCACTGCCAGCCGCCGCGGGAGGAGCCGGCGGGTGCGCCGTCGGGCATCCGCGAGCCGTGGGCGTTGCTGTCGCCCGTGTTCACCTGGGAGGTCGGCAGGTTGTAGGTGGACTCGCGCTCGGCGATGGTGAGCATGCCGCGCATCCAGTTGGCCCGGGCCTGCGGGTCGGTGATGCCCATCTTGTCCAGCGCCTGGTTGATGTAGTCCTCGGTGGCCGCCTTGCCGCTCTTCCACGATCCGGCGCCGCCGTAGGTGACGTCCGTGACCGGGATCCTGCTGGCGGTGCTGACGTGCCCGTCCGGAGCACCGTGGCTGCCGCCACCGCCGCCGCCCTCGTGACCACCCGAGCCGCCATCGTGACCACCTGAGCCGCCACCGTGACCACCTGAGCCGCCACCGTGCTGGCCGCCGGAGCCACCATCGTGACCGCCGGATCCACCGCCGTGGCCGCCCGAGCCACCGGCGGGCTGCTTCGGGGCAGGAGGCGGAGGAGTCTCGTGCTGGTGCTTCCTCAGCTCGTCCGCGATCTTCTGTTCGATCGCCTGGTACTCGGCCTTTACCGCCTTGAGCTTCTCGGCGCCCTCACCGATCTCCTTGGTCAGCCGTTCCTTGTCGGCCTGAAGACGCTTGGTCGCCTCCTCGATCTGCTTCACGTCCTCGAGGACCTCGAAGGCTATGCCGAACCCAGGGATCCCGGCGAGCGTGCTCGACGCGAGGTCGACGGCCGTCGCCCTCTCCAGCGTGGACCGGATCTGCCCGATCTGCTGGTTCAGCTGCGTCATCCGCTCACTGACCGAGCGCCAGTCCTGCTCGATCTTGGCGAGTTCCTGTATCTGATAGCCGAACTGGTCTGCCATCTGATCCTGATGCCCCCGTAAGTAGTCCTTGTCGTGCCGGAAGGAGTCCGCGTCTCAGTACGCGTTGGCCAGGCGGTCGACCGACGCGCCCAGCTGAGCCAGGTCGTCGCCGACCGCGTTCATCTCGCCCACCCGCGCCCGCGCGTAGCCGACGAAGGCGTCGGAGGCCGGTCCGTGCCAGGTCAGCTGCCCGAGGGCGCCGTTGATCTCCTTGGCCAGCCCGTCCATCTGCTTGCTGAGCTCGTTCAGCTCGTTCGCTATTCGGTGCAGGTCGGCCTCGCCGCCACCGAACATCTGGGTGAGGGCCCAGTGCGCGATCTCCGCCGGCGCCATGACGATGTCCTCGCCGACCTTGACGACATCGCCGGCCAGGTGCTTGGCGTCATCCCAGGCGTCCCCGAGAAAACTCATCCCAACTCCCCCATTACTTTCTCCGCTGATAGCGCGTCAAGAGGCTATCGGACGGAAAACCGGCTGGGGAGCCCCCTCGCATGGCGGAATACGCACCGCCGGTCGGGCAAGTTACGCATTCTCCCGACGGCACGTCATGCGCCGTTCACACGAAGTCCGCCGCGTCTGGAGTGAATTGGGCCAGTTGTACAGCCAACTCGACCCAGTCGCGCCAACGCCGGCGCGGCGGACAGGATCTCCGTGGCGACAGGATCCGCCCTCGTCCTCGGCACCCCGGCCAACCCGACCGAAGGCGACCGGCTCACCTTCCACTGGACCACCGACGCGCCCGACCCCAAGAACTGGGTCGGGATCTACGACGGCACCCGGCAGCCGGGCACCGGCTCCTCGCTGGTGTGGAAATACACTCCGGCGGCCTCGGGTGACGTCCAGCTGGACACCTCCGCGCTGACCGGCGGACCGTACACCGCGTACCTGCTGGCCAAGGACGGCTACGGCGTCCTGGCCCAGACCGCGCCGTTCGGCTTCCGGCCGAAGCCCGCGCCGATCCGCGGGCACCTGGCCGTGGACGCCCTGACGGCCACCCCGGTCGCGCCCGGCGCGGCGGTGGGCGTCAAGCTGGGCGGCCTGTGGATGCACGGCACAGGAGCGGTCGAGTACCGCCGTACCGGCGGGGACGCCTGGCTGAAGGTCGCGGCGGACGGCACCGTCACCGGCACCGCGCCGCACTCCGCGCCCGCACACCCCGGCACCGTCACCGTCCAGGCCAAGGACGCCTCCGGCGCGGTGGACACCGTCACCGTCCAGGTGCCGGTCCGGGCCGCCGGCCACCCGGTGCGGCTGAAGGTCGCCAGCTGGAACCTGTGGGATGCGGGCACCCACAGCACCGACGCCCTGGAGAAGCAGCTGCGGGTGATCCTCACCCAGGGCCTGGACGTGCTCTCGCTCCAGGAGACGGCGGGCACTTCGGCCAAGGCGCTGGCCGACGCTCTCGGCTGGTACTCCTACCAGAGCGCGGGCAGTGTCGGCATCCTCAGCCGCTACCCGCTGACCGCCGTCACCGGCACCACCGCCGCGCTGCCGGCCGCCGCCGTCACCGTCCAGCCTCCCGGCAGGCGCGGCGTCAGGCTGTGGGCCGCGCACCTGGACGAGGACGACTACGGCCCGTACGCGGTCCAGGACGGCAGGAGCGCCGCCCAGGTGGAGGCGGCCGAGGCAGCCTCGGCCCGCGGCCTGCAAGCCAAGGCGCTGGCGGCCGCGGTGCACGCGGACGTCAAGGCCGGCCACCCGGTGGTCCTGGCCGCCGACCTCTCCTCCCCCTCCCACCTGGACTGGACGGCCACCACCGCGGCGGCCCACTCCGGTGTCGGCCCGCTCAAGTGGCCGGTCACCGTGGCGCTTCAGGAGGCCGGGCTGATCGACGCCTACCGCAGGGCCCACCGCGACCCGGCCGCCTCGCCCGGCAACACCTGGTCGCCGACCCGCCGCACCCGGGGCAGCAGGCCGGAGCCGCAGGACCGGATCGACCAGGTCCAGCACGCGGGCCCGCTCACCCTCGTCGAGGCGCACACCCTGGCCGTCGGCTGGCCGCAGGCCGAGCCGAACGCCACCGCCAACGAGTGGCCGTCCGACACCGCCGCCGCCGTCGCCACCTTCACCGTCTGAGAGGCCCGTCCATGTCCCAGTTCAGCCGCCGTACCTTCGTCGGCGCCACCGCGGCCACCGCCGCGGCTGCGGTGACCGGCCTCCCGTCCACCGCCGCCCGGGCCGCGACCCCGGCCGCCGGACGCCACTCGGGCACCGCCAAGGACGTCAAGCACGTCGTGATCCTGATGCAGGAGAACCGCAGCTTCGACCACTACTTCGGCACCCTGAACGGCGTCCGCGGCTTCGGCGACCGGCAGGCGCTCCAGTTCCCGGACGGCGGCAACGTGTTCCGCCAGCCCGACGCCGGCCGCAGCGACGGCGGCGTGATGCTGCCGTACCGGATGGACACCACCAAGTACAACGCGCAGAACGCCGGCGGTCTCGCCCACGACTGGGCCACCGGCCACCAGGCGATCAACAACGGCGCGATGAACAAGTGGGTCGCCGCCAAGGGCGAGCGCACCATGGGCTACTTCACCCGCGCCGACATCCCCTACCAGTACGCCTTGGCGGACGCGTTCACGCTCTGCGACGCGTACTTCTGCTCGCTCGCCGGGCCGACCGACCCCAACCGGCTCTACCTGTGGACGGGCACCTCGGGCCCCGGCCGCGACGGCACCACCGGTCCGTGGATCGACAACACCCCGGTCACCAACAACCCCGTCGCGGACTGGACGACCTACGCCGAGCGGCTGGAGTCGGCCAAGGTGAGCTGGCGCGTCTACCACAACCCGAGCGAGGACGAGCGGACCGGCGACTACGACGACAACGCGCTCTCCTACTTCAAGCAGTTCCACAACTTCCCCGAGGACGACCCGCGTTACGTCAACGCGATGACCAAGTGGGACCTCACCGCCTTCGACCGGCACTGCAAGGACGGCACCCTGCCCACCGTCTCCTGGCTGGTGGCGCCGTACCTGTTCTGCGAGCACCCCAACGCCAGCCCGGACTACGGCGCGCACTGGGTCGACACCGCGCTGCAGTCGCTGATGTCCAACCCGGACGTGTGGCAGCACACCGTCTTCCTGGTGATGTACGACGAGAACGACGGCTACTTCGACCACATGGTCCCGCCCGCCCCCGAGCCGGGCACGCCCGAGGAGTACGCCCAGGGCCGGGCGATCGGGCTGGGCAACCGGGTGCCGCTGTGGGTGGCCTCGCCGTGGTCGCGCGGCGGGTGGGTCAACTCGCAGGTGTTCGACCACACTTCGGTGCTGCGCTTCCTGGAGGTGGTGACCGGGGTGCAGGAGCCCAACATCTCCGCCTGGCGCCGGGCCGTCTGCGGCGACCTGACCAGCTGCTTCGACTTCACCAGGCCGGACTTCTCGATACCCCGGCTGCCGGACACCGTCGCGCTGATGGCCAAGGCGGACGCGGGGGCGAAGCTCCCGGGCGTCGTCCTGCCCGCGACCGGCACCCAGTCGATGCCCGTCCAGGAGCCGGGCGGCCGCCCGCACCGCAGGCTGCCGTACCGGCCGTCCGCCGACGTGGTGGTCGACCGCGCCTCGGGCAAGGTGACCTGCACCCTCGCCAACTCCGGTACGGTGGCGTTCCCCTACACCGTCTACCCCAACATCGTGTACGCCTTCACGGGCACCCCGTACACCGTCGCCCCCGGCGCCACCGGCACCCACACCTGGGACGCCTCGGCCACCGACGGACGGTACGACTTCACCGTGCACGGGCCGGACGGCTTCGTCCGCCGCTTCGCGGGCAGCGTGGTCCGGGACGGGCAGAGCGACATCGCCGTGCCCTCGGTGCACGCCACCCTGACCACCTCCGGCCTCGCCCTGAAGCTGGTCAACGACGGCGGCACGGAGGTCTCCTTCACCGCCGCCCCGAACGACTTCGCGGGCACCGCCCGCACCGTCTGGGTGGCTCCGCACTCCTCCACCACCGTCAACTGGCCGCTTGACCACGGCCGTTACGACGTCACCGTGACCGCGGCCACTGGCACCCGCTTCACCCGCCGCTACGCGGGCACCCTGCACTGACCGTCCCGCACCCCAGGGGAGGGGCCGGTCCGCACCCGGCTCCTCCCCCGCCGAGCCTGGGTGATGCTGCCCCGGCGAACAGCCCCGGCCGTGATCGCCGCCGCGTACTCCGGCGTCTGCAACAGGCCGTGGACGATGCCCAGCTCGAACACCCGGAGCTCAACTGCGCGCGCCTCCTGAGCGACGTACTCCGGAAGCCTTGGAGAAGCGACGTGCTCCTGACGTTTCGACACATGTCGACGAACGTGGCTCCGGCATCGACCGCGAGCCCGGCCGACCCCGTGGCTCCGGTCGCGCCGGTCGCGCCGGTCGCTCCGGTGGCCCCCTTGGCGCCGGTCGCTCCGGTCGCTCCGGCCGGACCAGTGGGCCCGGTGGCTCCCGTCGCCCCGTCCGGGCCGGTGGGACCAGTGGGACCAGTGGGGCCGGTACAGCCCCTCAGCCTGTCGGCGTCGTGGCCTCCGGCGAGTGCGGCGGCAGCGGCCACACCGACGGGCCCGGCCAGGGCGGCAGGCCCGGCCGGACCGGCGACACCGGCGTCGTACCGGATCTCCCGGCATTTCTTCGATCCCCCGCCCGTCACATGGCCCACCGGGCCACTCGCCTGCACCTCGCCCGCGGCGGCCAGAATGGCCAGCCCGGTCGCCGCGACGAGAACGGGGATTCGCCGACGCACCGAACGCCGCGTCAGATTTCTGCTGTGGCCGGTCACGTGGCACCCCTCCTTTCGGTGGGGGTCCGCCTGGGAGGCGCTGTGACGCCGATTCGGCACCGCCGCCCGACAGGTGCGCCAGGGCCATTGGAACCGAGAGCCACCGGTACGCCCCGCCCGTACGTCGGCCGTCCGGAGGTACGACGACCGGCCCCGGGCAGACCGGTCCGTTCGACCCGCCCCGAGGGGCCCTTCGGCCCTGCGGCCGGTGGGAAAGCCCGGCCTACCGTGGAGTTACCGGTGAGTCCGGCGGTCGTCAGCGGCCGCCGCTGGTCGGGCAAGGAGAGACGGACCATGACCGAGCCGACCCTGACGACCGAGGAACTGCGCCTGCTGGCCTCGGCCGGCGGCGCGGCGCCTTCGCTGCACAACAGCCAGCCCTGGCGCCTTCGCTGGTCGGCCGCCACCACCTCGCTGCGGGTGTACGCCGACCGGGAGCGCTCGATGCCGCTCACCGACCCGGACGGCCGGGCGCTGCACATCTCGGTGGGTGCCGCCCTGTTCAACCTCCGGGTCGCCGCCCAGCACCTCGGTCTGCAGCCGGTGGTACGGCTGCTCCCCGAGGAGGGCGAACCGGACCTGCTCGCCGTGCTGGACCTCTCCCGCGCCGCCACCGCCCCGAGCACGCTCGATCTCGCCCTCGGTCGCGGCGCGGACCCGGGCCACCCCACCGCACGGTCGCGCAACCCCGCCGCGACCCCCTCCGGCCGCGACCTGTACCCGGCCGTCGCCTTCCGGCACTCCAGCCGCCGTCCGTTCGCCAACCGCGACGTACCGGAGGCGGTGCTCGGCGAGCTCATCGCGGCGGCCCGCGCCGAGGGCGCCCTACTGTCCCCGCTGGAGGAGGACGGTGTCCGCCGGGTCAGCGCGCTGACCGCCGAGGCCGAACAGCGCACGGCCGACGACCCGGCGCGGCTGGCCGAGATCGGCCGCTGGCTGCGCCCGGCGGAGCCCGCGGACGGACCGGACTCCGCGCCCGACGGCATCCCGCAGTACGCCCTGGGCCCGCAGGACCACGACGCCCGCGTCCCGATGCGCGGCTTCACCGGCCACCCGCCCCGGCCGGCCGTGCCCTCCGAGCGCTTCGAGGCACTGCCGCAGCTGTGCACCCTCACCACCCTGGGCGACCGGCCGGCGCACTGGCTGCGGGCGGGCCAGGCGCTGGAACACGTCTGGCTGCTGGCGACCGTCCACGGCGTACGGCTCTCGGTCCTGAACCAGGCACTGGAGTGGCCCGACACCCGCTGGGCGCTGCGCGACCCGGCCACCGGCCCCGGTCACGTCCAGCTGGTCGTCCGTCTCGGCTACGGCCCGCCCGGGCCGACCACCCCGCGCCGGGCGGTGCCGGAGATCCTGACTGCGGACTGAAGCGCCACGACCGCGCCCGTACGGAACCCGGCCGCCCACGGGGGCTCCTCCTGGCTGGCCATGCGCCGCTCACCCAACCCTGCCCCCCGGCAAGCCGCTTGACGGCCTCGCTAGTTTCGGATCATGAGCGAACGCAGAGCGGACGGCAGCGCGGGAGACGCGGACTACGGCACCATCGGCACCGGCTACGCCGACTACCGGCGGCCCGACCCGCGCATCGCGGAGGTGATCTCCCGGGCTCTGGGCGACGCCCGCACGGTGGTCAACGTCGGCGCCGGCGCCGGGTCGTACGAGTCGGAGGCACTGCGGGTGACGGCGGTCGAACCGTCGGCGTCCATGCGCGCCCAGCGGCCGGCCCACCTGCCGCCCGCCGTGGACGCCGTGGCCGAGCGGCTGCCCTTCGCCGACGGCGAGTTCGACGCCGCGATGACCACGTTCAGCGTGCACCAGTGGAGCGACCTCGGGGCGGGGCTGCGGGAGATGCGCCGGGTGGCGCGCGGTCCGGTCGTCGTCCTCACCTGCGACCCGGCGCTCGTCCGCGACTTCTGGCTGTACGAGTACGCCCCGCTGGTGCTGGACACCGAGGCCCGGCGCTACCCGGCGGTCCGGGACGTCACCGAGGCCCTCGGCGGCACCGTGGCCGTGCAGCCGGTCCCGATCCCGGCCGACTGCACCGACGGCTTCAACGAGGCGTACTACGCCCGCCCCGAGCGCCTGCTCGACCCCGGCGCCCGCCAGGCGTGCTCGGCCTGGAGCTTCGTGGACGCCGCTCTGGCCGAGCAGTACACCGACCGGCTGCGCCGCGACCTCGTCAGCGGTGCCTGGGACGAGCACCACGGCGCGCTGCGCGGTCAGCCCCGTTTCAACGGTTCGCTCGTCCTCATCCGGGCCCTCCCTGCCTGACCGGCACCCCGGCCGGCCGGGTCCGTCTCCGGATCCGGCCGGCCCGGCTGCCGCTACTCCGCGCCCCAGGCCGCCCACCGGCCGAGCGCGAACTCGCCGCCCTCGCGACGGACTTCCACCGCACCCGCCCCGCTGAAGTGCGCGGGGACGACCAACTCCCGCTCCTCCGCCGCTCGTTCGAGGATCCGGCGGCGGCTGGCCGCGGCCTGCTCCGCGTCCAGGCAGAAGCAGCTGTTGCAGGACGGTTCGAGGATCTGCACCGGGCTGTGCAGCAGATCGCCGACGAAGACCGCCCTCTCGCCCCCGGAAGCGAGCCGCAGCACGGACGAGCCGGGCGTGTGGCCGGGCGCGGACTCCAGGGTGAGGTTCTCGTCGATGCGGTGGGTGCCGTCCCACAGCACGGTCTGCCCGGCCCGGTGGACGGGCGCGATGCTGTCCTCGTAGATCAGCCGGTCGTCCACCCGACGGCCGCCTCCGTACCCGTTGTCCGGGCCGTAGTGGAAGTCGTCGGCGACCGGCACCAGGTACCGGGCGTTGGGGAAGGTCGGCACCCACTCCCCCGCGACGCCGTTGGTGTTCCAGCCGACGTGGTCGCCGTGGATGTGGGTGTTGACCACGATGTCCACGTCCTCCGGGTGGACGCCGGCCCGCGCCAGGGCGCCGAGGAAGTCGCCCTGCCGGTGGTGGAAGCGGGGTGATCCCGGCCGCTCGCGCCCGTTGCCCACCCCGGTGTCGACCAGGACGGTCTTTCCGCCGCTGCGCAGCACCCAGGTCTGCAACGCGAGCACCGCCCGGTCGCCGTCCGGCTCCCAGTGGTCCGGCACCAGCCGGTCCTTGTTGTCCTGCCACACCCCGGCCCCGGCCGCCGGAACGAGGTCGCGGGCGGGCAACGTCATCCCGCTCAGCTCGACGACCCGGATGACCTCGACGTCCCCCAGCACCGTGCGCGGTGCGTTCTCGCTGTCCATGCCCCCGACTCCAGGGAGACCGGGTGATGCTCTCAATGCTCATCCGACTCCCCCGCCGACGCCGCCACCGTGGCGCGGGCGGTTCCGTTCGAGCGGCGGCTCGAGAGCTCCTCGCACCCGCCCCGGGACGGCTCCGGCGAGGCGGAACTGTTGCGGCGCGAACGGTACCGCCAGCCGGCCCGTAGTCAATACCGGCCCCACGAATGGCCTTCACTCGTCGCCGGCGGCGGACGGATTCGTGTGCCCGGACCGATACGCAGGAATACTTGCCCCATGAGCGAAGGCCACCAGCGAACCAGATCCGTGACGTTCAAGGTGACATGCCCGTACTGCGCCGACGGGGTGCGGTACCGGGTGCGGATGGGCATGCGCGGCGCCACCACCGGGAGCGGCACGGTGCCGGAGACCTGCCAGTGGTGCGTGGGGCGCGGTTGGCTGGCGATGAACGGCCGGGCCTGGCGGTACGGGCCGCAGCGCGGCTGACCGCCAGGCCGTGCCGGTGAGGGCGATCGCAGAGCGACGCGTCCGGCCCGCCGGGGTGCGGCGGGCCGGACGCGGGTACCGCTCTCAGCCCGCCAGCAGCGCGGGCAGCTCGGCGATCGAGCCGAGCACATGGGTGGCGCCGTCGGCACGCAGACGCTCCTCGCGGTGGGCGCCGGTCAGCACTCCGGCCACCACGCCGGCGCCGGACCGGGTGCCGGTGAGCATGTCGTAGCCGGTGTCACCGACCACCGCGAGCTGGCGGACCGAGTCGGTGCGGGTGCGCAGCAGCGCGGTGAGCGGCATGTCCGGGTACGGGCGGCCGCGTCCGGCGTCGGCGGGGCAGAGCGTCAGGTCGGCGATGTCCTGCCAGCCGAGGGCGGTGAGGATGCGGTCCTGGGTGGCCCGGGAGAAGCCGGTGGTGAGCGCCACCGCGCGGCCGTCGGCCCGCAGTTGCCCGATGGCCTCGGCGGCGCCGGGGAGCGCGGCACAGTGCCCGGCGTCGATCAGGTCGTGGTAGGCGGTCTCGAAGGCGACGTTGGCGAGCTGGGCCCGCTCCTCGTCCTCGAACAGGTGGCGGAACACCGAGATCTTGGACTCGCCCATGGTGGCGCGGACGTAGTCCAGCATCTGCTGGTGGCGCTCGGTGCCGGCCTCGACGCCGAGCCGGTCGGCGGCGGCCAGGAACGCCTGTTCGACCAGGCCGTCGTCGGCCACGGTGGTGCCGGCCATGTCCAGGACGACGAGCCGGATGTCAGTGTTGGTCATGTGAACAACTGCCTTTACAGGTTGCAGATCTGTGCGGTGGTCTCGGCGATGGCCGGGGAGCAGGTCATGCCGCGGCCACCTGGTCCGGTGACCAGCCAGACGCCGTCCCTGACCTGCTCGCGGTGGACGACCCTGGTGGTGTCGACGGTCTGCGCGTAGACCCCGGCCCAGCGGCGGCGGATGCGCGGCAGCGGGCGGCCGAGCAGCTCCTCGGCCACCTCGGACAGGTGCTCGTAGGGCTCCTCGACCACGTCGAAGCCGAACGGCTGGTCGTACTCGTGGGTGTCGCCGATGGTCAGGGAGCCGTCCTGGCGCTGGACCATCAGCAGCTGCATCTTGTGCTCGGCGGCGACCGGCGGCTGCGGCTGGGCGGCCCGCAGCTCGTCGAGCGCGGCGCCGGCGAAGGCGGGGTAGTAGCGGAAGCTGTCGCCGTCGGCCACCGAGGTGGTGAGCGGCTCGTCCAGCGGGTCGGTCTGCATCATCTGCAGCCGCACCCGGCGGACCGGCAGTTCGGGCGCCAGCTCCCTGACCAGCCCGCCGAGCCAGGCACCGGTGCAGAGGATGACCAGGTCGCCCTGGTGCACCTGGCCGTGGTCGTCGCGGACCGCGTTCTCGCCGATCACCTCGCGGATCTCGCGGCCGGGCACGAAGGTGTAGCGGCCGCTGGCCTCCAGGGCCGCGCGCAGCGCGGGCTGGGCGAGCCGGGGTTCGACGGCGCCGTCCCGGGAGCACCACAGCGCGCCGAGGTACTTGCCGCGCAGCGCGGGGTTCTTGGCCCGCGCCTCGGCCGCGTCGAGCAGGCGGTAGCCGCGCTCCTCGGCGTCGGGCAGGGTCAACGCCTGCTCAGCGACGGCCAGTTCGGCCTCGGTGCGGATCATCGTGAGCGAGCCGTTGGGGCGGAAGTACAGCCCGGGCACCTTCTCCCCGATTCCGGCCCACAGGTCGCGGGCGCGCTGGGCGACGGCGAGTTCCTCACCGGCGGCCCGGCCGCTCACCCAGACCAGCCCGAAGTTGCGCACCGAGGCGCCGCGGGCCTCGCTCTCGCGCTCCAGGTGGACGACCTCATGACCGCGCTGGACGGCCTGCCAGGCGTGCATGGTGCCGAGCACGCCTGCTCCTACGACGACGATTCTCATGTCTTCAGGCTGCGGCGGCGAGATGTCCGACCGGCGTCCTCCCGACTGCGCGGAGATGAACCGATCGCAAGAGTTGTACATACAACTACATACAACATGGCCAAAGATGTACAGCCAACACCGACGCAGGGCGGAACCCGGCACGCCGCCCCGGTCAGCCGCGCAGCACCTGGGCCCGCAGGTAGTTGCGCCGCCCGAAGTGCGGCTCGTCCACCACCGTCAGCCGCTCCACCTGGAACCTGTACAGCGCCGCCGCCCCGCCGCCGGTGAGGAACTGGTGCCGCACCTCGGGGTCCTGGGCGAACGCCGGGTACCGCCGCTGGTAGGCCGCCAGCGCCGCCTCCGCCTGCCGGCCCCACGCCTCGCCCGCCCCACCGGTCAGCTGGACACCGCGCAGCTGTTCGCCGAAGGCCGGCGGGGGCAGGAACACCGTCGCGGCGGCGCGGGCGTCCTCCGCCAGGTGCCGGCTGTGCCGGGTGGAGCGCTCGCTGACGAAGTAGAGCACCAGGTCCTCGTCATGGGCGAAGAAGGCGAGGTTGGCGTGCGGCCCGTGCTCGGGGGACGCGGTGGCGAGGGAGAGCACCATGCTCTCGGCCAGCAGCCCCTCGACCCCCTTGGCCAACTCCTCGGCGGGCCAGTCGCCCTGGGTGACTTCGAGCCGGTATGCCATCGGACATCCCCCTCCTGGCCGCTCGCCGCCCACCACGGGGGCAGCAACGACCGAGCCGGGCGAGGCTCCTCCCCCACCCGGCTCTCCATGCTGTCCCTGCCCGGCCCAACCCTCAAGGGGTCGCGGGGAACTGCTCGGACCGGCCCGCACCTTGCGTCACACCCGCACCCTGCGCCCCGGGGGACACCGGGAAACACCAAGGGGCGCGGGGAACTACGCGAGCGACCCAGCACCCCCGTCGAGGGCTGGTCGCGCAGTTCCCCGCGCCCCTTCACCGCAATGGTTCATCCACCACAGTGGTCCAAGGTCAGTAGCGGCCCTGCCACTGCATCGCGGGCACCGCCGGCCCGCTGCCCAGCACCGGCGCCAACGCCCCGCCGCGCAGCCGGTCGACCAGCGGCGCCAGCCGTCCGGCCAGCAGCGCGAGCGGAATGCCGATCACCACACCCACCAGCGCGCCGACCGCGACGTCGTGCGGGTAGTGCACACCGACCCAGACCCGCGAAGCGGCCATCAGCGCGGCGAACACCATGGCCACCCAGCCCAGCCGTCGGTACGCGAAGACCAGCGCGGTGGCGGCGGCGAACGCGATCACCGAGTGGTTGCTCGGGAAGGACCAGTCACCGGGGAGGGGGCAGGTCTCCAGGGTGACGCTGGTGGGCATCTGCTGGCACGGCCGGTTCTCCTGGACCAGGCTCTTGAGACCGGAGTTGACCGCATAGGCCGCGATCACGACCAGCGGCGAGGCCAGCACCCTGGCCATGACCACCGAGTCGTCCGAGCGGGCCTTCCACCAGCCGTAGATCATGAAGATCGCGAACAGGCCGAGGCCGACGGCCGACCAGACCTTCACCAACTGGTCGAACCAGTGCGGGGACGAGTGCGCCCAGCCGATCACCTTGGTGTACAGGTCACCGTCGATGCCGCTGCCGTCGTAGGCGAGGAAGTACGGACTCACTGGGCAGCACCACCGGAACGTCGAGCGCGAAGGACTTCTAGGACAACTGGGATCACGGAGACAACTACTACCAGACCGATGATCGGCAGCAGATACCCGTCGATACCGCTCACGGTGGACCCGAGCCCGTACCCGGCCAGCACCACACCGACCGACCAGATCGCGCCGCCGGCCACCTGCCAGCGGGCGAAGACCCCGGCGGGCACGTCGAGCACCCCGCAGAGCGGGTTGAGCACGGTGCGGACCACGGGGATGAACCGCGCGAGCACGATCGCCTTGCCGTGGCCGTACTTGGCCAGCAGTTCCTCGGCCCGCTCGGTGCCCTGCCGCAGGCTCCTGCGGTTGCTGCGGGCGAGCAGGGCCCGTCCGCCCCGGCGCCCGATGAAGTAGCCGACCTGGGCACCGATCAGCGCCCCGGCCAGTGCGGCCGGGATCACCTGGGCGAGGTGCAGCTGCGGACCCTTGGTGGCACCGGGCACGCAGAGCAGCCCGGCGGTGAAGAGCAGCGAGTCGCCGGGCAGGAAGAAGCCGACCAGCAGACCGGTCTCGGCGAACAGGATGACGGCGACACCCAGGGCGCCGAAGGCGGAGAGCAGCGACGAGGCGTCGAGCACATTCACCGCGAGTTGGGCGGACGACTGGACCAAGACTGGCGGACCTCCCGTACGTTGGGACGCGGCCCCGCGAGGGGCACCCGAATGTCTACAATGACGTAGACAGTCGACAGGACTGTAGACGATAACTCGGAGGGTGTGCGACATGACCGACGGACCGCAGTCGCGTCGCAGTGCCGGAGAGCTGGAAGCCCAGGTGCTGGCCGCACTCTGGGCCGCCGGGCGGCCGCTGACCCCGCAGGACGTTCAGAGCGCCCTCGGCGACGGGCTGGCCAGAACCACCATCGCCACCATCCTCGGCAGGCTCCACGACAAGGGGACGGTCGAACGCACCAAGGCCGGGCGGGCCTTCGCCTACACCCCCACCGTCGAGGACCAGGCCGGACTCGCCGCCCGCCGGATGCGCAGCGAACTCGACCGGGGCGACCGCAGCACCGTGCTCGCCCGGTTCGTCTCCGACCTCTCAGCCGAGGACGAGCGCCTGCTCCGCCAGCTCCTCGGGGAGAACGAGTGATCGTCGCCGTCTGGGCTCCCCTGCTGCTGCCCTTCCTCGCCGTCCCGCTCGCCCGCCGCCTCGCCGAGGCGCTCAGCCCGCGCCTCGCCGCCTGGGTGCTGGCCGGCACCGCCGCCACCGCCGCCGGGGCGACCGCCGTCTCGCTCGGCCTGCTCGCCGCCGCCGGAATGCTGCGCCTGCCGATCGTCGCCGCGCTCGGCCACCTGGCGCCGCACCGGCTGCCCGGCGGCCCCGTCTACCCGGCGGTCGCGGCCGCCGCACTGCTGGTGGCCGCCGCCGCACTGCTGCTGCGCACCGGCCGCCGTCAGGTCACCGATCTGCGCCGGGCCCGCAGCGCCGCCGACGCGGGACGCCCCGGCTCCGCCGACCGCCAGGACTGCACCGAGCCGGTTCACCTCGGGCCGCTCACCGTCCTGGACGACGACCGCGCCGACGCCTTCGCACTGCCCGGGCCGCTCGCCCGTCCCACCGAGCCCGGCCGGGTCGTGGTCACCACCGGCATGCTCCGTGCCCTCACCGGCCCCGAGCGCGCCGTCCTGGTCGCCCACGAACAGGCCCATCTCAACGCCCGCCACCACCTCTTCCTGGCGGCGACCGAGTACGCCACCGTGCTGCACCCCGCCCTGCGACCGCTGCGCGCACCGCTCGGCTACCAGCTGGAACGGTGGGCCGACGAAGCCGCCGCCCAGGCCACCGGCGACCGCACCCTCACCGCCCGCGCGGTCGGACGCGCCGCACTCGCCGCCGCCGGGGCGCCCCGGCCGCACCGGCCCCGGCTCGCCCCCGCCGCCCACTCCGGGCCGGTCCCCCGCCGGGTCGCAGCCCTGCTCACCCCGCCCCGCCCCGGCCGCCGCACCGCGGGCCGCACCGCCGCCGCCCTGGCCCTCACCGCCTGCCTGGCCCTCACCGCCTTCGCCGCCGCCGAGGCCACCGCCGACCTCCACGACAACGTCGAAGCCGCCCAGGCCCATCGCTGACCGGGGGGGCGCACCATCACGGGCGCCCGGGGAACCGCGCGCCCGCCCGCCGTCGTTGCGGCACACGGGCACCCGACCGCCCTGATCGGAGCCAGAGGAGTGAGGGAGACCGCGAGCATGCCCGTCCAGCCGATCACCGTCCTCGGCGAGTGCGTCGCCGACGCCTTCGTCCAGCCCCCCGCGCCCGGCGCGCCGGCCGCACCCGACGAGCTGACCCTCCGGGTGCACGCGGGCGGCGGCCCCGCCAACACGGCCGTCGGCCTGTCCCGGCTCGGCAGCCCCACCCGCTTCGTCGCCCGCCTCTCCGAGGACACCTTCGGCCGGCTCTTCCGCTCCCGCCTCACCGCCTCCGGCGTGGACCTCTCGCTCAGCGTCCGCGCCGCCGAGCCCAGCACCCTCGCCGTCGCCGAACTCGACCCCGACGGCCGGGCGTCGTACTCGTTCCACGCCGAACGCACCGCGGACTGGCAGTGGCGGCCCGAGGAGCTCGCGGCCGTACCGCTCACCGGCACCGCCTGCGTGCACACCGGCTCACTGGCGCTGATCCGCGAACCCGGCGGCCGCGCCGTCGAGGACCTCCTCGACCGCATCCACCGCGCCCCGGACCGCCCGACCGTCTCGATCGACCCCAACGTCCGCCCGCTGCTGGTGGATCCGGCCCGCTACCGCGAGCGCCTGGACCGCTGGTGCGCGGCCGCCGACCTGCTCCGGCTCTCCGCCGACGACCTCGGACTGCTGCTCCCCGGCGTCCCGCCCGAGGAGGCCTGCGACCGGTGGCACGCGGCCGGGGTCCGGCTGGTGGTGATCACGCTCGGCGCGGACGGAGCGCTGGCCTCGCTGGACGGCACCCGGATCACCGTCCCGGCCGTCCCCGTCCGGCTGGTGGACACCGTCGGCGCGGGCGACGCCTTCACCGCCGGGCTGCTGCACCGCCTGAGCAGCCGGGGCCTGCTCGGCGGCGCACTCGACGAGCTCACCGAAGGGGACACCGCCGACGCCTGCGCGTACGCGGCCGGGGTCGCCGCCCTCACCTGCGCCGTCCCCGGCGCCAACCCGCCCTGGGCGGACCAGCTCGACCAGGCGCGGGCCGATGTCCCGGCTCACCCGCCGACCCCTTGATCAACCGATGATCCGACCGGATGTCAGTCCCCAGCGCGACCGCCGAACGGGTGAACCCCAGCCGGCAGAGTGAATCCGGTGCGCCGAACCGCTCCCCCTCCGGTCCACCCCTCGGACCGCCGCCACCGTCGAAGCGCGGGCCCGGGCCGTCAGGGCGCGACACGAAATATCCGGCAACCCCGCCACCCGGCGAGCTCCCCGCCGTACCCTGTGTGCGGGCATCCGGGGGACATGACACACGGGCGGCCTGGAGGGCGACTCGACGGGGGGAGAGTGCGGTGCTGGACAGCCAGGGCTCGGCCCACGCAGGCCCGGTCTCACCTGGTGAGATGGCCAGGGCACACGAACTCACCCTGGCCGGCGACACCTCCCCGGTACTGCCCCGGCCCGAGATCGGCGACTCCTGGGAGCGGCTGCGCCGGCTCGGCCTCGACCCCGAGCTCGGCCGCAACGTCGACCGGCTCAGCGCCGCCGAGGTCGAGCACCGCCGCCGCGAGACCCACCTCGCCGAGGTGCTCCCGGTACTGCGCTCCACCCTGCTGCTGCCCTCCACCGGCGCCCCGCTGCTGTTCGCCGTCGCCGACGCGGAGGGCCATGTGCTCTGGCAGGAGGGCGCCCGCCACCTGCGCCGCAACGCCGACGGGATCGGCTTCGACGCCGGCGCCCGCTGGACCGAGGACGCGGTCGGCACCAACGGCATCGGCATGACCCTGCGGGTCCGCCGCCCGATGCAGGTCCACTCGACCGAGCACTACCTGCGCAGCCACCACGCCTGGACCTGTGTCGCCGCACCGGTCCACGACCCGCGCACCGGCCGGCTCACCGGAGTGGTCGACCTCAGCGGACCCGCCCGCACCATGGCCCCGTACCTGCTCCAACTCGCCGCCACCGCCGCCCGGCTGGCCGAGGCCGAGCTGCGGGCCCGTCAGCTGGAGGCACTGCACCAGCTGCGCACCGTCGCCGCCCCGCTGCTCGCCCGGATCACCGAGCCCGCCATGGTGGTGGACGACGACGGCTGGACCGCCGCCACCCTCGGCCTGCCGCCCCTCGCCCGGCTGAGACTGCCCGCCGACGGCTGGGGCTCCTCCGACATCCACTGGCTGCCCACCCTCGGCGAGTGCGCCGTCGAACCCATGGCGGGCGGCTGGCTGATCCGCCCGCTCACCGGCTCCGCCGGCGCCGTCGCCGAGCAGGCCGAACGGGCCGCCTTCCGCCTGGACCTGAGCCATCCCGGCCATCCGAAACTGCTGGTCACCGGCGCGGCCGGCAGCTGGTCCCACGCCCTCAGCCCACGGCACGCCGAGCTCCTGCTGCTGCTCGCCGTCCACCGCGAGGGGCGCAGCGCTGCCCAGCTCGCCGAAGCCCTCTTCGCCGACCCGGCGCGCACCGTCACCGTGCGCGCGGAGATCTCCCGCCTACGCCGCTACTTGGGCGGCCTCCTGGAGCACCGCCCGTACCGGATCGCCCACTCCGCCACCGTCTCCGTGACCGGCCCCGCCGACCCCTACGACCTGCTCCCGACCTCCTCGGCCCCTGCCGTACGCGCCCTCCGCGCCGGCCTCCTCGCGGGCACGTACCGCCTGCCGGGTCAGGAGCGCGAGGAAGCGCCCGCAGCGGACGGTACGGTCTCGCGCTGACTCCCGTGCCTCGTGGCACCCTTGGCCGGGAGACCCGCCGACCGGCCCACCGTGCGCGGCCCCGCGCCCCGAGGCGTGCCCCGCCGAAGACGCCTGCCCCGCCGCCTCCACGGGGTACGTCCCGGGCCCCGCCGGGCAGCCCTAGAAGCCCACCAGCTGGGCGAGTTGCTCGTCCGTGGGCCCCGTCGCCGCCTCCGCCGCCTCCGAGACGCAGGCGTACGTCCGCCTCAGCCACGACTTCACCGCGGCCTTGGACATCTCCAACAGGGCGCTGCCGTGCGGGGATTCCAGCGCGAGGTGGAGTGTCGAGCCGTGGCAGGGACAGTACGCGGGCCAGAGCTTCACGTCGCCCTGGCCGCTCAGGCCTTCGAGGCCGTCGCGCAGCAGTTGCCGGGAGAAGACCCAGTCCGCCTCGTCCGCCCGGCCCAGGTGGAAGGTGAGCTGCACCTCGTACGGCCGCTGCGGGTCGTACCGGAAGCGCGTGCGCACCTCGCCGACCAGGTCCTCCTCCAACGCGATCCGCAGGGTCAGGACCTCCTCCACCGGTGCCGGAGCACCGGTGGTTCTACCCGCCTCGTCGCCCGTGGGGGTGGCGGCGAGCGGCGGGTTGGCGGAGGCGGACAGCGGGTCGCGCGGCATGACGATCTCTCCGAGGCGGCTGGGGTTCAGGCCAGCGTGCTGCACGGTGCCGCGTCCGGCAAGAGTTGCAGAGGGTTGCAACCGGCCGTTGACCGACCGGGCCGCCGATCCACTCCCGGCCTACACGAACACACACCAGACGCTTCGTCAATTATCGGACAGGTCATACCGGTAAGTGTCATCGGTCCGTTCCGTTCCAGGGCTGGCGGAGCAGCGGTATGCCGCTGATACCCTCGTCATCCAGCCCGGATGAGGCGTGGAGAGGACACGGCGGGGGACCTGGAAGGGCGTCCGACCATGAATGCGAAGCTTCGCGACAGGCCGCGCGAGCAGCGGCAGCGCGCCGACGCGGCAGCGTGCGGCGCGCCGGTGCGCGGGCCCGTCGGCCTGGAGCGCGCGGGCCAACGCTCCGGACGGCACGGTCGGCCCAGGCCGTTCGGCGGCTTCCGGCTGCCCGGTCTGCGCTTCTCCGGCGCGGCCATGGCGATGTCCACGGTGCTGGGGATCAGCATCGCCACCACCTGGCTGCTCAACGAACAGCAGAACATCGGCCGGCGTCCCGGGGTGTCCAACGTCGGGGCGAGCCCGCCGCTGCCGAGCCCGGACGCGGCCGACGCGACCGCCGGGCCGGCCACCCGCTCCGCCGGTTCGACGCCGACCGTGACGGCGTCGGCGGAGGCCAGGGCGCTCGGCACCCCCAAGGCGGCGCCCCGGACCACCCTGGCCCCATCCGCCGGCGCCCCGGTGTCCGGTACGCCCTCGGCGTCCCCGAGCGCCCCCGCCGGCGGCCGGACCTCCGCCGCCGCACCGTCGCCCGGCGCCTCCCGGCCCGCCGGCGGCACCGCGAGCACCGGCAGCCCGAGCGGCACCGCGAGCGGCGGCCCGGCGCCCAGGTTCAGCCCGCAGCCGGACAGCGGGTTGTCCGGAAGCGGCAGTTCCGACGCGGTCGGCACCACCGGTGTCCGGCACGCCCTGACACTGACCGTCGGCGAGAACGTGACCGCGCTCCAGGTCGAACTCCGGCTGGCCCGCCCCGAGGCGCTCCCCGGCACCACCCCCTGGAGCAGCCTCCCCGGCGCGGTGGTGACGGTCGCCCAGGAGCGCGGTGCCCTGGTCTACCGCTTCACCGCACCGGTCGGCCTCGACCTCGCCCCCGGCCGCTACGCCTTCGGCGTCCGCGGCGCCCGGCCCGCCGACCCCTCGGAGCGGCCGCCGCAGGAGACCTGGGCCGCCTCCGCCTTCGCCCTGGACGCGCCCCGTGCCCTCGCCATCCGCGGCACCTTCGGCTGAGCCCCGCGCCGGCTCAGCGCGCCCGGAGGCGAGCCGAGCCTGAAAGGCGCACCCGCACCGCCCGCAGCAGGTCGTCCACCTGGTCGCCGAGCACCCGCCGCAGCGAGGGCGTCAGGTCCTCCCGGCCCAGGCACTCCTCCGCCAGCCGCACCGTCTCCGGCTCCGTGTGCCCGGCGGGGAACAGCACGCGGCCGAGCACCCTGGCCACGGTCGCCCCGCGCTGTGCCGCTTCCGGCAGCTCGGCGAAGTACCGCCGGACGTACTCCTGACGGAGCTCGTCCGCGCCCGACTGCCAGAACCCCTGCGCGACGGCGGTCATCAGGTGGTTCGACAGCGCGCCCTCGGTGAACAACTGCCGCCACGCCGCCGCCTTCGCCTCCGGCTCCGGCCTGGCGGCCCCGGCCCGGGCGGCACCCTGGCGGGCGCTGCTGCTCGGATCGGCGGCCAGCTCGGCGGCGATCCGGGCCTCGTCGGCCCGGCCCTCGGCCGCCAGCCTGGCCAGGGCGGCCCAGCGCAGCTCGCAGCTCAGCTCCCCGACCGGTGTGCCGTCGGCCAACCAGGCTTCCAGTTCGTCCAGTTGCTCCTCACCGACGGCATTCTCGATCGCGCCGCGCAGCGCGGCGACCCGCAGCCCGTCCTCGATCCCGGGGCGGGCCAGCAGCCGGCGCGACACGGCGGCGAGGCGCGCGGCGGCGGCTGGGCGCTCCTCCGGCGCCAGGTACTCGGTGACCAGCACCGCCCGGGCGAAGGTGAGGACGGCATCGACCACCGTGTCCCGGTCCTCGCCGGGCAGCTGGGTCTCGACCAGGTCCAGGTACTCGGCGGGCGCCGACTCGCCGTCGCGGACGAGGTCGCGCGCGTTCTCCCAGAGCACGGCGCGGACCAGCGGGTCCTCGATCCGGGAGAGCGAGCCGGTGACGGTGCGCCAGGAGCGCTCGTCCAGGCGGATCTTGGCCCAGGTGAGGTCGCCGTGGTTGGGCAGCAGCAGGTCGGCCCGCGCGGAACCGGTCAACTTGGGCAGCGCCGCCGGCCGGCCCGGCTCGACCTCCGCCTCGAAGCCGTCCCGCAGCACCAGGGCACCGTCCGCCCGCAGGTCGTACACCGCGATGCCGACCCGGTGCGGCCGGGTGCCGTCCGAGGCCAGCTCGGCGGTGGCGACCCGGCCGGTCCCGTCGTGGCGGACGTCGAGGCGCAGGGTGTCCACGCCGCTGGTGCGCAGCCAGCGTTCGGCCCAGCCGTGCACGTCCCGGCCGCTCTTCTCCGCCAACGCGTCGAGGAACTCGGCGAGTTCGGCGTTGCCGAAGCGGTGCCGGGCGAAGTGCTCGTTGATGCCGGCGAAGAACGCCTCGTCGCCGAGCCAGGCGACCAGCTGCCGCAGTGCGGAGGCGCCCTTGGCGTAGGCGATGCCGTCGAAGTTGACCATCGCCTCCGCCAGGCTCTCAACCCCGGTGGCGGCGATGGGGTGGGTGGTGCTCCGCTGGTCGGCGTCGTAGCCCCAGCCCTTGCGCTTGACGCCGAAGCTGGTCCAGGCCCCGGTGAAGCGGGTGGACTCGGCGGCGATCCGGTAGCCGAGGTACTCGGCGAAGGACTCGTTCAGCCACAGGTCGTCCCACCAGCGCATGGTGACCAGGTCGCCGAACCACATGTGGGCCATCTCGTGGGCGATCACCACGGCGCGCAGCTCGCGTTCGGCCTCGGTCGGGGCCGAGTGGAAGAGCATCTCCTCGCGGAAGACCACGCAGCCGGGGTTCTCCATCGCCCCCCAGTTGAACTCGGGCACGAAGGCCTGGTCGTAGCGGCCGAACGGGTAGCGCTCGTCGAAGAGTTCGTGCAGCCGGTCGAACGAGGCCCGGGTGACCTCGAAGATCTCCTCGGCCTCGCGGTCCAGGTCGGCGGCGAGCGAACGGCGGGCGTGCAGGCCGAGCGGGATCCCGTCGTGCTCGGAGTGAACGGAGTGCAGCGGGCCGGCGACCACGGTGAACAGGTACGTGCTGATCGGCTGGGTCGGCGCGAACACCCAGCGGGCCGTGCCCTCCCCGGGGTCCGCGTCCGCGCGCTCCGCCGGATCCGTGCGCTCCCCCGCGCCGTTGGCGACCAGCGTCCAGTCGGCCGGGGCGGTGGCGGCCAGGTGGATCGGGGCCTTGAGGTCGGGCTGGTCGAAGCAGGGGAAGACCAGCGGCGCGTTGTCGGGGCCGCAGGTCGCGTAGAGGTAGACCGCCCCGTCGGCCGGGTCGGTGAACCGGTGCAGGCCCTCACCGACCCGCGAGTAGCGCATCTCGGCCTCGACCAGCAGCTCGTTCTCGGCCGCCAGAGAGGTCAGTTCGAGGCGGTTCCCGTCGAGGCCGGCGGGGTCGAGCTCACGGCCGTTGAGCACCACCCGGTGCAGCGCGGCGGGCTGCAGGTCGAGGAAGGTGGCGGCGCCGGGCTCGGCGCAGCCGAAGCGGATCACCGTACTGCTGCCGAACACCTCCTCGCCCCGGGTGAGATCCAGATCGATCCGGTATTCGCGAACCTGGACGAGTCGGGCACGGATCCGCGCCTCGGTACGTTGAAGAGCTGGCATCCCTGCATGCTCGCCCGGGCGGGTGCGGGCGGGCAAGGCTTTTCGCGGTCGGCTAAGACGCCGCGGGCCCCGGCCGAGCCGTGCCGGGGCGCCGTCCGACCGCCGGGCCACAGGCCGTCAGCCAAGACCGCTGCCGGTCGGTCCAAGGCGATATGACTACGCTGGCACTGCTCGAACTGCCGCAACCACCCAGCTCAGGAGGAGAACCGTGCCGACGGACCTGACCCCAGGCGGCAACGCGCCGCTCACCGCCGGCCGCGTGACGGTCGAGGTGACGGCCCCGAAGGCACTGGACGTCTCGGGGCTGCTGCTGACCGAGGCCGGAAAGGTCCGCTCGGACGCCGACCTCGTGTTCTACAACGCCCCCAAGGGCCCCGGCGTGACCCACCGCCCGGCCACCCGCAACACCCCGGGCGCGATCACCGTGGACACCGCCGCGCTGCCGCCCGAGATCAGCAAGGTCGTGGTCACCGCCAGCCTGGACGACTCCTCGGGGACCTTCGCCGGCACCGAGCCGACCGCGACGCTCCGGGACACCATCACCGGGGCGGTCCTGGTCACCTTCACCCCGCGCCGGCTCACCCGGGAGACCGCCCTGGTGGTGGTCGAGATCTACCGGCGCGGCGACGACTGGAAGGTCCGCGCGGTCGGCCAGGGCTACGCCAACGGCCTGGCGGGCATCGCCACCGACTTCGGCGTCTCGGTGTCCGCCCCGAAGCCCGCCGCCTCCGCCCCGGCGCCGGGCGCCCTGCCCAAGGTCACCCTGGACAAGGGCCGGGTCAGCCTGGTCAAGGGCGGCTCGGTCTCGCTGGAGAAGAACGGCAAGCCGATGCTCTCCTCGGTCAAGATGGCCCTCGGCTGGGAGCCCGCCAAGCAGGGTCGCAACATCGACCTGGACGCCTCCTGCATCGCCTACGACGCCCAGCGGAACAAGATCGAGACCGCCTGGTTCATGAAGCTCAACGTCTTCGACGGCGCCATCGCCCACTCCGGCGACAGCCTCACCGGCGAGGGCACCGGCGACGACGAGTCGATCACCGTCCACCTGGAGGGCCTGCCCTCGGAGGTCTGCGGCCTGGTCTTCGTGGTCAACTCCTTCTCCGGCCAGAAGTTCACCGACATCAAGAACGCCTACTGCCGCCTGCTGGACGGCGGTTCGGGCCAGGAACTGGTCCGCTTCGACCTCACCCACGCCGAAGCCAAGACCGGCGTGGTGATGTGCAAGCTGATCCGCCAGTACTCCGGCGAGTGGGTGATGACCGCCGTCGGCGAGTACGTCGACGCCAAGACCGCCCGGGGCATGGTCCAGCCGGCCGCCGCGATGCTCTGACCGCCCCGAGCGCGGACCGTCCTGACAGCAGCCCGGACGGTCCGCGACGGCCGGCGATGCGGTGACGACCCATGAGACGGCCCGCAAGAGCGCCCGGCAGCAACTGTCGAACAGCCCCCGCGCACCGGCGGCGGTACGCCGTTTCGCAACGGCTGTGCGGGCCCTGCCATCCGACTCGGACTTCCCTACTGGGTCATCGCCGGCGCGGCAGCTGCCGTGGGCCGCGTGGCGCTCCTTCTGACGCCGTGGCGGATGGCCCGATGGCGTGCCGGCGTTCCTTCCTCCGACCCGCCGCCGAGAGGTGAGCCTCGATGGCGGGCCGCACGGGCTTCACCAGCCCTGGAAGCGCTCAGTGGTTCTGCTCCGCGAGGACCGGCTGGAGCATGGATTCAATGACGTCGGCGCTCTGGGCTCCGAACGCCCGGGCAGCCAGTTTGCCGCCGCGGTCTATCACGATGGTGGTTGGGATGAACTGCGGGTTGAGGCTTCCCTTGGGGAACTTGAGGATCTGGGTGCCATCCGGATCGTAGATGCTGGGGAACGTGACGCCCTTGTTCGTCTCGAACGCGACGGCGTTGGCCCGGTCGACGTCTCTGGTGTTGATACCGAGGAACTGGACGCCCTGGCTCTGGTACTTCTCCCACACCGACTCCAGGCCCTTTGCCTCGCCGCGGCAGGGGTCGCACCAGGAGCCCCAGATGTTCAGGACAACCACTTTGCCTCGGTAGTCGGACAGTTTGGCCGAGTGACCATCCAGGGTGGTACCCGAGATGTCCGGCGCGTCCTGGCGATGGCCGAGGGCAGCGGTCGAGATTCTGCTGCCCTTGGAGGAGACGAAGCCGGTCTGGTTGCCACTGCTGGCAGACGAGCAGCCGGCGAGGACGAACGCGGCGACGGTGGTCGCTGCGGCGAGATAGGTACGAGAGTGCTTCGTGCCAGACATGTTAAGAGCTTCGCATGGAGCTACAGGCGGACTTCGGGGAGGGGCGACGTTGCGCGCCCTCCCTCGCTGACCAGCGACTGGGCGACGCCTTCATAGCCGTCAGTCCTGCAGCCGCGGCGAGGACTACGACCCGCCGCACTGACACCAAGGGCCACAACTGACGCACGATCAGTCGCACCCTTGTTGATATTACCGATTTCCAGCATGCCGACAAGTCGGTACATCGAAAATTGAAAAAACAGCCATCGATGCAGGGCGCAGGCGACCGAGCACTCGGCCGCATCATCGGATGGCCTCACTTTTGGGAGCTTACCACGGAAGTCGCAATGCAGTAGGGCCTCCTGATCACCTAGCTTCAGTCAGCGCCATTCCGACCAGAAGGCCCTACTGCAAACACGTGCATAGTCAGAACCGTCCCGCGTTGACTCGACCTTCCATCGAGTCAATTAGCAGGATGTTAAAGCGTGCCCGAACTGCAGAGCCAGCCGCGTCCGGGACGCGTTCCGCCATCGCGAGAGGGTTAGTTGTACTCGTAGGGACTAACGATCTCGCTGGTGGTGTTTCCATTGACGACGGCGTAGATCCCGGTGAAGTAGCTCCCGCCACCCGACACGGAGTTCCCGTAAACGTGGCCGCCGGAGCAGCTGCTCGTGCTCTCGCTGACGACGCTGCCATCCTTGATCAGGTCAACGTAGATGGTGCAGTTGCTCGCGCTTCCCGAGACATAGCCGTCCGGGTGGACGGTTCCGCCGCTGGCGGAGATGCACGAGTTGATCGACAGGCCGTAGCCGACCGAGGTGTAGCCGGTGCAGCCGCCACCGCTAGACATCGGGATAGCGGCGGCGGATGCCGAGCTAACCCCAATACCGCTGGCCAATGCGGCGGCCGCACCCACAACGGCCATACGGCGAACGACCCGCGAGTTAGTAAGCATAGAAATTTCCCTCCCGAATACCGTGCGGACAGCGCCCCCAAAGAGCACTGCTGTTGGCTTTGTGAGCATGCCATTCAAGGCTGTTCGCCGTCACCCGAATTTATTGATCGTGACATACACCACACGGCGAATTGCTACAAAATCAATAATATTTCACCATCGTTACATATGGTGCGCAATTGTCATCAATACTTGCGAGTGGAAGCGCATATAGTTCGCCATTTTGGCGGGATGTGCCATTTATGTCGGCTATTGCTCCGGCTCGGCGTTTGATGGCTTCTGAACCCGCCTCAGGTGAGGCCAGGTCGACCACTGGCTGCGATCTGCCTGAGGCTTCTCGTGGAGGTTCGCGGCCAACTTCGGAAAGAGATGTGACAGCCCATCCGTGCTGTGAACTCAACACGTTCTCAAGGCAGTTCACACCAACCGCCGTCCCCGGCGGCGGCTGCGACGCGGAGGACACCGCCGTCATCCAGCTCGGTTACGACGCCGGCCTGTACGGCTCGGTACTGCTGACCAAGGGTCAGGTCCAGCGGCTCGACCTGGGCGGCGCGGTCGTGGAGGAGCCGCCCCGTCCGCACGCGCCCGCCTCGACCGCGAGATCGACTACTTCTGCCGGGTCCTGGACGGGCAACAAGCGGGCCAAGACCAAGATCCCAGAAGGCCATCCGCTCGCGCGGTACGCGGTCACGGGGCCGGCCTCAAGCTCCGCATCCACCCCCTCGCCGCCGCCATCGCCCACGACCAGCTGCCCCGGCTGGATGGCTACCTCGCCAGCCAGGCGGAGATCGCCCGCTACATCACCGGCCAGCTGGCTGGGATACCCGGCCTGACGGTCACCGAGCTGCCCGACGGAGTGATTCCGTCCTGGTACGGGTTGGCGCTCACCTGCCGGCCGGACGAACTCGGCGACCTGCTCATCGAACGGTTCCACCAGGCACTGGCCGCCGAGGGCGCCACCGAGTTCAATCGGCCCGGCTCCACCTGCCCGATGAACCAGCTGCCGCTGTACCAGCACCCGACGATGCTGTTCCCAGGTCACCCGCACTCCCACCGCCGGTACGAGCGGGGAGATTTCCCGGTCGCCGAGCATGCCCACGCCCACACGATCAAGCTCCCGGTCTGGCATCGTGAGCAGGATCTGGAGGTGGCCGAGCAGTACGTCCGCGCGGCCGTCAAAATCAGCGATCATCACAAGGAGCTGCAGTGACCGCCACCTCCCTCGAGTTCGTGGCCGGCCTGGCGGCCGATGCCGAAGCCGCTGGCATCACCGGATTCGTCGCTGCCGCCGTGATCAACCACGACGGCCGGGTCCTGCTCGTGCGTCGCAACCCCGACGACTACATGGGTGGGATGTGGGAGATCCCCTCGGGAACGGTCGAGGCCGGGGAGACCATCCTGGACGCCCTGTACCGGGAGACCGCCGAGGAAACCGGCCTGACCATCGACCAGGTCACTGGCTACGTCGGGCACTTCGACTACCAGAACAGCCGCGGCGGCACGACCCGTCAGTTCAACTTCGCCGTCACCGTGGACAAGACCGAACCGGTCATCCTCACCGAGCACGACGCCCACCAGTGGGCCCTCCCCAGTGAGTTGCCCGAGGTGAGCGACATGGTTCGCGAGCTGATCGCACGCTGAGGTGGTGCGGGTGGGCCGGGCCCCTCCGATTCCCCGAGGGGCCCGGCCCACTACGGTCGAGATGACCGGCCGCGGCTAAAGGGGGTAACTGCCGATGCGCCGCCGAGCTCCTGCCTGGCCTGGTCCAACTCCAGCCCGCCGGTGCGTCGGACCGGCTGCGCCAGAGCGAGGGCCTGACCGACCTCGGATTCGTCTGCTCCGCCGCACTCTGAGACTCCGAGGACTGGAACCGCTGATCAAGCTTGCACGGCCAGGGCCACCCTGTCGCGCCAGCCGATCCTGAGGCCACCTCCATCCGCCCGCGCGGGAGCGGCCGCTGCGGCGGCCGACTCCTGGCGGCAACTCCCGCAGCGGAGCTCACCGTTGAGTGGGCGGAAGGCGCGGTCGCAGCCCTCGCAGGACGTCAGCGAGGCGATCCGTACGGGTGCGGGCATCTTGTCGCGTAGGCGGCAGCGCAGCAGGGCCGACGGGCACTTCAGCTGGGCCGGGAGGCCGGCGGTCAGGGCGTGGCGCATGGCTGCCGAACTCACGCCCCTGGCCAGCCACTCGGCGGCCAGCGGCAGCAGCCGCCCCACCTCGGCCGCGCCGAGCACGAGCCTCGGATCGGTGCGCCGCAGCGACAGCAGGACCTGCTCGGCCTCCGCGAGCACCGCCGGATCGGCTTGGCCGAGCTCGGGCCCCGGCTCCGGTTCCGGCTGGGCCGGGACCGGGAGGGGGGAAGTCTCCCCCTCCAGTCTTTCTCCCGCAGGGAGGGCTGTGCCGGACTCCCGTGCGGCGGGCCCGCCGGGCGCTCGCCTTCCGGCACCCGGGCGGCCGTTGGCGAAGTGCTCGGCGAACAGCCGCTCCACCTCGGCCTCGTCGAGCGGCACGCTGGAGATCAGCGACTCCGTCCGCACCTGCCCGGTGGCGCTGCGCCACCGCGCGCAGTGCAGCAGCCCGGCACCGGACAGCTGGCGGCGGGCCCGGTCCGCCGTGATCCGGCCACAGGGCAGCCCGGCCGCCAGCTCGGTGACCGTGGTACCGCGAGCACGCGAGGGCGGCAGCGCCAGCGCCCGTACCAGCAGACGGAAGGCCGTATCCGAGAGATCGTCGTCCCACACAAGCGTGTTGGCGACCTGCGTGAAGTCGCGCGAGGGCGCGATAACATTCCTGAGCATCCTTCAGTGGTCCTTGCCACTCGGCGGGTGTAGAGCCCGGCCCGGTGCGCTAACACCTGGCCGGGCTCGCCCCTTTCCGGCGGGGCGACCCGTTCCGGCGGCCACGGTACACCCAGGCGGACACGCCCAGCACTCGAACGACCACGCCCAGCGACATGCGCCATTGAGAGCCGGTGGCACTCGACAGCTCGTCAAGTGTCACTCGAACGTGTCGAATTCACTGATTCCCCTTCCCCTGCGCTCGCCAGACCCTAGCCTCGGGAAGCACGAGACGGGGATGGCGACGCCTACGTCATGCCCGAACGGGAACCGGGGGTGCGGAGTTGACGAACGAGACGTCCCAGCCGCCGACGGCATGGCGGTACTGCGGCAACCAGATCAAGCTCTGGCGCGAGCGGACGGGCGTGACCCGCGAGGAACTGGCCAAGGCCTCCAACTACGAGTACGAGACCATCAAGTCGATGGAGCAAGGACGGCGGCGGCCCACGCTCCGAATGCTCGAAGTGGCCGACGAACTGTGCGGTGCTCGCGGGTTGCTGATCGCTGCGACGGACTATCTGAAGCCGGAGAAGTTCGTTCCGTTCGCCGTGGACTTCACGCAGTACGAGGCGGTGGCCACCGTGCTCAGCTCATTCCAGAACCAGCTCATCCCGGGCCTGCTCCAGACCGAAGCGACGGCCAGGGCCCTCTTCAACGCCAACTGGCCACCGCCGGACGACGAGACCCTCGAAGAGCGGATCGCGACCAGACTCGCGCGCCAGTCGCTTCTGGAGACGCAAACCAAGTCGTTCAACTTCGTGATCGACGAAGCCGTCCTGCGCCGCCGGGTCAGCGATAGGGAGACGCACGTCCAACAGCTCCGCCACCTGCTGGCAATTGGGGCGCCCCGCCACATCACCATCCAGGTCATGCCGGCCACCGGCGCCCACCCTGGACTCAACGGCGCGTTCGTCCTCCTGCAGACGCCCGAGCACGAGCAGTTGGCCTACGAGGAGGGACAGGCGATGGGCAGGCTCTACACCGACGCGCAAAAGGTGAACATGCTGGCTCAGCGCTATGCGATGATCCTGCGACGAGCCCTGAACCCCGAGGATTCCGCGCAGTTCATCACCAAGTTGGCGGAGGAGCTATGAGCACCGAGCTGGTGTGGTTCAAGTCCAGCTACAGCGGTACCCAGAGCAGCGACTGCATCGAGGTCGCCGCCTGCCCCGGCACCGTCCACGTCCGCGACTCCAAGGACAAGGACGGCCCCCAGCTGGCCTTCACCCCAGCCGCCTGGGCCGAGTTCGTCGCGTACGCCGCCCGGCAGCGCGTCGAGTAGCCCCGAAGTCCCGCCCGGGCGGGCCGAGTCGGCAGCTGACCGCACCACACCACCAGCCGACTCGACATCGGGCTGCCAATGGTCGGGCGTCGCCCGCCCTGCTCCCGCGATCGGTTCCGCCGGGAGCTGTCGCCACCCGCTTGGCCGCGCCCCCTGGCATCACCTGCCCGGAGCACCCGGCATCGGAGGCTGCTCAGTCGAGACAGAAGTCGTGGCCCTCGATGTCCTGCATGTGGATGCACGAGTCGTCGCCGCCGTCATACAGCAGTCGCACGCGTACCGCGCCGAGCGCGACCAGTCGTGTGCATTCGGCCTCAAGCGCGGCCAGGCGCTCTTCACCCACGAGTCCGGTGCCGACCCGCACGTCAAGATGCACCCGATTCTTGACGACCTTGCCTTCGGGAACGCGCTGGAAGTACAGTCGCGGGCCCACGCCTGATGGATCAATGCATGCGAACCATGAACCCTGGTCCTCAGGCGGCAGCGAGCGATCGTAATCGTCCCAAGTGGCAAACCCCTTCGGTGGCGGCGGTACCACGTACCCCAACACCTCGCACCAAAAACGAGCGACGCGCTCAGGTTCTGCGCAGTCGAAGGTGACTTGGAACTGCTTGACCGATGCCATCGGTTCACCATAGCAGGGGGAGTCTGTTGCTCAATTCCCGGTAAGGAGCCGCATGTTGACGGCAGGACGGTCCTTGCGAGCCGCTGCTGTGCCGTGCGGCAAGGGTGAACCCGACGCAGCCCTGCTCGTCGGTGACCTGGCCACCGACGAGGCGATCACCGCCTGCCGACGGATGTACCTGTCCCGCCCCGGCCGGCGGCCGTTGGCGCGTAGACCTCGAACTCCCTGAGTCCCCAGCCGTATCCGTCGGCCGGTGCGCCGGTCCTGGCGGACACCCAGCTGTTGACGCTCAGCCGGACGTACCGGGCCCGCGTCGGGGCGAAGGTGTAGGTGTGAATCTGGCCGCAGGTCGTCACGCCGTGCTCGGCGCAGCCGGTGGTTCCTCCGGAGGATGCCTCGCTCGCGACCGTGGTCCAGTCGGTGCCGCCGGTCGAGACCTCGACGTCGTAGCTCACCGGGTAGTTCTCCCAGTCGGGGTTGACCACCGCCCGTCCCAAGGTGGTGGTGGCGCCCAGGTCGACCTGGAGGCTCCAGGGAGCGCTGCCGGTCGACTGCGCCATGGTCGAAGGGTCGCCGTCGACGGCGTTCTCGGTGGGCTTGCCCCAGTTCGCCGCGGGGTTGCCGTTGATCATCCGGACCGGCCTGTCCAGGGCGAGGTCCACCGACGGCGGGGGCGGGGTCGTCGTGGCGCTCCAGGCCTGTGGCGCGGTGTTCATGGTGAAGTCGAGTTCCCCGCCGCCCGTCAGGTCCTCGTGGCGCAGGAAGGGCTCGGTGATCGCCCTGCCGTTCAGGCTGAGTGCCTGCACGTACGGGCTGGACGGCGCGTTCGGGGACGAGATGACCAGCGGGCGGCTCGTGCCGGGGAGGTCGAGGGTCACCTTGTCGAAGAAGGGGCTGCCCACCACGTACTGGCCGGAGGCCGGGTTCACCGGGTAGAAGCCCATCGCGGAGAACAGGTACCAGGCCGACATCTGGCCGCAGTCCTCGTTGCCGGAGAGGCCGTCGGGGGCGTTGTGGTAGTTGCTGCCGGCGATCCGCCGGACCAACTGCTGGGTCCGCCACGGGCGGCCGGCGTAGTCGTACAGGTAGGGGACGTGGTGGCTGGGCTCGTTCGTCTGGTTGTTGTGGCCGCCGGCGAAGTAGCCGTCGAGCCAGTCGCTGTAGGAGGCGTCACCGCCCTTGAGGGCGATCAGGCCGGGGACGTCGTGCAGCACGTCGTTGGTGTAGACCCATTGGTCGCCCTCGGTCCAGGCTCCCTCGGCCCAGGAGCCGTCGAGGTTGCGGGCCTGCATGAAACCGGTCGCGGCGTTGTACTGCTTCTTGTAGTTCGCGCTGCGGTTCGAGAAGTACGCGGCGTCGGCGGTGTTGCCGGTGGCCTTGGCGACCTGCGCGACGGCCCAGTCCTCGTAGGAGTAGTCCAGGGTGCGGGTGCCCGCCTCGGCGGTGTGGTCGGCGGCGACCCAGCCGTTCTTCAGATAGGTCGTCAGGCCCGCCCGGGCCTCGACTGGGGTGCCCTGTTGCCGGTCGCCGTACCACAGGGTGGTGTCGTCGTCCGGGGGCGTCATCGCGTCCTTGCGGACGGCCCGGTAGGCGAGGTCGAGGTCGAAGCCGTGGAAGCCCTTGGCGATGTCCTCGGCGATGATCGAGTCGGCGTTGGTGCCCTCCATGATGTTGGTCTCGGTGATGTTCTTCCACAACGGCAGCCAGCCGCCCTGCTGGTAGTCCTGCAGCATGGAGGTGGCCATGTCGTCGACGCGTTCGGGGGCGAACAGGGTCAGGAAGGCGTTCTCGGCGCGGAAGGTGTCCCACAGCGAGTAGCCGGTGTAGCTGACGCCGTTGTGCACCTTGTCGTCGTAGGCGCTGTAGTAGCGGCCGTGCTCGGACATCTCGGACGGGTACTGCAGGGCGTGGAACATCGCGGTGTAGAAGATGGCGAGCTGGTCGGCCGTCGCCCCCTGGATGTGGACCCGGTCGAGCTTGTCCGCCCATGCCGCCCTGGTACTGGCGGCGGTGGCGTCGAAGCCCTGCCCGTCCGGCACCTCGTTGTCGAGGTTGGCGCGCGCCTGGTCCGCGGAGATGAACGAAGTCGCGATCCGCACGGTGACGGTCACCGTGCCGGCCGGGAAGCGCACGTAGCCGACGACGTCCTGGTCGGTGCGGTCGGCCTGGCCGTCGTACCGGGTGGCGCCGGCGGCGGTGCCGTAGCCGGCGAAGGCGGTGTCGAAGCGCGCGACGAAGTACCCCTTGAAACCGGGCGCCTTGAACGGTCCGAGGTTGCCGTCCTGACGGTCGGGGTTGTAGCCGCTGATCTCCTGCCCGGCGGGGTCGATGTGCACGTTCCCGGTGATCCCGGAACGTGTCGCCTGCACCACGAAGTTGGTCTCCGTGTTCCGCGGATAGGTCAGCCGCAGAACACCGACCCGGGAGGTCGCGGTGAGCTCGGCGCGCAGGGTCTGGCCTGGCGCGGGGTGCATGTCCACCGTGTACCTGTCGGGCGCGGACCTCTCGTCGCCGTGGCTGTACGGCAGGCCGCGGTCCGCCTCGGCGGTCCTGACGGGGCCGACCCCCGGCATACCCGCCACGTAGCCGGAGTCGCCCATCCAGATCGCGGGCTGGTGGGTGCCGATGAAGCCCGTGATCTTCGGGTCGCCGAAGTGGTACGGCAGCCTGCCGACGCGGTTGTCCCGCGTCATCGGCGACCACCGCGTCATCGCGAACGGCGGCGCCGTGCTCGGCAGCATGCCGCCGTACTCGGTGTCACTGCTGCCCGTGGTGCCGATGAACGGGTTGACCGACTCCACGTTGGACGCGGCGGAGGCGGCCCGCGCGGCCGCGGCCGACGGGCTCGCAGCGGCGAGCGGGGGGATGAGCACGGCGAGCAGCGCGAGAAGGAGCACGGTCGCCCGGGCGCGCGGAGCGGGCCGCACCGCGCTCGGTAGCGACCCCAACGCTCCGGACGTGCCGGGGCTCACGATGACGGGCATGGAGCTCTCCAGAGGGTGGAGGGGCGGCCTCCGGGGCGGCGGATAGGGTCGCGTGAGGCCGAATGCGGTTCGATGAAGGCTAATTGAGCATCCGTCAACAAGCTGTGACAGAAACCCGCATCCGACCATTCGGCTCAACTCCGGCCCGGCACACCCGTCCCCCGCTCGTACTCCGAGGGCCCCGGGCTCAGCGGCGCAGGGCGGTCTCCCGCTGCATGTGCGACAACTTCTCGGGATTGCGCACGGCGTAGAGCCCGGTGATGAGGCCGTCGTCGACGCGCACCGCCACGACGGTGTCGATCTCACCGTCGAGCCGCAGGACAAGTGCCGGGTAGCCGTTGACCTGGGCGGGCCGCAGCGACGACACGGCGGCGAACCGGCCCAGCCCGGCGGTCAGCAGGCGGGCCACCTTGTCGGCCCCCACGATGGGCCGCGGGACGGCCTGCTTGACTCCGCCACCGTCGCCCAGGAGGACGACATCCGGCGCGAGGATGTCGAACAGTCCCTGCAGATCGCCCGTTTCGACCGCCCGCTGGAACGCGTCGAACACGCCCTTGGTCTCGGTCGGGGAAACGACGCCGCGCGGCCGGCGCGCCGCGACGTGTGCCCGGGCCCGGTGCGCGATCTGGCGGACCGCGGCCGGGCTCTTGTCGACGGCTTCGGCGATCTCGTCGTACCCGAGGTCGAACACCTCGCGCAGCACGAACACCGCCCGCTCGGTCGGCGTGAGCGTCTCCAGCACCAGCAGCATCGCCATCGAGACGCTCTCGGCCAGCTCGACGTCCTCGGCCACGTCGGGCGCGGTGAGCAGCGGCTCGGGCAGCCAGGGCCCGACGTAGGACTCCCTGCGGCGGCCGAGCGTACGCAGCCGGATCAGCGCCTGGCGCGTGGTGATCCGGACCAGGTACGCACGTTGCTCCCGCACCGTGCCGAGATCGACACCCGCCCACCGCAGCCAGGTCTCCTGCAGGACGTCCTCCGCGTCGGCGGCCGAGCCGAGCATCTCGTAGGCGACGGTGAACAGCAGGTTCCGGTGGGCGAGGAACGCCTCGGTGGCGGGGTCCGTGCGTTCGCCGCCGGCGAGCTGCCCGGTCATGCCCTCTGTGCGCTCGCTGTGCTCGCTCTCCACCGGCTGCTCCTGCCTGTTCGCTCTCGACGGTGCCACGCGCACAGGACACCGGTCACCGCAGCTTTGTGACACCCGTGAGCGATGGCGTACGTCACACGAACGCCGCGTCACAGGGGGCGTCTCGCCGGCATCTCGTGTTCGTCCAGTGCAACACCGCAAGTCCAGTACGACACCACGAGTGAGGACGAAGTCATGGACGCCCGATTCAACATGTTCGAGAACGAGATCGCCGCCAAGTTCTTCAAGCGGTTCGCCAACACCGCCATGGTGCTCCACCAGTCGCCGCTGCCGAGGTCCACCCAGGAGCTGGTGTCGCTGCGCGCCAGCCAGATCAACGGCTGCGGCTGGTGCATCGACATGCACACCAAGGACGCCGCGGCCGCCGGTGAGAGCGCGCTCCGGCTCAACCTGGTCGCCGCCTGGCGCGAGTCCACCGTGTTCACCGAGGCCGAGCAGGCCGCGCTGGCGCTCGCCGAGGAGGGCACCCGGCTCGCCGACGCCCACCACGGTGTGTCCGACGGGACCTGGGCCGAGGTGCGCAAGCACTACGACGACGACCAGATCGCCGCGCTGGTCTGCCTGGTCTCCATGATCAACGCGGCCAACCGGCTCGCCGTGATCGTGCACCAGCGGGGAGGCTCCTACGAGCCCGGCATGTTCGCCGCCGCGTTCGACTGATCGGCAGCCGGATCCGGCCCGGCCCGGGATCATCCGGTCCGGGCCGGGCCCGCGCACGGCCGGGCCGGTCACAACTCGTCCCGCTCTCGGAACCTCTCGCAGAACGGGATCCCCCAAAGCGCCTCGGAGCAGAGCCCGGCGGCGGCGGTGCCACGGGCTCCCAGACCCTCACCCACGGCCGTCGGCATCCCGCCGTTCGACGGTCATGCGCAGCGAGGAGGGCGCCAGCACGGTGCGCAGGATGGGGCGTACGGGGCGGGTGTCCGCGGGTCTGAGCTGCCAGCGGTCGGTGATCGTGGCCACCGCGATGGTGGCCTCGACCAGGCCGAACGCGTCGCCGATGCACTTGCGCCGTCCGGCACCGAACGGGAGGAGTCCCTTGCGCTGGGCGGAGGTGACCCGCTCCGGCAGCCACCGGTCCGGATCGAAGACCTCCGGCTCGGCGAAGACCTCCGGGTCCCGGTGGAGCGAGTAGCTGCAGAAGAACACGTCGCTGCCGGCCGGGATCGCCCTCCCGGCCAGCTCAACGTCCGCGGTGGTGACCCGCGACAGCAGTGCTCCCGGCGGGTAGAGGCGCATGCTCTCGGTCAACACGCGTCTGCAGTAGGGGAGTTCGGCCAGGTCCCGGTAGCTCGCGGTCCGGCCGCCCAGGACCTCCCGGACCTCGACCACCAGCTTCTTCCTGACGTCGGGATGCCGGGAGAGCAGATGGAAGGTCCAGGAGAGCAGGCTGGCGGTGGTCTCTATGCCCGCGAGCAGCACCGACATGATCTGGTCGTGGACCTCGGCGTCGCTCAGCCCGGACCCGTCCTCCTCGCTGCGGGCCGCCATGATCAGGGACAGCAGGTCCCCCTCCTGGTCCACCTGGTCCACGCCGCTGCGCCGGTACTGGGCGATCACCTGGTCGACGGACTCGCGCAGGCCGGTCCGGAGCCGTTCGAAGCGCCGGTTCCCGGGCGTCGGCAGCCGGTGCACCCAGCTCACCGGTATCAGGACCCGCCGGTGCAGCGCGGGTAACAGCAGCGGCAGCGCACGGGCCACCTCCGCCGCGGCCTGGGCGCCCTCCTCGGAGGTCACCAGGGTGCGGGTCGCCACCAGGGAACTGATCCGCCGCATCTCCTCGTCGAGCGCCAGGGTGCCGCCCGCGCGCCACCGGCCGGTGACCTCCTCCACGCAGGCGCTCATTACCTCGGTGTAGCGCGGCAGCACGGACGGATGGAACGCCGGCTGCATCAAGGGGCGTTGGCGTACGTGGTCCCGGGCCGGGCAGTTCGCCAACCCGTTGCCGGTCAGGGACTGGACCGCGTCGAAGTACGAACCGCCCTTGTCGAACTCCCGGTATCTGCCCACCAGCATGTCGCGGACCAGTTCCGGGGCGGTGACCAGGTACGCGGTACGGGGACCGAGCCGGACCCCGACCACCGGGCCCACGTCCCGCGCGGCGGTGAAGAACTCCATGGGGTCGCGCAGGATCCGCCCCAGATGACCGATCAGCGGCAGTGCTCCGCGGGCCATGACAGGTGGTGTGGACGGCACTCTGCCTCCTGAGCCGGGTCGGGAGTTGAGGGCCGCTCCGCAGCGGAGGGGCCCACGGGATCAACCAATCTCAACCAGACGGGTCCTGGCCCACCGCGGCTGGACGAAGGGTCGGCCCAGCCCCAAGCCCGGGGCGCGGCAGCCGGAGCGCGCCGCTCCTCGCCGCTGCCGCGCGTCCGGTCCCGCTCAACGTCAACGTAGCGCCAGAGCGCGCGCCTGTCCGGCCCTTCGGGGAGATCGCACAACTCTGTCACCTCCTCCTTCGTCCTCGGAGGCGGTCCTTCCCTTCCCGCGGAGGCGTCCGTTCCCCGGCGGACTCCCCATCGCAGCGCGCGTCCGGAACGATCGGCGCCGCGCATTCAGGGCGCGCGGAAGCATGCGCGGATCACACCGAAGGCCGGCACACTCCCGCGATCCGCCGCCGCCCGCTCCCGACCGCGCGAGAAAGACCGCACCGGTGCCCCGCGAGCCGGTGGCGTTGGAGCCCCGGGAAGCCATCGGGCCAGGTCAGGCGGAGGAAACCACGGGCTTCTGACGGCCGGAAACCGACAGGCAGCCCGGAAGACGGAAAACACCGAGGGCGGCCCCCTGCCATCGGGAGTGCCGCCCTCGGTCGTCCGGTCGTCCGGTGGTCCGGACCGTCCGTCAGCCGCGCGTGGCCATCGCGCGGAGGAAGAACGTCAGGTTGGCCGGGCGCTCGGCGAGACGCCGCATGAAGTACCCGTACCACTCCTGCCCGTACGGCAGGTAGACGCGCATGGTGTTGCCCGCCTCGGCGAGACGCAGCTGCTCCTCCGGGCGGATGCCGAAGAGCATCTGGTACTCGTAGCTGTCCCGGCTGCGGCCGTTCCACTCGGCCAGCTGACCGGCGATCTTGATCATGTTGGGGTCGTGCGAGGCGATCATCGGGTAACCTTCGCCCGCCATCAGCACCTTGAGCGCGCGGACGTAGGCCAGGTCCACCTCGTGCTTGCCCTGGAAGGCGACCGACTCGGGCTCCTTGTAGGCGCCCTTGCAGATCCGCACCCGCGAGAGGGGGCCGGAGAAGTCGCGGCAGTCGGCCTCGGTGCGGCGCAGGTAGGCCTGCAGCACGATGCCCAGCCACGGGAAGTCCTCGCGCAGCTCGCGGGCGATCGACAGGGTCGAGTCGGTGGTGGTGTGGTCCTCCATGTCCAGGGTGACGGTGGTGCCCGCCTCCTTGGCCGCCTCGCAGATCCGCCGGGCGTTCTCCAGCGCGATCTTCTCGCCGTCCACCGGCAGGAACTGGCCGACCGCCGAGAGCTTGACCGAGACCTCGGCGTTGGCAGCGAGGCCGGTCTCCTTGAGGGCGGTGAGCAGGTGCTCGTACGCCTCCGCCGTGTCGGCCGCCTGGCCCGCGTCCTTGGTGTCCTCGCCGAGGTGGTCGAGGGTGACCTTGCGGCCGGTGGCGACCAGCTCGTCGGTCGCGGCGACGGCCTGGTCCAGTAGCTCACCGGCGACGAAGCGCTCGACTATCGCGTGGGTGGGCGGGAACTTCTCGACGACGGTGCGCACCTGCGGGGAGCGGGAGGCGGCGAGGAGGGCGGAGCGGAGCATCGGTACTCCTGGAGATGGTTCAGCAGGCAGGGGAGAGTTGCCGGGGGCGGCGGGCACCAGGGGTGTCGCGTGCAGCGCGTCCCGAGAAGGGCGGCGGTGGGCGACGGGTGGGCGAAGACCGCCGTCCCCGGGGGCGGGCTTACCGGCTGATGGCCGGTAAGCCCGGGATCGGGCCGGATCAGCCCATGTGCGGGTAGCGGTAGTCCGTCGGCGGGACGAACGTCTCCTTGATGGAGCGGGTGGACGTCCAGCGGGCCAGGTTCTGCTTGGCGCCCGCCTTGTCGTTGGTGCCGGAGGCCCGGCCACCGCCGAAGGGCTGCTGGCCGACCACGGCGCCGGTCGGCTTGTCGTTGATGTAGAAGTTGCCGGCCGCGTTGCGCAGCTTCAGCATCGTGCGCTGGACCGCCTCGCGGTCCTGGGCGATGACCGCACCGGTCAGACCGTACGCGGAGGCCGACTCCATCTGGGTCAGCATCTCGTCGTACTTGTCGTCCTCGTAGACGTGGATCGCGAGGATCGGGCCGAAGTACTCGTCCCGGAAGTACTCGCTCGCCGGGTCCTCGCAGACCAGGACGGTCGGGCGGACGAAGTAGCCGACCGAGTCGTCGTAGCTGCCGCCGGCCAGGACCTCGACCTTGGGGTCGGCCTGGGCGCGGTCGATCGCGGCCTTGTTCTTGGCGAAGGCGCGGTCGTCGATGACGGCGCTCATGAAGTTCGACAGGTCGGTGACGTCGCCCATGGTCAGGCCCTCGACCTCGTCGCGGAACTCGTCCTTGAGCTCGGCCCAGATCGAGGCCGGGACGTAGGCGCGGGAGAGCGCCGAGCACTTCTGGCCCTGGAACTCGAAGGCGCCGCGGGTCATCGCGGTCTTCAGCACGGCCTTGTCGGCGGACGGGTGGGCGACCAGGAAGTCCTTGCCGCCGGTCTCGCCGACGATCCGCGGGTAGCTGCGGTAGCCGGCGATGTTGTTGCCGACCTCGCGCCACAGGTGCTGGAAGGTCGCGGTCGAGCCGGTGAAGTGGATGCCCGCGAGGGCCGGGTGCTTCAGCGCGACCTCGGAGACGGCCAGGCCGTCACCGGTCACCATGTTGATGACGCCCTTGGGCAGGCCGGCCTCCTCGAAGACCTGCATCAGCAGGTGCGCCGAGAACTGCTGGGTCGGGGACGGCTTCCACACCACCACGTTGCCCATCAGGGCCGGCGCGGTGGGCAGGTTGCCCGCGATGGCGGTGAAGTTGAAGGGCGTGATCGCGTAGACGAAGCCCTCCAGCGCGCGGTGGTCGCTGCGGTTCCACACGCCGGGCGAGGAGACCGGCTGCTCGGCCATGATCTGCCGGGCGAAGTGCACGTTGAAGCGCAGGAAGTCGACCAGCTCGCAGGGGGTGTCGATCTCGGCCTGCTGCGCGGTCTTGGACTGGCCGAGCATGGTCGCGGCGGCCAGCGTCTCGCGCCACGGACCGGCGATCAGGTCGGCGGCCCGCAGGAAGATCGCGGCGCGCGAGTCGAAGGAGAGCGCCTGCCAGGCCGGGGCAGCGGCCAGAGCAGCGTCGATGGCGTCCCGCGCGTCGTCCTGGGTGGCGTTGCGCAGGGTGCCGAGCCGAGCCGCGTGGTTGTGCGGCTGGACGACGTGGATCTCGGCGCCGCCGCCGAGGCGGCGCTCGCCGTTGATCGTCATGGTCAGCTGGATCGGCTCCTGGCCGCCCAGCTCCTTCAGCTTGGCCTCCAGGCGAGCCCGTTCCGGGCTGCCGGGGGCGTAGCTGTGGACCGGCTCGTTCACCGGCGCGGGGACCTGGGTCACAGCATCCATGGCGCACGCTCTCCTTCTCGTCATGGGTGCCGGCGAGGGTCGCACGCCGGCCATGGACGAACGGTATTCCCCGAGGCAGGAGCACATGATTGGCCGGGCGGCTAAAGTCATTCAGACAGAGTTGTCCGACCGGACGAAGGAGGGTCGAACAGATGCCGACTTCGACGCCTCCTGCCCCGAGCGCCTCCCCGGCCGCGGTGCACGGGCTGCCGCTGCGGCAGCTGCTGATGTCGCTCGGCGAGCCGCTGGTGGAGCTCCAGGCCGCCCCGGCGGGTCTGGACGTACCCGTACGCGACGTGGCGATCCTCGACCCGGAGGACCCGGCCACCGCCTCCCCCGGCGAACTGGTGCTGGCGATCGGCGCCCGTGGCCGGGCCGCGCTGCCCGCCCTGCGCGCGGCCGGCCGGGCCGGCGCGGCGGCCGTCGCGGTCAAGCTGGACGCCCCCGGCCAGGCGGACGCGCTGCGCGAGGCGGCCACCGAGGCGGGCGTGGCCCTGCTCTCGGTCCGCCGGGAGACCCGCTGGGAGCACCTGGACTCCCTCGCCCGGGCGATCATCGCCGGCCCGGACGCCCCCGAGACCCCCGAGCACAACGCCGGCGACCTGTTCTCGCTCGCCCAGACCATCGCCGTGCTGACCGGCGGCATCGTCTCCATCGAGGACACCTCCAGCCGGGTGCTGGCCTACTCGCGCTCCTCCGACTCCGACGAGGTCGACGACCTGCGCAGGCTCTCCATCCTCGGCTGGCAGGGCCCGGAGCCGTACCTCTCCAAGCTCCGCGAGTGGGGCATCTTCCAGCACCTGCGCAGCTCGGACAGCGTGATCGCGGTCGATCCGCACCCGGAGCTGGGCCTGCGCCGCCGGCTGGCGATCGGCATCCGCGCGGGCGCGCAGCCGCTCGGCACCATCTGGGTCCAGGAGGGCGCCCAGCCGCTCGCCCCGCTGGCCGAGCAGGCGCTGGTCGGCGCGGCCCGGGTCGCGGCGGCCCAGCTGGTCCGCCGCCGGCGGGAAGTGTCGGCGGACGTACGGCTGACCCAGACCCTGCTCATCGGGCTGTTGGAGGGCTCCACCGGGCCGCAGTCACTGGCCACCCACCTCGGGCTCGACCTGCGCCGCCCGGCCACCGTGCTGGCGTACGCGGCGGACTCCCCGGGCGAGGGCCGCGCCCTGGAACTCGCGATGGGCGAGGTCACCGGCCTGATCTCGGTGCACACCGCCGCCCGGCACCGCAGCGCACTGCTCGCCCCGATCGACTCCCGGGTGTACGTCCTGCTGCCGGAACTGCCCGCCGCGCTGCCGATGACCACCGTGCGCAGCTGGGCGCAGGAGGTGGTCGCGGCGGCCGGGGAGCACCTGGGCATCCGGTTGCGGGCGGCGATCGGCTCCACGGTGGACGGCCTCGCGGCGGTGCCCGAGTCGCGGGCGCAGGCCGACCGGATCCTGGACGCGATGGGCCGCGGCGGGGTCGGCCTGGACGTCGCCGCGCTGATCGACGTCCAGGCGGAGGTGCTGGTCAGCGAGGTGCTCGCGCTGCTCCAGGACCGTCCGGGGCTGCGCGATCCCAGGCTGTCCGCGCTGATGGAGTACGACCGCCGCCACGGCACCCGACTCGCCGAGTCGGTGCTCGCCTGGCTGGACGCCCTCGGCGAGGTCCGGGTCGCGGCCGACTCGCTCCACATCCACCCCAACACCCTGCGCTACCGGGTTCGCCGGGCCGAGCAGTTGACCGGTATCGACCTCGCCCAGCCGCAGCAGCGCCTGCTCGCGATGCTCCAGCTCCGCCTGCCCGCGGAGGGACCGGCGTAGCCGCTGGCCGCTCGGCTCCGGACCCAACTCCAGCACCCCACCGGCCCGTTCAGTGTCGACTGCGTTCCACCCGCCACCGCTCCCACGCCGTCAGCCACGCCTCCTCCGCACCGGAGGCGTTGCGCACCAGCCCCGACCACAGCTGCTCCCAGGCCCGCTGCGCCGGCAGGCTGGGCACCTCGCTCGCGAACACCGTGTACCGGATCACCTCCTCCACCGCGGCCCGGCCCTCGGGCGTGCCGACGGCCCAGTCCGCTTGCTGGGCCAGCCTGGTGAGGTGGTTGACCATGGTGGTGACCGCCTCCGCGGCCTCCTCCCTGGTCTCCGAGGCCAGCCTCATCTGCTGCCGCAGGGCGGCCTCCCAGCGGACCGCCGCCGCCTCGCCGCGCGCACGCCTCGGCACCCGGGGCGGCCGGTCCTCGCGGATCCGCGCGGCGATCGCCAGCGACTCGCGCACCGCGTGCTCCACCACCGCCCGGTGCGCCTCCAGTCCTGCCACGGGCGGGAGTTCGCGCTCCTCGAGGGCGGCCAGGTCGGCCTGCCGGGCGGCCAGCTTCCGCATCAGCTCGGTCCGGCCGAGGACGTAGCGCTCGAAGTCGTCGATCCGCTTCAGCTCGATGCCGCCCGGCGGCACCCCCCGCCCCGTCACCGTCACGGTGACGCCGCCCACCCGCAGCCGCCCGGCCCAGACGGGCCCGCGCCGACCCTCCTCCTCGCCCCGGGGCACCGCGCCCGCGTCGGACTCCACGCCCAGCACCGCCTCCGAGACCGCGTCGGCGAGCCGGCGCTCCGGACTGCGGTGCCGGTCCTCCTGCCTGGCCCGGTCCTCGTGGATCTGGACGGCCCTCGGCTCGCCCTCCACGGTGATCCACTCACGCACCGCCCGTACGCTCCCGGGCCCGTCGCCCTCGTCGATGCCCAACTGCTCGAAGAGCCGGTCGCGTTCGTCCTCGACCACGTCCTCCAGCTCGGGCAGCAGCGCGACATCGACCCCGGGCCGGTAGGTGCGGACGGTGACGTACGGCCCCTCGACCGAACTCCAGTCGCCGGACCGCACCTCGACCCAGCGCAGCCGGCCGCCGCAGAACCCGTACTCGGCCAGCGCGTCACTGTCCTGGCAGCTCTCCGCCGCCTCGGCACCGCGACCCGACGGCGCGTTCCCGCCGCCGCGAGCCGGGTCCGCACGGTGCACTCCCCCGCCCCTGGAGGCGCGATCCACCCCGTAGACCGGGAAGTCCGCGTCCGCGAGCACCTGGCGGCTGTACTCCTCCTGGTCGGTGTGGAAGTCCTCGGGTTCCTGGGGCCTGCTCGCGCTCTGCCTCTTCATCTGCCGCACCCCCGCGTGTTTCACCCGACCGTCGAACCCGGTCGCCACCGCGCCGGGCCCGGCCCGGCACACCGGCGCCGCGTCCGCCCCACGATACGTGGGCCCGACCTGTCGAACCATCAGCTTCCCTCGTACGACGGGCAGATGACCGACCCGACCACGACGGGGCCGGATTGTCAGTAGCCTTGCCTACCCTGAGCGGCATGACAGCAGCCAAGAACATCCCGGCCAGAATCAGCATCATCACCCTCGGCGTCGCCGACCTGCGGCGCAGCACCGAGTTCTACGAGGCCCTGGGCTGGCAGCGGTCCAGCGCCTCCAGCCCCGAGATCGTCTGGTTCCGCACCGCGGATTCCGCCCTCGGCCTCTTCCCCACCGAGGCGCTCGCGGCCGACGCCGGTGTGCCGGCCTCGGGCGAACCGTCCTTCCGCGGTGTCACCCTCGCGGTGAACCTCGAATCGCCCGAGCTGGTCGACGCCGCCCTCGCAACGGCCGTCGCGGCGGGCGCCACGGTGGTCAAGCCCCCGGCCGGCACCGAGTGGGGCGGCTACTCCGGCTACTTCGAGGACTTGGACGGACACCTCTGGGAGCTCTGCCACAACCCCTTCCTCCCGTTCACCGAGAGCGGCAGTCTGGACTTGCCGTAGCAACCCGTCATCCCGGGGGCCGCCTTGGATCCCAACCACTACCGCCTCAGCTCCGTCTGGCAGCTGCCCGCCGAGCCGGACCGGGTCTACCGGGCCCTGGAGGACGTCGCCCGCTACCCGCAGTGGTGGCCGCAGATCCGCTCGGTCCGGCAACTGGACGCGCACAGCGGCGAGTTGGCCATCCGCTCGATCCTGCCGTACGGGCTACGCGTCACCGTGCGCGAGCAGTACCGGGACGCGGCGGCCGGCCTGCTCCAGGCCGAACTCGGCGGCGACCTCCAGGGCTGGTCCCGCTGGCGGGTCTGCCCGGCCGCCCGGGGCCCGGGCGCCCGGGTGCTCTTCGAAGAGGACGTTCGCCCCGCCAAAGCCCTGATGCGCCGCCTCGCCCCGATCGCCCGCCCGCTCTTCATCGCCAACCACGCCGCCATGATGCGGGCCGGCCAGCGGGGCCTGGGCGCCCATCTGGCGTGATCGGCCCGCGCAGGGCGGAGGACCTCCGCACCGGACCCGACAGCCCGAGGCCCCGGGCGGGCAGTACGGACACCCCTGCCGGGTGCCAGGGCGCGAAGCACCGCCCGCCCGGCTCCGCCGCCAGGGCCGCACGGCGCCCGCGCCCCTTGTCCTCGCCGCTACTTGCCGCGCTGGGAGCGGGCCTTGAAGGCCGCCTTGCGGGCCTCCTTGGCGATCTTCCGGTCCTTGTGCAGTTCGCCGACCGTCTCCAGCACCTCCGCCGTGTACGGGTGCTCGACCCGCCACAGCTCGGCGAAGAACTCCACCACGTCCTCGCCCACCGGAAGCCCGGCCACCAGCTCCCGCAGCGCCTCGTTCTCCCCCTCGCTCGTCAGCAGCTGCGCGGCGAAGGCGTCCACCAGGCTCCAGAACACCACCCGGCGCTCGGGCGCCCCGATCTCCAGGCCCTGTTCGAGCAGCCAGGCCCGGACCCCGCCGCCCAGCTGCGGGTCGTCCACCACCTCCTGCGCGGCGGTCTGCGCCCCGGCCCCGAGCATCTCCAGCGCCGACAGGCAGAGCAGCCGGCGCACCGGGCCGTACGGGTCGTTCCCCCTGGCCGCCGCCAGCAGCTCGCGAGCCGCCTGCACCGGCTCGCGGCCGGCGAGCCAGACGGCCAGCTCCCGGTCGGGCAGCACATTGTCGTTCTCCGAGATGCCGCGCAGCAGCTCCTCCGCCGTGCCCTGGGCCAGCTCGCCGACCAGCGGGGCCTCGAAGCCGTCCTCCAGCAGCCACTGCCGCACGCCGTACTGACCGAGCGGGGTGAGCCGAACCATCCCGAACCGGGCGGCCTCGGCCTCGTCCAGCGGGCCCTCGCCCGCCGCCGACGTCTCCTCCTCCGACTCCTCCTCGAACAGCGCGGGATCGATCGGCTGGTGCTCCAGCATCCCGAGCTCGGCCAGGTCGGCAAGCATCGGGTCCAGCGTCACCATCACATCGGTGATGTCGCCGAGCATCTCCTCGTCGGGCTCCTCGCCCTCGGGAACCACCAGCAGCGCGGCCAGCACCCCGAGCGGCACCGTCTCCTGCCCGGGCTCGGCGAAGGCCGTGGTCTCGTAGAGCACCTGGAGCGCCTCGTCCAACAGTTCGGCCGCCGCCTGCCGGGACTCCTCCAGCTCCGCCAGCTCGGCCTCGTCGGTCTCCTCGGCCGCCTCCGCTGGCTCCTCCGCGCCCTCCGCGGCCCCGGCGCGCTCGCGCTTCTCCTCCGCCAAGGCCAGCGAGTCGGCCTCGGCGGCCAGCTCGCGCACGATCCCGGCCGCGGTCAGCCACAGTTCGAGGACCGTCTCCGGGTCGCCCTGCTCGGCGTCCGCCAGGTCGGGCCCGGGAACCGCCACGTGCTCGCCCTCGGCGGTGGTACCGATCTCCACCAGCTCCAGGTCGCAGGCGAGCGACCAGGCCCGCATCGCCTCGATCACGGCCTCCTCCGGCGCACTCCCCTGCTCGGGGGCCAGGCCGAGCAGCCGCGCGGCGGGCGCCCGGTCCGGGCCGGTGAGGTCCCCGAACTCGTCCACCGCGCGGTGCGGGTCGGCCCAGCGGGCGAGCTTCAGCGCGTGGTCGATCAGGGGTACCGCCAGCGCGGCTGCGGCCAGCTCCTCCTCCGGCGGCAGCAGGACCGGCGGGACAAGCACCACGGCATCGTCCATGTCGTCCTCCTCGCGGCCGTGCGCCGCGAACGCCCCGTACAGATCGGCCAGCTCGTAGTCGGCGGGCAGCAGGCCCTCGGCCTTCGCTCCGGGCCCGTTCTCCGCCGGGTTCTCGGGCTTGGTGCGACGTCGTCCGGCCATCGTGCGCGTTCTCCCGTACTGACAATTGTCGTAGTGGTGGTGCTCACAGTGCTCACGCCCCGCCCGCCTCGACGAGCGGTCACTGCGCCACAGAACCGGGTGTGGGTACCGGTCCATCTACTCAGCGTAGCCGTCGGCGGGGCCGCGTGCCCGGCCGACCGGTCCTCGCGCCGCCGACACCCGAACCGAACACGTATCCTTCGCTTGGCGCAGTGCACACCCCGCACGGCCACCGGGCAACGACGCCCACCCCACCCTCCACACCGGCGCCCTCCCCTGCCCGCCCACGGGACATCGGGAGCCGCCCCGGCAGGAGGGCCGTACCACTCACTCACCCGCGCCGCCGGCGACTCCGACTCAAGGCCGCCACCCCAGGCCCTGCCCGGGCCCGGTTGCGCCTGGCCACAGGAGACCCCTGCCATGGCGGACCTCTCCACCGCCGGCCCCGGACTGCCCACGGCGCAGAACCCGGTACGCCGGCTCTCGGAGGCCCTGCTCCCCCTGGAGCTCGCACCACGCACGCAACTCCAGCTCTCCACGATCAGCCGCTGGAACGCGGTGCGCGGCATACGCGTCGGCCTGGTCGCCGGCGCCCTGCTGTTCCTGCTGATCGGTGCCAACCTGGCGACGCCGATCTACCCGGTGCTCCAGCAGCGCCTCGGGCTCACCGCGCTCGACACCACCATCCTCTTCACCATCTACGTCTTCGCCCTGGTCCCGGTCCTGGCCGCGGTCGGCCACTGGTCCGACCACCTCGGCCGGCGGGCGATGATCCTGCCCGCCGTCGCGCTGGCCGCCGGCGGTGACGCGCTCTTCGCCACCGCGGGCAGCTTCGGCCAGCTAGCCGCCGGACGGGCCGTCCAGGGCATCGCGGTGGGCCTGTCCACCGGGGCCGCCGGCGCCGCCCTCGGCGACCTGCTGCCGGAGCACCAGACCCTGGCCGCCAAGCTCACCCTGGCCTGCTCGGCCGGCGGTGTCGCACTCGGCCCGGTCGTCGGAGCACTGCTGGCGGGCGGCAGCAACCCGCTGCTGACGCCGTTCCTGGTGCACGCCCTGGCCCTGCTGGCACTCTGCGTCCCGCTCGCGGTGGTCCACCCCCGGATGCCCGGTGGGCTGCGCCCCGAGTCCGCCCCGCCGCGCATCACCACCCCGGCCCACCTGCGACCCAAGCGGCTCGCCCTGCCCGCACGGGGCCGCCGTGAGTTCCTGCTCGCCGCCGGGGCCGGCTTCGTCTCCTACGCGGTCTTCGGGGTCTACCTCAGCCTGGCGCCCGCCTTCTCCGCCAAGGTGCTGCACACCTCCTCGCACCTGACCGGCGCGGTGGTCGCCGCCCTGCTGCTCGGCTCCTCGGCCGCCGCCCAGCTGCTCGTCCCGCCGACCGCGGACCGCCTGGTGATCGCCCTCGGCATGACCGGCCTGGCCGCCGGACTCGGCATGGTGGTCGCCGCCGGCTACACCGGCACCCCGGCACTGCTCTTCATCGGCAGCGTGCTCGGCGGCGCCTGCCAGGGCGTGGCCTTCCGCTCCCTGTTCACCACCGCGGTCGCCGCCATGGACCCCGAGCGCCGCGGCAGCGAACTCTCCACCCTCTGGGTGATCATCTACCTGGGCAGCTCCCTGCCGATCGTCGGCGTGGGCGCCCTGGTCCGCTCGTACGGCCTGCTGCCGTCCGTCAGCGGCTTCGTCGGCCTCGCGGCCGCGGCCTGCCTGGGCCTGGCGGGCGCGGTGGTCGGGCGGCGTCGGACCGATCGGTCCTAGTCCGACCAGGGACGCCAGGATTCGGTGCGGATCTCGACACCGAACGGCTCGGGCAACCGGACGGGATCGCCGAACTTCCAGGTCTCGGCGGTCCCGTACCTCCCGGACGCGGAGTCCGGCTCACTGAACAGGGTGACGCCGGGCTGCCGTGGGTCCCGGTCGACCAGCAGGTAGTACGGGACCCGCTCGCGGGCGTAGCCGCTCCACTTGGTCGCCTTCGTCCGCCGCCCGAAGACGGGTTCGCGGTCGTTGTCGGCGTTGGACTTCGAGGTCACCTCGACGACCAGCTCCAGCTGGTGCGGCAGCAGGTGGAGCACGTCGTCCGCCCAGCTCTGGGTATCGATGTCGGCGTGCACGACGGCCAAGTCCGGGATGTAACCGTCGGCGACCTCGATCAGATTGAGGTTGATGCCCTGCACGACGCGCCATGGATAGGCCGGATCGGAGAACTGGGCGTAGTGCACTGCTCGCTGGATGTCGTCCAGGATCGCAGCGTGCGGATACACCGGCGCAGGCGACACAACGATCTCCCCTCCGACCACCTCGACCCGAGTGCCATCCGGCAGGTGAAGGTAGTCCTCCAACTCGCCCCGGACCCACATCGCATAGGGGGTGTCCGGGAGAACAAGGTGTGCGATCGCTGCCACGGACATCTCAGGGCTCCTTTCACGGTCGCGGTGCCCAGCCTGGCCCACCGTACGCCGACACACCACTGCCGCGTGGATGATTCCCTCGAAGGAGGGATCCACGCGGCAGTGGTGAAGCTCAGGCGATCAGACGTTGAAGCCGAGGGCGCGGAGCTGTTCGCGGCCGTCGTCGGTGATCTTGTCGGGGCCCCACGGCGGCATCCAGACCCAGTTGATCCGCAGGTCCTTCACCAGACCGTCGGTGGCGGTCTTGGCCTGGTCCTCGATGACGTCGGTCAGCGGGCAGGCCGCCGAGGTGAGCGTCATGTCGATGGTGGCCACGTCGTCCTCGTCGATGTGGACGCCGTAGATCAGGCCCAGGTTGACGACGTCGATGCCCAGCTCGGGGTCGACGACGTCCATCAGGGCCTCGGTCAGGTCCTCGACGGACACGGTGCCGGCGCTGGTGCCCACCGGCCCGTCGGGGCCGCTCTCGGGAGCCTTGCTCTCGGTCTCGCTCATGGATACGTCCTTCAGTCGTTGATGACGGGCTGCTCGGCGAGCGCCTTGGCGGTGGCGTCCTTCCAGGCCATCCAGCTCAGCAGCGCGCACTTGACCCGGGCGGGGTACTTGGAGACGCCGGCGAACGCGACCGCGTCCTCCAGCACCTCCTCGTCGCCCTCGGCCTGGCCCTTGCTCTGCATCAGCTCCAGGAAGGCCTCCTGGATGGCCTGGCCCTCACCGACGGTCTTGCCGACCACCAGGTCGTTCAGCACCGAGGCGCTGGCCTGGCTGATCGAACAGCCCTGCGACTCGTAGGAGATGTCCGCCACCACCGAGCCGTCGAGCCTGACCCGCAGGGTGATCTCGTCCCCGCAGGTCGGGTTGACGTGGTGCACCTCGGCGTCGCCGTCCCGCAGTCCCTTGCCGTGGGGGTTGCGGTAGTGGTCCAGGATGATCTCCTGGTACATCGAGTCGAGCTTCATATCGGTGAACCCAGCCCTCAGCCGAAGAAGTTGCGGACGTGGTGCAGACCGGCGATCAGTGCGTCGACCTCGGCCGGCGTGGAGTACAGGTAGAACGACGCCCTGGTGGTCGCCGGAACTCCGTACCGCAGGCAGACCGGCCGCGCGCAGTGGTGGCCGACCCGCACGGCGATGCCCTGCTCGTCCAGCACCTGGCCCACGTCGTGCGGGTGGATGTCACCGAGGGTGAAGGAGATCGCGGCACCGCGGTCGACGGCCGTGCGGGGGCCGATGATCCGCAGCTCCGGGACCTCCAGCAGGCGCTCGACCGCGTACTCGGTGATCGCGTGCTCGTGGGCGGCGATCTTCTCCATGCCGATGTTCGACAGGTAGTCGATGGCCGCGCCGAGGCCGACCGCCTGGGCGATCGGCGGAGTGCCCGCCTCGAACTTGTGCGGCGCCGGGGCGTAGGTGGACGAGCCCATGGTGACGGTCTCGATCATCTCGCCGCCACCGAGGAACGGAGGCAGGTCCTCCAGCAGCTCCTGGCGGCCCCAGAGCACGCCGATGCCGGTCGGGGCCAGCATCTTGTGGCCGGTGAAGGCGACGAAGTCGGCCTCCAGCGCCTGGACGTCCAGCACCATGTGCGGCGCGGCCTGCGAGGCGTCGATCACCACCAGGGCACCGACCGACTGGGCCTTGCGGACGATGGTCTCGACCGGGTTGATGGTGCCCAGCAGGTTGGAGACCAGGGTGAAGGAGACCACCTTGGTCTTCTCGGTGATCAGCTCGTCGATGTCCGAGAGGTCCAGCCGGCCCTCGTCGGTCAGCCCGAACCACTTCAGCTTCGCGCCGGTGCGCTGCGAGAGCAGCTGCCACGGAACGATGTTGGAGTGGTGCTCCATCTCCGTGATGACGATCTCGGAGTCCGCGTCCACCCGGTACGGCTCGTCGGCCCAACCCAGCATGTTGGCAACCAGGTTGAGGGACTCGGAGGCGTTCTTGGTGAAGATCACCTCGTCCCGGCTCGGCGCGTTGATGAAGGCCGCGACCTTGTCGCGGGCGCCCTCGTACAGCGCCGTGGCCTCCTCGGCCAGCACGTGCACACCGCGGTGCACGTTGGCGTTGTGCCGCTCGTAGTACGCGTTGAGGGCCTCCAGCACCTGCCGGGGCTTCTGCGAGGTCGCCGCATTGTCCAGGTAGACCAGGGGCTTGCCGTCGTGCAGCAGACGCTGCAGGACCGGGAAGTCCTTGCGGATCGCCTCGGTGTCGAGCAGCCCGGTCAGCGCCGAGCCAGGATGGGTTGTCACTCGGAAGCGCCGCCCTTCACGTAAGCCTCGTAGCCCTCTTCCTCCAGCTTGTCTGCGAGCTCGGCACCGCCGGACTCGACGATGCGGCCGCCCGCGAAGACGTGGACGTAGTCGGGCTGGATGTACCGCAGGATGCGGGTGTAGTGGGTGACCAGCAGGGTGCCGACCTCGCCGGTGGCGCGGACCCGGTTGATGCCCTCGGAGACGATGCGCAGCGCGTCGACGTCCAGGCCGGAGTCGGTCTCGTCCAGGATCGCGACCTTCGGCTTGAGCAGCTCCAGCTGCAGGATCTCGTGGCGCTTCTTCTCACCACCGGAGAAGCCCTCGTTGACGTTGCGCTCGGCGAAGGCCGGGTCCATCTGGAGGGCGGCCATCGTCTCCTTGACCTCCTTCACCCAGGTGCGCAGCTTCGGGGCCTCGCCGCGCACGGCGGTGGCGGCGGTGCGCAGGAAGTTGGAGACCGAGACGCCGGGGACCTCGACCGGGTACTGCATGGCCAGGAAGACACCGGCGCGGGCGCGCTCGTCGACCGACATCGCCAGCACGTCCTCACCGTCGAGCAGCACCGACCCGCTGGTGACGGTGTACTTGGGGTGGCCGGCCAGCGAGTAGGCCAGGGTGGACTTGCCGGAGCCGTTGGGGCCCATGATCGCGTGGGTCTCGCCCTGCTTCACGGTCAGGTCGACGCCGCGCAGGATCTCGCGCGGGCCGTTCTCGGCCTCGACGGAGACGTGCAGGTCACGGATTTCAAGCGTTGCCATGTGTACTCAGGACTCCTGGTTGACGGAGACGAGCACATCGTCCCCTTCGATCTTTACGGGGTAGACAGCGACCGGCTTGGTGGCGGGCAGCCCGGACGGCTTGCCGGAGCGCAGGTCGAAGCTGGAGCCGTGCAGCCAGCACTCGATCCTGCAGTCCTCGACCTCGCCCTCGGAGAGGGAGACGTTCGCGTGCGAGCAGATGTCGTTGATCGCGAACACCTCGCCCTCGGTGCGGACCAGGGCGACCGGGATGCCGTTCAGCTCGACGCGCTTGGGCACGTCCTCGTGGAGCTCGCTCAGCGAGCAGGCGCGCAGGAAACTCATCCGACCGTCGCTTCCAGCTCGGCCTCGATCTTCTCCATCAGGTGGTCCTGGATCTCGGCGACGCCGATCTGCTGGACCAGCTCGGCGAAGAAGCCGCGGACCACCAGGCGGCGGGCCTCGTCGGCCGGGATGCCGCGGGCCTGCAGGTAGAAGAGCTGCTCGTCGTCGAAGCGGCCGGTGGCCGAGGCGTGGCCGGCGCCGACGATCTCGCCGGTCTCGATCTCCAGGTTGGGGATCGAGTCGACCCGGGCGCCGTCGGTGAGCACCAGGTTGCGGTTCTGCTCGTAGGTGTCGGTGCCGACGGCGGCGGCGCGGATCAGCGCGTCGCCGACCCAGACCGCGTGCGCGTCCTGGCCCTGCAGGGCGCCCTTGTAGACCACGTTGGACCGGCAGTGCGGGGTGTCGTGGTCGATGATCAGGCGGTGCTCCAGGTGCTGGCCGGCGTCGGCGAAGTACAGGCCGTACAGCTCGGCCTCGCCGCCGGAGGCGGTGTAGCGCACCCGGGGGTGGATCCGGACCAGGTCGCCGCCGAAGGTGACGAGCACGGACTTGAGCGAGGCGTCCCGGCCGACCAGGGCGGACTGCTGGGCGGCGTGCACCGCGTCGCGCTCCCAGTCCTGGACGGAGACGAAGGTGAGCTTGGCGCCGTCGCCGACCAGCAGCTCGACGTTGGCGGCGCGGATGCCGGTGCCGGTGTGGTTCAGCACCACGACGGCCTCGGCGAACGGCTTGACGTCGATCACCACGTGCGCGAAGCGGACCCCGCCCTCGCCGTGCACGTCGATCTTCACCGGCTCGGCCAGCACCGTCTCCTTGGGGACGGTGACGACCAGCGCCTGCTCGAAGCCGCTGTACGCCTGCGCGGCGACCCGGTCCACCGGCTTGCCGGCCTTGCCGAGGCGGGCGTCGTCGCGGCCGACGGTCTCGGCGGTGACGCCGGCCGGCAGGCTCAGCTCGACCTTGTCCTCGCCCTTGTCGGCGGCGGCGGCGCTCCCGTCGTGCAGTCCGCCGAGGCGGTGCAGCGGGGTGAACCGCCAGTCCTCCTCGCGGCCGTGCGGGACCGGGAAGTCGTTCACGTCGTAGGAGGGCTTCACCGCGACGCGGGCGTCGATCGGCTGCTGGACGGTGGCCCGGCCGGTGCCGGGGCCGGCCAGCTGGGCACCGGCTCCGGTGGTGCCGACCTCGATCGAACCGGCGGTGGTGGCGCCGGAGGTGTTCTGAACGTCAGCCATGGCTGTTCGTAGTGCTCTCTTCCTCAAAGGTGTGGATGGACGGGACCTCGGCCGGGTGTCAGCCGACGGACCCCTCCATCTGCAGCTCGATCAGCCGGTTGAGCTCCAGCGCGTACTCCATCGGCAGCTCGCGCGCGATCGGCTCGACGAAGCCGCGGACGATCATCGCCATCGCCTCGAACTCGGTCATGCCGCGGCTCATCAGGTAGAAGAGCTGGTCCTCGCTGACCTTGGAGACGGTGGCCTCGTGGCCCATGGACACGTCGTCCTCGCGGACGTCCACGTACGGGTAGGTGTCCGAGCGGGAGATGGTGTCGACCAGCAGCGCGTCGCAGAGCACGTTGGACTTGGCGCCGTGCGAACCCTCGCCGATCTCGATCAGACCGCGGTAGGAGGTCCGGCCGCCGCCTCGGGCCACCGACTTGGAGACGATGTTGGAGGAGGTGTTCGGTGCCATGTGGACCATCTTGGCGCCGGCGTCCTGGTGCTGGCCCTCGCCCGCGAAGGCGATCGACAGGGTCTCGCCCTTGGCGTGCTCGCCCATCAGGTAGACGGCCGGGTACTTCATGGTGACCTTGGAACCGATGTTGCCGTCGACCCATTCCATGGTCGCGCCCTCGTACGCCACGGCGCGCTTGGTGACCAGGTTGTAGACGTTGTTCGACCAGTTCTGGATGGTCGTGTAGCGGCAGCGGCCGCCCTTCTTGACGATGATCTCGACCACGGCGCTGTGCAGCGAGTCCGAGGAGTAGATCGGCGCGGTGCAGCCCTCGACGTAGTGGACGTAGGCGTCCTCGTCGACGATGATCAGCGTCCGCTCGAACTGGCCCATGTTCTCGGTGTTGATCCGGAAGTAGGCCTGCAGCGGGATGTCGACGTGCACGCCCTTCGGCACGTAGATGAACGAACCGCCGGACCACACGGCCGTGTTGAGCGCGGCGAACTTGTTGTCACCGGCCGGGATGACGGTGCCGAAGTACTCCTTGAACAGCTCCGGGTGCTCGCGCAGCGCGGTGTCGGTGTCCAGGAAGATGACGCCCTGCGCCTCCAGGTCCTCGCGGATCTGGTGGTACACGACCTCGGACTCGTACTGCGCGGCGACACCGGCGACCAGGCGCTGCTTCTCCGCCTCCGGGATGCCGAGCTTGTCGTAGGTGGCCTTGATGTCCGCGGGCAGGTCCTCCCAGGACTCGGCCTGCTTCTCGGTGGAGCGGACGAAGTACTTGATGTTGTCGAAGTCGATGCCGGAGAGGTCCGAACCCCAGGTCGGCATCGGCTTCTTCTCGAACAGCTTCAGGCCCTTGAGACGCAGGTTGAGCATCCACTCGGACTCGCTCTTCTTCCCCGAGATGTCGCGGACGACCTCTTCGCTCAGGCCCCGCTTGGCGGCGGCACCGGCGACATCCGGGTCCGCCCAGCCGTACTCGTAGGTGCCCAGGCCCTCGAGCTCCGGGTGCGAAACGGTGTCAGTCATGCGAGGTTCCTCCGCGCGGACGCTGAATTCTGATCGGTAGACGTACCGGCAGTCGGCACGGCATCGGGAGCCCGGCGCGGGCCGGGCGACGATGCGGCACCGGGTGCCGGCACATAGGTGGTGCAGACCCCGTCACCGTGGGCGATGGTGGCCAGCCGTTGCACATGGGTGCCCAGGAGCTGGGAGAAGACCTCGGTCTCCGCCTCGCAGAGCTGCGGGAACTGCTCGGCGATGTGCGCGACCGGGCAGTGGTGCTGGCAGAGCTGGGCGCCCGCCGGGGCCTGCGCGGCGGTCGACGGCACCCGCCGCACCGTGGCAGCGTACCCGTCGGCACTCAGCGCCTGGGCGAGAGCCTCGGTGCGCTGCCCCGGTGCGGCCCGGCCGAGCATGGCGAGGTACTTCTGGCCCTGCTTGCCGAACCGGGCCCGGGCGAAGGCGGCGACCGCCTCCTCGCCCGCCTTGCCGCCGCCCACCGACTCGGAGATCCAGCGCAGGGCGTCGGCGGCGAGCTGGTCGTAGGCCTGGTAGAAGGCGTCCCGGCCGGACTCGGTGAGGGCGAAGACCTTGGCGGGACGGCCCCGGCCCCGGCTGCCGTAGACCCGCTGCTCGCGGGATTCGACCAGACCGGTGGCGAGCAGTCCGTCCAGGTGACGGCGGACGGCCGCGGCGGTCAGCCCGAGGCGGCTGGCCAGGTCGGCGGCGGAGGAAGGGCCGTGGTCGAGGATCGAGCGGGCCACCCGGTCCCGGGTGGCGCGGTGGCCCTCCAGCAGCACCTCGGCCGCCGTCGCGGGCACGGCACAGCCGGGGGCCGACTCGGCCTCCCGCTGGTCCACCTGCTCGCGCATGTTTTTCACAACACGATTGTTGCGTAATTCCTTCCCGTGAAACAAGCCGTGATCCACGCCTCACCCATGTCATCCATCACGCAGGCAAGCCTTACCTGGCCTGCGGAAACGATCACGGCACGCGGTGTCCGGGCCACGTGTCAGGTCCTCTTACACTCGCCGGTATGCAGACTTCACCCGCCGTCGAGGTGACCGGGCTGGTCAAGCGCTACGGCGAGAAGACGGCCGTGGACGGCCTCGACCTCACCGTCGAACGCGGCGCCGTCACCGCCGTACTCGGCCCCAACGGCGCCGGCAAGACCACCACCATCGAGACCTGCGAGGGCTATCGCCGCCCGGACGCCGGCACCGTCCGCGTCCTCGGCCTCGACCCGATCGCCGACGCCCGCGAGCTGCGCCCCAGGGTCGGCGTGATGCTCCAGTCCGGCGGCGTGTACGCGGGCGCCCGCGCGGTGGAGATGCTGCGCCACACCGCCAAGCTGCACGCCGACCCGCTGGACGTGGACGCCCTGGTCGAGCGCCTGGGGCTGGGATCCTGCGGCCGCACCGCCTACCGCCGCCTCTCCGGCGGCCAGCAGCAGCGCCTGGCCCTGGCCATGGCCGTGGTCGGCCGCCCCGAGCTGGTCTTCCTGGACGAGCCCACCGCCGGCCTCGACCCGCAGGCCCGCCGCGCCACCTGGGACCTCGTCCGCGACCTCAAGCGCGACGGCGTCACCGTGATCGTCACCACCCACTACATGGACGAGGCCGAGGAGCTGGCCGACCGGGTCGCCATCATCGACCACGGCAGGGTCATCGCCTCCGGCAGCCCGGCGGAACTCCGCGGCAGCGGCGGCGAGTCCAGCGTGCACTTCGAGGCGCCCGCCGGACTCGACCTCGCCACGCTGCGCAAGCTCCTGCCGGACGGCGTCGCCGCGGTCGAGACCGGCCCCGGCCACTACCGCGTCGAGGCCAGGCTCGAACCCGAGGTGCTCTCGGCGATCAACGAATGGTGCGCGCTGGCCGGCGCCGCCCCCGAGCGGCTCACCGCGAGGCTGCGCAGCCTCGAAGACGTCTTCCTCGATCTGACCGGACGGGACCTGCGATCGTGACCACCTCCTACTCCCCCGCACCCGGCGCGGCACCCGTCGGCCGGATGCTGCTGGCGCAGACCGCCTTCGAGACGAAGATGCTGCTGCGCAACGGCGAGCAGTTGCTGCTCACCGTGGTGATCCCGACCGTGCTGCTGGTGCTGTTCAGCGCCGTGGACGTGGTCTCGGTGGACGGCCCCGGCAAGCGGGTGGACTTCCTGGCCCCCGGCCTGCTGGCGCTCGCCGTGATGTCCACCGCCTTCACCGGCCAGGCCATCGGCACCGGCTTCGAACGCCGCTACGGCGTGCTCAAGCGGCTCGGCGCCTCTCCGCTGCCGCGCTGGGCGCTGCTGACCGCCAAGACCGGCTGCGTCCTGGTCACCGAAGCGCTGCAGGTCCTGCTGCTCTCGGTGATCGCCCTCGCCCTCGGCTGGTCCCCGCACGGGCTGGCGACTTCGTCGGGGGCGCTCGCCGCGGCCGGCCTGCTGGTGCTCGGCACCGCCGCCTTCTCCGGTCTCGGCCTGCTGATGGCCGGCACCCTGCGGGCGGAGGCCACCCTGGCCGCCGCCAACCTGGTGTTCATCCTGCTGCTGCTGGCCGGCGGCGTGGTGGTCCCGCTCGCCAAGTTCCCCGCCGCGATCCGCTCGGCCCTGGAACTGCTGCCGATCAGCGCGCTCTCCGACGGCCTGCGCTCGGTCCTCCAGTACGGCTCCGGCGTCCCCTGGTCCGACCTCGGCGTCCTCGCGGTCTGGGCCGCCCTGGGGCTGGCGGCGGCGGCCCGCTTCTTCCGCTGGGAGTAGACCGCCCGGGGCGCCGGGGGCGGGCGGGCAACTCCCGCACCCCGGCGCCTAGGCTGGTTCCGTGACCTTTCACGGCTGGCCGGCCGAGGCGCTCGAGTTCTACGAGCGCCTGGAGGCCGACAACTCCAAGACGTTCTGGGACGCCCACCGCGCCACCTACGAGGACTCCGTCCGGACCCCGATGGCCGACCTGCTGGACGAGTTGGAGGACGAGTTCGGTCCGGGCAAGATCTTCCGCCCCAACCGCGACGTCCGGTTCAGCGCCGACAAGTCCCCGTACAAGACCCACATCGGCGCCCACCTCAGCACCGGCGGCTACATCCAGCTCTCCGCCGACGGCCTTGCCTGCGGCAACGGCATGTACCGGCTCGCCACCGACCAGCTGGCCCGCTACCGCACCGCCGTCGCCGAGGACATCACCGGCGCCGAACTCGAACGCGTCATCGCCGAGGTCGAGCGGGCCGGCCCCACCGTGCACGGCCGTGACGAGCTCAAGAGCGCCCCGCGCGGCTACCCCAAGGACCACCCCAGGATCGGCCTGCTCCGCTGCAAGGGCCTGGTCGCCTGGCAGGACTGGGAGCCCGCCGCCTGGCTCGGCACCCGGACCGCCGCCAGGCGGATCACCGCCTTCCTGCGCGCCTCCCAGCCCCTGAAGGCCTGGCTCGACCACCACGTCGGCCCGAGCGAACTCCCGGAGCGTTAGCCGCCCGATCAGTGCCGGCGCGCGGAGCGACCGCGGGTGGCGAACAGCAGTCCGCCGCCGATCGCGATCACGGCCGCACCGTGCCGAGCGCGGCTGCTGCCGCCAGTGCGCCGATCCGAGTCCGCCGTTGTCCCGCCATGCCGAAGCCCCTTCCCGAACGACCTTGCCGTGGAAGGGCATTGACAGTTCCGATCGCCCGGAGCCTGGCCTGCGGTGCGGCACTCCACCGGTCCGGACCCGTTGTGCCACCCCGCCGGTTGGCCGGATGCATGTGGCCCAACAGCCCATCACAGCAAGGGACTCCGGCACATGCGATAACGGAAAATTCGCACTGCCTGACCGATTCCGATCGAACGGTGCGCACTTACGCCTGGCGCGACCTCAGGACTCCTGGCCGACCGACGGGCCAGCGGGCTCCTCGGCGCCCTGTGATTGCCCGGCAGCCACCGCGAAGCCGCTCGGCTTCGCGGTGCCACCGGTGAAGGCGGTTCGACTGCCGCCTCCGCTGCCTTCGGCCTTGGCCGTGGCACTGGCGGAGGGGCGGCCGACGCCTGCGCGATCGAGACGGCGCGCGCCCCGGCGGACCAGACCGCCGAGCCGATCGGGGACGGGCCCTGGGGACCGTCCCGGCGCGTCTCAGGACCACCAGAGCCTACCTGCTCCCCGGAGTGCCCTCCGCTGCCGTGCGCCGCCTCGGCGGCACCCGTGCGTACGCACCCGCCGCCGGACCGGAACACCGACCGGTCTGCGGAGATTTGTCCGATGTGCTCCGCCCGTTGCTCCGGGGCGGCCCCGCGCCAAGATCCGGTATAAGCCGACCTAGGATGAACGGGTGCGTACCCCCTCCTCCCTCCTCGCCGACCGCTGGCAGCCGTCCGTCGAGACCGTTCGCCGGGCCGCCTTCGCCGCACTGGTGATGAGCGTAGTGATCGTGCTCACCGGCGGCGCCGTCCGGCTGACCGCCTCCGGCCTGGGCTGCACCACCTGGCCCCGCTGCACCGGTGAGAGCCTGACGCCGACGCCCCAGATGGGCATCCACGGCGTCATCGAGTTCACCAACCGGATGCTCACCTACGTGCTGTGCGCGGCGATCGCCTGGGCCACCCTGGCGGCCCGCTGCCACCAGCGGTGGCGCCGCAGCCTCACCAGGCTCGGCTGGGCCCAGTTCTGGCTGGTGATGAGCAACGCCGTGATCGGCGGCATCACCGTGCTGACCGGCCTCAACCCGTATGTCGTCGCGGTCCACATGGTGGCCGCCATGGGCCTGGTCTGGGTCGCCCTGCTGATGTGGGAGCGCGCCAAGGAGGGCGACGGTGCCCCGGAGCAGCTGGTCTCCCAGCCACTGGTACGGCTCTCGCAGCTGATGGTGGCGGTGATCGGACTACTGGTGCTGGTCGGCACGGTGGTGACCGGCGCCGGCCACCACCCGGGCTCCTCCAGTGACGGCGGCAAGCCGGTGTACCGGATCCCGATCGACTACGACCGGCTCGTCCAGACCCACGCCGACCTGGTCTTCCTGTCGATCGGCCTGGTGGTCGCGCTGGTCTTCGCCTTCGCCGCCGTGAAGGCGCCGGCGGCCGCCCGGGCCCGGGTCCGCGAGCTCCTGGTCGTCCTGCTCGCCCAGGGCCTGCTCGGCCTCGTGCAGTACTTCACCGACGCCCCCGAGGTCATGGTCGGCCTGCACATGCTCGGCGCCGCCCTGGTCTGGGCCGCCGCCCTGCGCGTCCCGCTGGCCCTGCGCACCCGCGCCGACGAGCCCGTCCCGGCCGACGCCGAGACGGCCTCCAGGACCCTCCAGGCCGCCTGAGAACACGACGAGAGGCCCTGATCCCGCCGACTGCGGGATCAGGGCCTCTCGTCGTGCCGGCGGTCAGCCGCCGAGCTGGATGCCGGCCATCCGCTTCCACTCGTACGCACTGGTCTTCACCTTGAGCCCCAACTCGCCCTCGAAGCTGTCGTGCAGGGTCACCCCGGACAGCTCGGCGGCCCGGCGCCCGATGGCGTAGGTCGGGGCGACCTGGTCGCCCCACGTGCCGTCCGCGCCCACCAGAACGATCCGGGTGGCGGTACGGCCGACGTACTCGACCACGCCGTCGGCGCTGCCGCCGTGCTGCCGGGTGAAGCTCTCGATGTGCTTGGCGATGCGCTTCGCGCGGCGCTCGGCGCGGGCGTCCTGCGGGACGTTGGTGGCGGTCTCTGCGCTGGTCATGCCCGCATGCTACCCAGCAGTAGACACTCCTGCGACGCCGCTGCCGTGTGCGGCCCGACACACCTGCCGCCACATGCGGAAAGGCCCGACCTGGGACAGGTCGGGCCTCTCGTACAGCCGGTCGATCAGAGGAAGGGGTCCACCGCCACGACCACGAAGAGCAGCGACAGATAGGTGATCGACCAGTGGAACAGCCGCATCTCCTTCAGCTGCGCGCCCACGATCCCGGCCTTGGCGCGGTTGTACAGGCCGTGCGCCTCCTTGAGCCAGAACGCGCCGAGCACGGCCGCCGCCACCGGGTACAGCAGGGAGGTGTGCCCCAGCGGCCACAGGGCCAGCGAGACGGCCACCATCACCCAGGAGTAGATGACGATCTGCTTGGCCACCGCCAGATTGCCCTTGAGCACCGGGAGCATCGGCACCCCGGCCTTCTCGTAGTCCTCCCGGACCTTCATGGAGAGCGGCCAGTAGTGCGGCGGCGTCCAGAAGAAGATCACCAGGAAGAGCACCAGCGCCGACCAGGACAGCGAGTTGCGCACCGCCGCCCAGCCGACGAAGACCGGCATGCAGCCCGCGATCCCGCCCCAGACGATGTTCTGGGTGGTGCGCCGCTTCAGGCCGAGCGTGTAGACGAAGACGTAGAACAGCAGCGCGGACAACGCGAGGCCTGCGGACAGCCAGTTCACCAGCAGCCCGAGGAAGAGCGTGGAGCCGACCGCCAGCGCGATGCCGAACAGCAACGCCTCGCGCGGCGACACCATGCCGGTGACGATCGGGCGGCGCTCGGTACGGGACATCACCGCGTCGATGTCGCGGTCGATGTACATGTTCAGCGCGTTGGCGCCGCCGGCCGACAGGTAACCGCCGAGCACCACCTTCAGGACCAGCAGCAGGTTGGGCACCCCATGCTGCGCCAGGAACATCACCGGGACGGTGCTCATCAGCAGCAGCTCGATGATCCGAGGCTTGGTCAGTGCAACGAATGCCCCTACGCGGGCCCCGAACGGCCGGTGCGCAGGGCTCGCCCCGACCGTCCCGGCAGGGCGGCTCTCGACGGCGGTCACGAACACCCCAACTCAAGATGAATCTTCACAGGCGTCCCCGGGACCGCTTGGTTGCCGTCACGACCGCGCTGCGCGTACCACGCCACCTTAGACGCTCCATATCTCCGGCCCGGCCTCGGGGTCCCCCGGCGGGGCGCAACCGCACACCGCCGGGTGAACCCCTGAACAACGGCCTCCCGGTCCTCCCGGAGCGGCCCCAGGCCGTCTTGACCCGTGGACGCGCAAAGCCGATCGAGATGGGACAGGGTAGGACAAGGTGCGTCCCGCCCTGCCGGGAATCGGGGCCACGCGGCCCCGGTTGTCCCGTCACGCGGGTCGGGGCCCGCTCTGGCGGTAGGCTCGCACAGAGAAGCGGGATCAACCCTCCGTGACCGGCACCATTCAGACGTCAGGTCCACAATGACGTGGCCGACCGGTCCCTCACGGGGTCACTCTTCATTTATGGAAGGAGCCCTGACTCAGGGTGAGCACCACGCCGACGAACGCATTCGAGTGGACCGAGCTGGACCAGCGCACGGTCGACACCGCCCGTGTCCTGGCCATGGACGCTGTCCAAAAGGTGGGCAACGGCCACCCGGGGACGGCCATGTCGCTGGCCCCCGCGGCGTACCTGATCTTCCAGCGTTTCCTGCGCCACGACCCCACCGACCCGGCCTGGGTCGGCCGTGACCGCTTCGTGCTCTCGCCCGGGCACACCTCGCTGACGCTGTACACCCAGCTGTACCTGTCCGGCTACGGGCTGTCGCTCGACGACCTCAAGGCCTTCCGCGTCGCGGGCAGCCGCACCCCTGGCCACCCGGAGCACGGCCACACCGCCGGTGTGGAGACCACCACCGGCCCGCTCGGCCAGGGCATCGCCAACGCGGTGGGCATGGCGATGGCCGCCCGTTACGAGCGCGGTCTGTTCGACCCCGAGGCCCCGGCGGGCCAGTCCCCGTTCGACCACACCATCTGGGCGATCGTCTCCGACGGCGACCTGGAGGAGGGCATCTCCGCCGAGGCGTCCTCGCTGGCCGGCCACCAGAAGCTGGGCAACCTGGTCGCGCTGTACGACGACAACCACATCTCGATCGAGGGCGACACCGCGACCGCCTTCTCCGAGGACGTCCTGGCCCGGTACGAGGCGTACGGCTGGCACGTCCAGCGGGTGACGCCGAAGACCGACGGCGACATCGACGTGCACGCCCTGGCGACCGCCCTGGAGGCGGCCCGCGCCGAGACCTCCCGGCCGTCGATCATCGCGATGCGCACCATCATCGCCTGGCCGGCCCCGAACGCCCAGGACACCGCCAAGGCGCACGGCTCGGCGCTCGGCGAGGCCGAGATCGCCGCCACCAAGAAGGTGCTGGGCTTCGACCCGCAGAAGACCTTCGAGGTCACCGACGAGGTCGTCAACCACGCCCGCGAGGTCGTCCAGCGCGGCAAGGCCGCCCGGGCCGAGTGGGAGAAGGGCTTCCACGCCTGGCGCGAGGCCGCCCCGGAGCGCGCCGCCGAGTTCGACCGGATCACCTCCGGCGAGCTCCCCGACGGCTGGGAGAAGGCCGTCCCGGTCTTCCCGGCCGGCAAGGACGTCGCCACCCGCAAGGCCTCCGGCGACACCCTCAAGGCGCTCGGCGCGGTGATCCCGGAGCTGTGGGGCGGCTCGGCCGACCTCGCGGAGTCCAACCTCACCACCATCGACGAGGACAGCTCCTTCCTGCCCGAGGGCAACCCGCTGAAGTCGGCCAGCCCCTACGGCCGGACGATCCACTTCGGCATCCGCGAGCACGCCATGGGCTCGACCATGAACGGCATCGCGCTGCACGGCAACACCCGGGTCTTCGGCGGCACCTTCCTGGTGTTCTCCGACTACATGCGCCCGGCCGTCCGCCTCGCCGCGCTGATGAAGCTGCCGGTCACCTACGTCTGGACGCACGACTCGATCGGCCTCGGCGAGGACGGCCCGACCCACCAGCCGGTCGAGCACCTGGCCGCGCTGCGCACCATCCCGGGCCTGTCCATCGTCCGCCCGGCCGACGCCAACGAGACCGCCGTCGCCTGGCGCACCATCGCCGAGCGGCACTCCAGCCACCCCGGCCCGGTCGGCCTGGCGCTCACCCGCCAGGGCGTGCCGACGTTCGACCGCGAGGTCTTCCACTCGGCCGACGGCGTCGCCAAGGGCGGTTACGTGCTGGCCGAGGCGTCCAACTTCGCGCCCAAGGTGATCCTGATCGCCACCGGCTCCGAGGTGCAGCTCGCCGTCAAGGCCCGCGAGGAGCTGGAGGCCGACGGCATCCCGACCCGCGTGGTCTCCATGCCGTCCATCGAGTGGTTCAACGAGCAGGACCAGGCGTACCGCGACAGCGTGCTGCCGCCGAACGTCCGGGCCCGCGTCTCGGTCGAGGCCGGTATCGCCCAGGGCTGGCGCGAGCTGGTCGGCGACGCCGGCCGGATCATCAGCCTGGAGCACTACGGCGCCTCCGCCGACTACAAGGTGCTCTTCCGTGAGTTCGGCCTGACCGCGGACGCCGTGGCCAACGCCGCCCGCGCCTCGCTCCGCACGGTCGAGGCGATCTCCCGCTAGTACCGCCCGTTCCCCGGCCGAAGGGCGCTCCGATGCCGAAAGCGAAGACCGACGCACCAGCGACGATCGTCCGCACCGGCCCCGGACGCCCTTCGGCCGGCGGGCCGCAACGGGCCGGATCTCCGACCGCACATCGGATACCCGGCCCGGCAGACCACCCCACTGCAGACGTACGAAGACGAAGAAGAGGATGAAGCACCATGACTGACGCACTGAAGCGCCTCAGCGACGAAGGCGTGGCGATCTGGCTGGACGACCTCAGCCGTGACCGGCTGAACAGCGGGAACCTGGCCGAACTGGTGCAGAGCAAGCACGTGGTGGGTGTCACCACCAACCCGACCATCTTCCAGAAGGCCATCGGCGGCGGCAGCGCGGCCTACCAGGGCCAGCTGAAGGACCTGGCGGTCCGCAAGGTCACCACCGACGAGGCCGTCCGCATGATCACCACCTCGGACGTGCGCGACGCGGCCGACGTGCTGCGCCCGGTCTACGACGCCTCCAACGGCCGTGACGGCCGGGTCTCCATCGAGGTCGACCCGCGCCTGGCCCACCAGACCGAGGCCACCGTGGCCGAGGCCAAGCAGCTGTGGTGGCTGGTGGACCGCCCGAACGTGTTCATCAAGATCCCCGCCACCAAGGCCGGTCTGCCCGCCATCTCGGCCGTGCTCGCCAAGGGCATCAGCGTCAACGTCACGCTGATCTTCTCCCTGGAGCGCTACCGCGCGGTGATGGACGCCTACCTGACCGGTCTGGAGCGGGCCAAGGCCGCCGGTCTGGACCTCTCGCAGATCGAGTCGGTCGCCTCGTTCTTCGTCTCCCGCGTGGACACCGAGATCGACAAGCGCCTGGACAAGGTCGGTGGCGAGGCCAAGCAGCTCCGCTCCAAGGCCGCCCTGGCCAACGCCCGCCTCGCCTACCAGGCCTACGAGGAGGTCTTCTCGTCCGACCGCTGGAAGGCCCTGGAGGCCGCCGGTGCCAACGCGCAGCGTCCGCTGTGGGCCTCCACCGGTGTCAAGGACCCCTCCCTGCCGGACACCCTGTACGTCACCGAGCTGGTCGCCCCCGGCACCGTGAACACCATGCCCGAGGCCACCCTGGACGCCACCGACGACCACGGTGTGGTCACCGGTGACACCATCACCACCAACTACGACGACGCCAAGGCCGTGATGGAGGCCATCGCCGCCGCCGGTGTCGACTACGAGGATGTCGTCCAGGTGCTGGAGGACGAGGGCGTCGAGAAGTTCGAGCAGTCCTGGAACGAGCTGCTCGACACCGTCACCGCCTCCCTGGCCGGCCTCGCCACCGAGAAGTGATCTCACCCGCTCACATCCACCGAAAGCGGAGCCACTCCCGTGAGCACTGACTATCCCGAGGTCGAGCAGGGCGAACCCCCGCTCCCGTCCTCGAACCCCCTGCGGGACCCCGCAGACCGACGGCTCCCGCGCATCGCGGGGCCGTCGGGCCTGGTCATCTTCGGTGTCACCGGCGACCTGTCGCGCAAGAAGCTGATGCCGGCCATCTACGACCTCGCCAACCGCGGTCTGCTGCCGCCGGGCTTCTCGCTCGTCGGCTTCGCCCGCCGCGAGTGGGAGGACGAGGACTTCGCGAAGGAGGTCCACGACGCCGTCAAGCAGCACTCCCGGACCCCGTTCCGGGAGGAGGTCTGGCAGCAGCTCGCCAAGGGCATGCGCTTCATCCAGGGCTCCTTCGACGACGACGAGGCCTTCGAGCACCTGCGCAAGACGATCCAGGACCTGGACGCGGCCCAGGGCACCGGCGGCAACTTCGCCTTCTACCTGTCGGTCCCGCCGAGCGCCTTCCCGATCGTGGTCCAGCAGCTGAAGAAGCACGGGCTGGCCGACCCGCCGAACGGCTCCTGGCGCCGTGCGGTGATCGAGAAGCCGTTCGGCCACGACCTGGCGAGCGCCCAGGAGCTGAACCGGATCGTCCACGAGGTCTTCCCGCGGGACGAGGTCTTCCGGATCGACCACTACCTGGGCAAGGAGACCGTCCAGAACATCCTGGCGCTGCGCTTCGCCAACACGATGTTCGAGCCGATCTGGAACCGGTCCTACGTGGACCACGTACAGATCACCATGGCCGAGGACATCGGCATCGGCGGGCGCGCCGGCTACTACGACGGCATCGGCGCGGCCCGTGACGTCATCCAGAACCACCTGCTCCAGCTGATGGCGCTCACCGCCATCGAGGAGCCCGCGTCCTTCCACCCGAAGGCGCTGGTCGCCGAGAAGCTCAAGGTGCTGAGCGCGGTCAAGCTCCCGGCCGATCTGGGCGGCCACACCGTGCGCGGCCAGTACACGACCGGCTGGCAGGGCGGCGAGGAGGTGCCCGGCTACCTGGACGAGGACGGCATCAACCCCGAGTCCACCACCGACACCTACGCGGCGATCAAGCTGGAGATCAACAACCGGCGCTGGGCGGGCGTCCCGTTCTACCTGCGCACCGGCAAGCGGCTCGGCCGCCGGGTCACCGAGATCGCGGTGGTCTTCAAGCGCGCCCCGTACCTGCCCTTCGACGCCTACGCCACCGAGGAGCTGGGGCAGAACGCCCTGGTCATCAGGGTGCAGCCGGACGAGGGCGTGACCGTGCGGTTCGGCTCCAAGGTGCCGGGCACCTCGTTCGAGGTGCGGGACGTCACCATGGACTTCCAGTACGGCGAGTCCTTCACCGAGTCCAGCCCGGAGGCGTACGAGCGGCTCATCCTGGACGTCCTGCTCGGTGACGCCAACCTGTTCCCGCGTCACCAGGAGGTCGAGCTCTCCTGGCAGATCCTCGACCCGATCGAGAAGTACTGGGACAGCCACGGCAAGCCCGCCCAGTACCCGGCCGGGACCTGGGGACCGGCCGAGGCGGACGAGATGCTCGCACGAGACGGCAGGAGCTGGCGTCGGCCATGAAGATCGACCTGACCAACACCACTTCCAGCAAGATCAACGCGGCGCTGATGAACGCCCGCCGGGCGGGCGGGAACGCCGCCGGCGGGATGGTGCTCACCCTCGTCATCGTCACCGACGAGGGCAGCGCCTACGACGCGCTCAAGGCGGCCAACGACGCCTCGCGCGAGCACCCCAGCCGCACCCTCGCGGTGATCAAGCGCGCGGGGCGCTCGCCCCGGGCCCGCGCCGAGACCCGGCTGGACGCCGAGATCCTGGTCGGCTCGGACGCGGGTTCGGGTGAGACCGTCATCCTGCGGATGCACGGCGAACTCGCCTCGCACGCCCAGTCGGTGGTGCTGCCGCTGCTGCTCCCCGACGCCCCCGTGGTGGTCTGGTGGCCGGAAAACGCGCCGCTGCACCCCGCGCAGGACCCGCTGGGCGCGCTCGCCCAGCGCCGGATCACCGACGCGGTCACCGCCGAGTCGCCGGTCGGCCAGCTCGCCCAGCGGGCCGAGAGCTACACCCCCGGCGACACCGACCTGGCCTGGACCCGGATCACCGGCTGGCGCTCCATGCTGGCCGCCGCCCTGGACCAGCGTCCGGCGCAGATCACCTCCGCCGTGGTCGAGGGCGAGTCCTACAACCCGAGCGTCGAGCTGCTCGGGCTGTGGCTGATGAACCGGCTGCGCGTCCCGGTCGAGCGGGTGGTCACCGCGGGTCCCGGGATCACCTCGGTCACCCTGCGCACCAAGGACGGCGCGATCGTCCTTGACCGCCCGGACGGCCTGATGGGCACCCTCTCCATGCCCGGATCGCCGGATCGCCAGGTCGCCCTCAAGCGCCGGGAGACCTCGGAGCTGATCGCCGAGGAGCTGCGCCGCCTCGACCCGGACGACATCTACGCGAGCGCCGTCCGCACCCCGGTGGAGCGGCTGAACGAGCCCGCCACCGCCGAGTCCGCCACGGACGCCTCCCCGGACGCCCCCGCCACCACGGACGCCTCCGCGGACGCCGCTGCCGACCCGCAGCCGGCCGCGGACGGTGAGCCGGCCGGCGAGCAGGCCGAGAAGGCTGCCACGAAGAAGACCGCCTCCCGGAAGCGGACCTCGTCGTGACGGCTGCCAGCACCCCGCAGCTGGTCGTCCACCGCGACAAGGAGCTGATGGCCCAGGCGACCGCCGCCCGGCTGATCACCCGGATCGTGGACGCCCAGGCCGCCCGTGGCACCGCCTCGGTGGTGCTCACGGGCGGGCGCAACGGCAACGCCCTGCTCGCCGCGATCGCCGCCTCCCCGGCGCGCGACGCGGTGGACTGGGCCCGGCTGGACCTCTGGTGGGGCGACGAGCGCTACCTCGCGTCCGACGACCCGGAGCGCAACGCCGTCCAGGCGCGGGCGGAGCTGCTCGGCTCCGTCCCGCTCGACCCGGCGCGGGTGCACGAGATGCCCGCCTCGGACGGGGAGTTCGGCTCCGACGTGGAGGCCGCCGCCGCCCGCTACGCCCAGGAGCTGGCCCGGGCGGCCGGCCCCGGCGAGCACGCCGGCGTTCCGGCCTTCGACGTGCTGCTGCTCGGCGTCGGCCCGGACACCCATGTCGCCTCGCTCTTCCCCGAGCACCCGGGCGTCAGGGAGACCGAGCTGACCGTGGTCGCCGTGCACGGCTCCCCCAAGCCGCCGCCCATCCGGATCTCGCTCACCCTCCCGGCCATCCGGGCGGCCCGCGAGGTCTGGCTGCTCGCGGCGGGCGAGGACAAGGCCGATGCCGTCGCCATGGCCCTCACCGGCCCCGGTGAGATCCAGGCCCCGGCCTCGGGCGCCCGCGGCCTCAGCCGCACCCTGTGGCTCCTCGACCGCGCGGCGGCCTCGAAGATCCCCGCTGGGCTCTACCCGCCCTCCTAGCCCGCCATCGGGCGGGGGGTACCTCCCGGCCGAAGGCTGGGGGCGGGGCCCTGGCCTGACGGCGGGCCACATCAGGCAGGGTCACACTGCGGCCCGGCTCCGATCCGTTCGGGGCCGGGCCGCAGTGCTATGCCGCAACCCCCGCCGGGGAACCTGGATCTCCGCCAAGTCCCGGCAACGCCGAAGGGCGGCACCGGAGTTCTTCCGGTGCCGCCCTTTCAGGTGGCCCTGCTCAGATCTCGCCGCGCAGCTTGGCGAGGGCCTCGGCCAGGATGGCCTCGCCATCCGCGTCGGTGCGGCGCTCACGGACGTACGCGAGGTGGGTCTTGTACGGCTCGTTGCGCGAGGGCGCCGGCGGGTTGTGCTCGTCCTGTCCGGCCGGGAAGCCGCAGCGCGGGCAGTCCCAGGTCTCCGGGATCGCGGCCTCGGCCGCGAAGCTGGGGCGCGTCTCGTGCTTGTTGGCGCACCAGAAGGAGATCCGGTTGCGGGGGGCGGACTCGCCGCGCTCCGCCTCGCCCATCGGGCCGGCGCCTACTCTGCTGCCACGGATGGCATTGCCACTTGCCACGGTCTGACTCCCTGGGTATCCACTGCCGCCCGCCGCCATCTGCGGACGGTGGCGAAGTCGTCCCAGTGTAAGCGGGAGTTAAGGATCTGCCACCACCGCCTCCGGGCGCACTTCAGGATAAGCGCCCAGGAGACGTGTCGTCAGATCCCCGGCGTACTCGGGGCGGCGGAATCAGCCCTTGTACTTGAGCAGCAGGCCGAGCACCACGATGCAGGCGAACCAGCCGAGGCCCACGATGATGGTGATGCGGTCGAGGTTGCGCTCGGCCACCGCGGAACCGCCGCCGGCCGACATCGCGCCACCACCGAACATGTCGGACAGACCGCCGCCCTTCCCCTTGTGCAGCAGCACCAGGAGGATCATCAGCACACTGAAGACGATCAGGGCAATCGAGAACCCGAGAACCACGGCGGGGACCAACTCTCTCGTATCTTCGGCGAAGGGGCCGGGCCGCCCGAAAGCGGTCCGACCCCAAAGCCTACGTTGCTGCGGCGGCGTTAGCCTACTGCCTGCTCCCGGTAGCGCACGATCTTGACGAACTCACCGGCGTCCAGCGAGGCGCCGCCGATCAGACCGCCGTCGATGTCCGGCTTGGCCATCAGACCGGCAACGTTGCCCGCCTTCATCGAACCGCCGTACAGGATGCGGACCTTGCCGGCCAGCTCGGCGTCGTACAGCTCGGCCAGGCGGGCGCGGATCGCCGCGCAGACCTCCTGGGCGTCCTCGGGGGTCGCCACCTCGCCGGTGCCGATCGCCCAGACCGGCTCGTACGCGACGACGATCTGCTCGGCCTCGAACGCCGGGATGTCCTTCAGCGCGCCGTCCAGCTGCGCCAGGGTGTACTCGACGTGGGTGCCGGCCCTGCGGATCTCCAGCGGCTCGCCGATGCACAGGATCGGGGTGATCCCGGCCCGGTAGGCGGCCTTGACCTTGGCGTTGACGATCTCCTCGTTCTCGCCGTGGTACTCGCGGCGCTCCGAGTGTCCGATCACCGCGTAGGTGCACTTGAGCTTGGCCAGCATCGGGCCGGAGACCTCACCGGTGTAGGCACCGGAGTCGTACCGCGAGATGTCCTGCGAGCCGTACTTGATCTTCAGCTTGTCGCCGTCGACCAGGGTCTGCACCGAACGCAGGTCGGTGAACGGCACCAGGACGGCGACCTCGACGGCGTCGTAGTCCTTGTCGGCCAGCGCGAAGGCCAGCTTCTGGGTGTGCTGGATGGCCTCGAGGTGGTTGAGGTTCATCTTCCAGTTGCCCGCCATCAGCGGGAGACGCTCAGTCATGCTTTCAGCCTTCCAGGGCGGCGAGACCGGGAAGGGTCTTGCCCTCCAGGTACTCGAGGCTCGCGCCACCGCCGGTCGAGATGTGCCCGAACTTCGTCTCGTCGAAGCCCAGGATGCGGACGGCCGCGGCGGAGTCGCCGCCACCGACCACGGTGAACGCCTTGCTGTCGGTCAGAGCCTGCGCGACGGCCTTGGTGCCGTTCGCGAAGTCCGGGTGCTCGAAAACGCCCATCGGGCCGTTCCAGAACACCGTCCCGGCGTCGACCAGCTTCGCCGCGTACAGCTCACGGGTCTTCGGGCCGATGTCCAGGCCCTCCTTGTCGGCCGGGATCGCGTCCGAGGCGACGACCTCGTAGGTCGCCGGGGCCTTGGTCTTGAGGTCCGGGAAGTCCGCGGAGACCAGGACGTCGACCGGCAGGACGAACTCGACGCCCCGCTTCTCGGCCTCCGCCAGGTACTCCAGGCACTTGCCCTTCTGGTCCTCCTGCAGCAGGGAGATGCCGACCTCATGGCCCTTGGCCGCGAGGAAGGTGTACGCCATGCCGCCGCCGATCAGGATTCGGTCTGCCTTCTTCAGCAGGTTGTCGATCACTCCGAGCTTGTCGGACACCTTGGCGCCGCCGAGCACGACGACGTACGGGCGCGCAACGTCCTCGGTGAGCTTCTTGAGCACGCCGACCTCGGTGGCGATCAGGTCGCCGGCGGCGTGCGGCAGGAGCTTCGGCAGGTCGTAGACCGAGGCGTGCTTGCGGTGCACGGCGCCGAAACCGTCGCCGACGTACAGGTCGGCCAGGGCGGCCAGCTGCTCGGCGAAGGCAGCACGCTCGGCGTCGTCCTTGCTGGTCTCACCGGCGTTGAAGCGCAGGTTCTCCAGCAGCGCGACCTCGCCACCGGCCAGCGCGGCGACGACGGCCTCGGCGCTCTCGCCCACGGTGTCGGTGGCGAAGGCGACCGGCTTGCCGAGGATCTCGCCGAGGCGCTTCGCCGCCGGTGCGAGGGAGAACTGCGGGTCCGGGGCACCCTTGGGGCGGCCGAGGTGGGAGGCGACGACGACCTTCGCACCAGCTGCGGCCAGCTTGGCGATGGTCGGCGCGACGGCGCGGATCCGACCGTCGTCGGTGATCGTGCTGCCGTCCAGCGGGACGTTCAGGTCGGCGCGGACGAAGACGCGCTTGCCGGCGACGTCGAGGTCTTCGATGGTCTTCAACTTCGGTCTCCCGGGGAGAAGGTGGCGCCTGGCGGCGGCACGGCACCGTGCCGCCGCGAGGGAGTGAGGTGCCCGCGAGCGCGGGGCAGGAGCGCTCGCGACAGGCGTTCAACGAGGCAGGGGAAGGGCCCGGGAGGCGCAACCGCCTTCCGGGCCCTGCCCCTTACGTCACGTCAGCTCCCGCAGGTCAGAGCTGGCCGCCGACGAGGGTGGTCAGGTTGACGAGGCGGTTGGAGTAACCCCACTCGTTGTCGTACCAGCCGAGCACCTTGACCTGGTTGCCCTGGACCATGGTGAGCTGGGCGTCGAAGATGCAGGAGGCCGGGTTGTTGACGATGTCCGAGGAGACGATCGGGTCCTCGGTGTAGGCCAGGACACCCTTGAGGGCACCCTCGGCGGCCTTCTGGAAGGCGGCGTTGACCTCGTCCTTGGTGACGTCGCGCTCGAGGGTGACGACCAGGTCGGTGATCGAGCCGGTCGGGACCGGGACGCGCAGCGAGGTGCCGTCCAGCTTGCCCTTGAGCTCCGGCAGGACCAGGGCGGTGGCCTTGGCCGCACCGGTCGAGGTCGGGATGATGTTCTGCGAGGCGGCACGGGCGCGACGCAGGTCCTTGTGCGGGAAGTCCAGGGTGACCTGGTCGTTCGTGAACGCGTGGACCGTGGTCATCAGGCCCTTGACGATGCCGAAGCTCTCGTTCAGCACCTTCGCCATCGGCGCCACGCAGTTGGTGGTGCAGGAGGCGTTGGAGATGATCGTGTGGTTGGCGGCGTCGTACTTGTCGTCGTTGACGCCCATGACGATGGTGACGTCCTCGTCGGTGGCGGGCGCCGAGATGATGACCTTCTTGGCGCCGGCGGCGACGTGCTTCTTGGCCGCCTCGGCCTTGGTGAAGATACCGGTGGACTCGACGACGATGTCGGCACCCAGCTCGCCCCAGGGCAGGTTGGCCGGGTCGCGCTCGGCGGTGACCTTGAAGGTCTTGCCGTCGACGGTGATGCTGTCCGCGGTGTGCGAGACCTCGCCCGGGAAGGTGCCGAGGGTGGTGTCGTACTTGAGGAGGTGCGCCAGGGTCTTCGTGTCGGTCAGGTCGTTGACACCGACGATCTCGATGTCCGCGCCCTGGGCCTTGACCGCACGGAAGAAGTTGCGGCCGATGCGGCCGAATCCGTTGATGCCTACCCGGATCGTCACGAACCGATCTCCTTATTAGGTACGCCGGCCCGATTGCCGACGGGGTACGCCGGCCCTATTGCCGACGGGGTGGAATTTTGGGATGTCCCCGACCACCCACGACCCTACCTCTCCGGGGGTCGCCTGGGCACATCGCCTCTCCGCCGCTGGGGCGGAGCACGGTCGCAGGGGCACGGGGAACAGCGCGAGATCCGCGGCCCCCACCGGGTGCCCCTGGTCTCGCACTATTCCCCGCGCCCCTGTCTGTCAACCCGTTCCGCGGTAATGACCCACGGGGCAGCCCTAGTTGAGCGCCATTTCGTCGGTGAGATTGGCCTCGGTGCTGGGCAGTCCCAGCTCGGCGGCGCGCTTGTCGGCCATCGCCAGCAGCCGGCGGATCCGGCCGGCCACCGCGTCCTTGGTCAGCGGCGGATCGGCCAGCGCGCCCAGTTCCTCCAGCGAAGCCTGCTTGTGCTGCATCCGCAGCTGGCCGGCGGCGGCCAGGTGCTCGGGCACCTCGTCGCCGAGGATCTCCAGCGCACGGGCCACCCGGGCGCCGGCCGCGACCGCCGCGCGGGCCGAGCGGCGCAGGTTGGCGTCGTCGAAGTTGGCCAGCCGGTTGGCGGTGGCCCGCACCTCGCGGCGCATCCGGCGCTCCTCCCAGGCCAGCACCGACTCGTGTGCGCCCAGCCTGGTCAGCAGCGCGCCGATCGCGTCGCCGTCCCGGATCACCACCCGGTCCACCCCGCGCACCTCGCGGGCCTTTGCCGGGATGCCGAGCCGCCGGGCCGCGCCGACCAACGCCAGCGCCGCCTCGGACCCCGGGCAGGTGATCTCCAACGAGGAGGACCTGCCCGGCTCGGTCAGCGAACCGTGGGCCAGGAAGGCCCCGCGCCAGGCCGCCTCCGCGTCGCAGGTCGCCCCGGAGACCACCGCCGGGGGCAGCCCCCGGATCGGCCGTCCGCGCCCGTCCACCAGCCCGGTCTGCCGGGCCAGCAGCTCACCGTCCTTCACCACCCGCACCACGAACCGGCTGCCGCGTCGCAGGCCACCGGGGGCCATCACCACCAGGTCCGAGGAGTGTCCGAAGATCTCCAGCAGGTCCTTGCGCAGCCGCCGCGCCGCCATGCCGGTGTCCAGCTCCGCCTCGATCACGATCCGGCCGCTCACAATGTGCAGACCGCCCGCGAATCGCAGGATCGCCGAGACCTCCGCCTTGCGGCAGCAGGCCCGGGTGACGGGGAGCCGGCTGATTTCGTCCTTCACCGCTGCCGTCATCGCCATGGGCCGATCCTTCCATGTGTCCGGAAAATCCGGTCGTACGCAGCCGCCAAGAGCTCCGGGTCGTGTCGCGGCGTCCCGTCGGTCCTGGCCACCCGGCCGAGCACCAGGGCGGCGCCCATCCGCTCGGCGGCCTTCTGCAGCCCGTCCAGGTCGGCCACGCCGAAGGCGCCACCGGTGACCGCCTGCTCGTCCACCAGGATCGCATCCACGGCGAGGTCCGGAGCGTGGTCCGCGATGACCTCCAGATGGCGCTGCGGGGTGAAGCCCTCGGTCTCACCGGGCTGCGGGGCCAGGTTGAGGGTCAGCAGGCGGCGGGCCCGGGTCTCGGCGAGCGCCTTGGCCAGCTCGGGGACCAGTAGGTGCGGCAGCACGCTGGTGAACCAGGACCCGGGGCCCAGCACCACCCAGTCCGCCTCCAGCACGGCCGTGACCGCCTCGGGTACCGCCGGAGGCTCCTCGGGCAGCAGTCGGATCGACTGGACCGTGCCCGGGGTGGCCGCCACGTCGGCCTGGCCGCGTACCGAGCTGACCTCGTCCGGGCGGGCCGGGTCGTGACCGCGCACTTCGGCCTCGATGTCCAGCGGGACGGCCGACATCGGCAGCACCCGGCCCTGCACGTTGAGCAGCCGGCCGACCCAGTTGAGCGCCTCCACCGGGTCGCCGAGCTTCTCCCAGAGCGCGACGATCAGCAGGTTGCCGACCGCGTGCCCGCCGAGCTCTCCGTCGCCGGTGAAGCGCTGCTGGATCACCTCGGACCAGGTGCGGCCCCAGTCGTCGTCGCCGCAGAGCGCCGCCAGCGCCTTGCGCAGGTCGCCGGGCGGCAGCACCCCCAGCTCGCTGCGCAGCCGTCCGCTGGAGCCGCCGTCGTCGGCGACCGTGACCACGGCGGTCAGCTCGGTGGTCAGCCGGCGCAGTGCCGAGAGCGAGGCGGACAGGCCCTGGCCGCCGCCCAGCGCGGTGATTCTGGGCGCTCCGGGCCGGGGCCTGGGTCCCGCCTGTTCTCGCCGGTCGGCAGATTTGTGCTGGAGCTGCCGTACTGGCGAGTATCCCGTCACACCGACCCCACGTTCCTGTTTCATACCCCGGTGAGCGGCCGGCGGGGCGGTGTCGTCACTCCCGCAGGCTCTACTCCCTGCCCATGTCGCGGTGGACCAGCACCGTTTCGACGCCGTCCGCGATCAGACGCTTTGTCAACCGCTCGGACATGGCGACACTGCGATGCTTGCCACCGGTGCAGCCTACGGCAAGGGTCATGTAGCGCTTGCCCTCCCTGCGGTACCCCTCGGTCACGATCTTGAGCAACTCGGCGTAACCGTTCAGGAACTCGTCGGCGCCGGGCTGCTGGAAGACGTAGTCCGCGACGTCGCTGTCGGTGCCGGTACGGGCTCTCAGCTCCGGCACCCAGTGCGGGTTGGGCAGGAAGCGGCAGTCCACCACCAGGTCCGCGTCGACCGGCAGGCCGTACTTGAAGCCGAACGACATCACGGTGGCCCGCAGCTCGGGCTCGTCGTGGTCGCTGAACTGCGCGTCCATCTTGGCGCGCAGCTGGTGGACGTTGAGGTTGGAGGTGTCGATCACCAGATCGGCCTCGCCGCGCAGGTCGCGCAGCAGCTCGCGCTCCTGGCTGATGCCGTCCACGATCCGGCCGTCGCCCTGCAGCGGGTGCGGACGGCGGACCGACTCGAAGCGGCGCACCAGGGCGTCGTCGGAGGACTCCAGGAAGACCACCCGGAGTCGGACGCCGCGCTTCTCCAGCTCGTCCAGGGAGGTCAGCAGGTCGTCGAAGAACTTCCGGCCCCGGACGTCCACCACGACGCCGATCCGGGGTACCGCGCCCTGGGACCGGGCGCCGAGGTCGACCATGGTCGGGATGAGCGCCGGAGGGAGGTTGTCCACGACGAACCAGCCCAAGTCTTCCAGGCACTTGGCGGCCGTGCTGCGGCCGGCTCCGGACATGCCGGAGATGATCACCAGTTCCGGGGCGCTGTCTCCCCCAGCCTCCGGCCGGGAGGTGCCCCCATGGTCGGACATTGTCACTTCGGTTCCCCGCTTTCGGTGGTTCTGCTGGGGAGAACGCCTCTGGCGTCGCCCGGGCATTCCCGTATCACCCTGAAAGGTGAACCGGAGCCTGGGGACTGACGGGCGGCGTCGGCCGTCAAGGCGTCTCCTGCGATGCGTCGTCTTCAATGATCTCGCCGGTCGCGGTATTCACCGCAGGTGCGGCCGGTGTACGGGAGGCCAACGCTGCGGCAACAGTTTCCGCCGTCCGCCTGCCGATGCCCGGGACCTCGCAGAGTTCGTCCACGGTGGCCGCGCGCAGTTTCCTCAACGAGCCGAAGTGCTTGAGCAACGCCTTGCGGCGAGTCTCGCCGAGACCGGCGACGGAGTCCAGTTCCCCCGCCGTGAACCGCTTGGCGCGCTTGCTGCGTTGGTAGGTGATGGCGAAGCGGTGTGCCTCGTCGCGGACCCGCTGCAGCAGGTACAGGCCCTCGCTGCTGCGCGGCAGCACCACCGGGTCGTCCTCGCCGGGCAGCCAGACCTCCTCAAGGCGCTTGGCCAGCCCGCAGAGTGCGACGTCGTCGATGCCCAGCTCGTCCAACGCCCGCTTGGCGGCGGCGACCTGGGGCTGCCCGCCGTCGACCACGACGAGCTGCGGCGGGTAGGCGAACCGCCTGGGGCGACCGGTCTCCGGGTCGATCGGGCCGGAGGCGGCCGGCTCGTCGTCCGCCTCCGGGACGGCCCACTCGCCGGTCTGCTCGCGCTCCTGGAGGTAGCGGCGGAAGCGGCGGCCGATCACCTCGTGCATCGAGCGGACGTCGTCCTGACCCGCGAACCCCCTGATCTGGAACCGCCGGTACTCGCTCTTGCGGGCCAGGCCGTCCTCGAAGACCACCATCGAGGCGACCACGTCGTCACCTTGCAGGTGCGAGATGTCGAAGCACTCGATGCGCAGCGGGACGGAGTCCAACTCCAGGGCGTCGGCGATCTCCTGGAGGGCCCGGCTGCGGGTGGTCAGGTCGGAGGCGCGCTTGGTCTTGTGCAGGACCAACGCCTGCTGGGCGTTGCGCTGGACCGTGGTCATCAGGTCCTTCTTGTCGCCGCGTTGCGGGACCCTGAGGTCCACCTGGCCCCCCTTGGCGGTCTGGGTGGCGCGCAGGCCGCTCAGCCACTCCTGGACCGGCTCCAGCGGCCGGGGCAGCTCGGGGACCAGCACCTCGCGCGGGACGGACTCGGTGCCGCCGCCGTACAGCTGCTGCAGCGCGTGCTCGACCAGGGCGGCGGTGTCGACGTCCTCGACCTTGTCGGTGACCCAGCCGCGCTGGCCGCGCACCCGGCCGCCGCGGACGTGGAAGATCTGCACCGCGGCCTCCAACTCGTCCTCGGCGAGGGCGAACAGGTCGGCGTCGGTGCCGTCGCCGAGGACCACCGCGTTCTTCTCCATCGCGCGCCTGAGGGCGGCGATGTCGTCGCGCAGCCGGGCCGCGCGCTCGTACTCCATCGCGACGGCGGCCTCCTGCATCTGCTGCTCCAGCCGGCGCAGGTGACCGCCGGTGCGGCCGGCCATGAAGTCGCAGAACTCCTCGGCGAGTTCGGCGTGGTCGGCCTGGGAGATCTTCCCCACGCAGGGGGCGGAGCACTTGCCGATGTACCCGAGCAGGCAGGGCCGGCCGACCTGCTGGGCGCGCTTGAACACACCGTTGGAACAGGTACGGACCGGGAAGACCCGCAGCATCAGGTCGACCGTTTCGCGGATCGCCCAGGCGTGCCCGTACGGACCGAAGTAGCGCACACCCTTCTTGTGCGCGCCGCGCATCACCTGGACCCGGGGGAACTCCTCGCCCACGGTGACCGCGAGCTCCGGGTAGCTCTTGTCGTCGCGGTACTTGACGTTGAACCGGGGGTCGAACTCCTTGATCCAGGAGTACTCCAGCTGTAGGGCCTCGACCTCGGTGGCGACCACCGTCCACTCCACCGAGGCGGCGGTGGTGACCATGGTCGCCGTCCGCGGATGCAGACCGGCGAGATCCTGGAAGTACGAGGAGAGACGCTGCCGCAGGCTCTTGGCCTTGCCGACGTAGATGACCCGCCCGTGCGCGTCGCGGAACCTGTAGACACCGGGCGAAGTCGGGATCGCGCCCGGCGCCGGGCGGTACGTGGAGGGGTCGGCCATGGCTCTACCGTACCGACCCCCACCGACACTCCGGGGCCGTCCCGAACACCGGCCGGTGTGACCGGTGTTGTACGGGACCTGCCGCTCAGGCCGGCGTGACCTCCAGATTGCCGCCCTGCACCGCCACCTTGTACTCGGGCAGCGGCCTCGGCGCCGGACCGTCCTGGACGGCACCGTCCGCGATGGCGAAGCGGCTGCCGTGGCACGGGCACTGGATCTGGCCGTCGGCGACCTTGTCCACGACGCAGCCCGCGTGGGTGCAGACGGCACTGAACGCCTTGTACTGGCCGGCGGTCGGCTGGGTCACCACGATCTTCTTCTCGCGGTAGACCGTGCCGCCGCCGACCGGGACGCCCGAAGCCGGGCCGACGTCCACCGGCCCGGCCGGCTGGGAGGCACTCTTGGTCGAGGAGCCGCCCGCCTCGGAGGAGTTTCCCGCCCCGCCCGTGGAGGACGACGAGGCGCATCCGCTGACCGCGACGGCACCGCCGACGGCCAGGACGGCGCTCGCGCCGCACAGCAGCGTCCGGCGGGAGGTCTCGGGCAGGGCGGTGGTGGGGCTCTCGGAGGCCTCGGACATCGGTGACGTCTCCCTCGGGTGCGCGGGCTACAGGCAGGACCGGCCGCAGTCTATGCCCGCAGTCTTCGAACCCCGGACCGGCCGGGGCCGAGCCGGGTGGCCGGCCGCGCGCCCCCGCGCTGCTCCCGACTGCCCCGAGCGTGCACACCCGGGGCGGCCGGGAGCACCCGACCGCGCGGAGGCCGCTGCGGGGGCGCATTGGCCTACGCACGCGCCCCCGGGTAACCGCCCCCGGCGCCTACTTCTTCGCGACGGCCCGCTTCCGGGCGGCCTTCCTGGCCGGCGCCGGGGCGTCGACCTGGCCGTTGTCGAGGATGTCGCGGAGGAACTTCCCGGTGTGGCTGGCGGTGACCGCGGCGATCTCCTCGGGCGTGCCCTCGGCGACCACGGTTCCGCCGCCGCTGCCGCCCTCGGGACCCATGTCCACGATCCAGTCGGCCGTCTTGATCACATCGAGGTTGTGCTCGATGACGATCACCGTGTTGCCCTTCGCCACCAGGCCGTCGAGAACCTTGATCAGCTTGCTGATGTCCTCGAAGTGCAGACCGGTGGTGGGCTCGTCCAGCACGTAGACCGTCCGCCCGGTGGAACGCTTCTGCAGCTCGGAGGCGAGCTTCACGCGCTGCGCCTCGCCGCCCGACAGCGTCGGCGCGGACTGCCCGAGCCGGACGTAGCCGAGGCCGACGTCGTTGAGCGTCCTCAGGTGGCGGGCGATCGCCGGGACGGCCTCGAAGAAGTGCAGCGCCTCCTCGATCGGCATGTCCAGCACCTCGGCGATGGACTTGCCCTTGTAGTGGACCTCCAGCGTCTCCCGGTTGTAGCGGGCGCCGTGGCAGACCTCGCAGGGGACGTAGACGTCCGGCAGGAAGTTCATCTCGATCTTGATGGTGCCGTCACCGGAGCAGTTCTCGCAGCGGCCGCCCTTGACGTTGAAGGAGAAGCGACCGGGCAGGTAGCCCCGGACCTTCGCCTCCTGGGTCTCCGCGAAGAGCTTGCGGACGTGGTCGAAGACACCCGTGTACGTCGCCGGGTTGGAGCGCGGGGTGCGGCCGATCGGCGACTGGTCGACGTGCACCACCTTGTCCACCAGGTCGGTGCCGGTGATCCGGGTGTGCCGGCCGGGGACGCTGCGCGCGCCGTTCAGCTCGCGGGCGAGGTGGGTGTAGAGGATGTCGTTGACCAGGGTGGACTTGCCCGAGCCGGAGACACCGGTGATCGCGGTGAAGGTGCCGAGCGGGAAGCCGACCGTGACGTCCCGCAGGTTGTGCTCGCGCGCGCCGTGCACGGTGAGCTGGCGCTTCTTGTCCCGGGCCCGGCGCGCGGCCGGGATCGGGATGGAGCGCTTGCCCGCCAGGTACTGGCCGGTCATCGAGTCGTCGTTGACCAGCAGTTCCTTCAGGGAGCCGGAGTGCACCACCTTGCCGCCGTGCTCACCGGCGCCGGGGCCGATGTCGACCACCCAGTCAGCGGTCTTGATGGTGTCCTCGTCGTGCTCGACCACGATCAGGGTGTTGCCGATGTCGCGCAGCCGGACCAGGGTCTCGATCAGCCGGTGGTTGTCCCGCTGGTGCAGACCGATGGACGGCTCGTCCAGCACGTACAGCACACCGACCAGGCCGGAGCCGATCTGGGTGGCGAGCCGGATGCGCTGGGCCTCACCGCCGGACAGGGTGCCCGCCGCACGGTTGAGCGAGAGGTAGTCCAGGCCGACGTCGACCAGGAAGCGCAGGCGCTCGTTGACCTCCTTGAGCACCCGCTCGGCGATCTGCTTGTCCCGCGCGGTGAGCTTCAGCGCGCCGAGGAACTCGGCGCAGTCGCTGATCGACATCGCGGAGACGTCGGCGATCGACTTGCCCTCGACGGTGACCGAGAGGATCACCGGCTTGAGCCGGGAGCCCCCGCAGGCCGGGCAGGGCACCTCGCGCATGTACCCCTCGAAGCGCTCACGGCTGCTGTCGCTCTCCGCCTCGGAGTGGCGGCGGGTCACGAACGGGATCGCACCCTCGAAGGAGGTGGTGTAGGAGCGGTCGCGCCCATAGCGGTTGCGGTAGCGGACCTCGATCTGCGTCCTGTGCCCGTGCAGCAGCGCCTTGCGGGCGCGGGCGGGCAGCCCGGCCCAGGGGATGTCGGTGCGGAAGCCCAGCTCACCGGCGAGCGCGTCGACCAGGCGCTGGAAGTACTCCTTGGTGTGGCCCTGGGACCAGGGGTGGATCGCGCCGTCGTCCAGCGAGCACTCCGGGTCGGGGATGACCAGCTCGGGGTCGACCTCCATCCGGTTGCCCAGGCCCGAGCACTCCGGGCAGGCGCCGAAGGGGGAGTTGAAGGAGAAGGAGCGCGGCTCCAGCTCCTCGAAGGAGACGTCGTCATAGGGGCAGTAGAGGTGCTCGGAGAACATCCGCTCGCGCTCCGGGTCGTCCTCTGGGAGGTCGACGAAGTCGAGCACCACCATGCCGCCGGCCAGCCCCAGCGCCGTCTCGATCGAGTCCGTCAGGCGGCGCTTGGCGCTCTCCTTGACGGTGAGGCGGTCGATGACCACCTCGATGGTGTGCTTCTCCTGCTTCTTCAGCGCCGGCGGCTCGGTCAGCTGCACCGTGGTGCCGTCCACCCGGGCGCGGGCGTAGCCCTTGGACTGGAGGTCGGCGAAGAGATCGACGAACTCGCCCTTGCGCTCGCGCACCACCGGGCTGAGCACCTGGAACCGGGTTCCCTCGGCGAGTTCGAGCACCCGGTCGACGATGGCCTGCGGGGACTGCTTGGCGATCGGGCGGGCGCAGTGCGGGCAGTGCGGCTTGCCGATCCGGGCGAACAGCAGGCGCAGGTAGTCGTAGACCTCGGTGATGGTGCCGACCGTCGAACGCGGGTTGCGGTTGGTGGACTTCTGGTCGATCGAGACCGCCGGGGAGAGGCCCTCGATGAAGTCCACGTCGGGCTTGTCCATCTGGCCGAGGAACTGGCGGGCGTACGAGGACAGCGACTCCACGTACCGCCGCTGGCCCTCGGCGAAGATCGTGTCGAAGGCCAGCGAAGACTTGCCGGACCCGGAGAGGCCGGTGAACACGATCAGGGAGTCCCGCGGCAGGTCCAGCGAGACGTTCTTGAGGTTGTGCTCGCGAGCACCGCGGACGATGAGGCGGTCTGCCACTGCTTCTGGCGCCTTTCCCAAGGGAGATGGCTTCGACGACTGCGCAGCCGGCCGGCGTGGGACCGGCTCCATAGTCAAGCGAGCAATCGAGTGATTTCTTCCAGCTTGCCGCATGTCAGCCTATAGCTCATGCGTTCGATTATCGAGCCTGTCCAGCCGGGATCACCCGAACGAGTGATGAGCCTCCGGCTCCACCCTTCCCCCGCCTGCGGAAACCCCCTGCCCAGCACCCAGGTGGGCCGGTAGCGTCACCCGCGTCAACGAGCAGACACCCGTCCGGGCAACGCTCGAAACCGGCACCGCACTGGAGGAACCCATGGCCGAAGCCGAGACCGTCGCCACCGCGCTGCAGACCGTCGCGGAGTCCACCGAGCGCCTACTGCGCACCGTCGCCGAGCTCGACCCCGCCCGCGTCGACGAGCCGTCCGCGCTGCCCGACTGGAGCCGCGGCCATGTGCTGGCCCACCTGGCCCGGAACGCGGACTCCCTGGTAAACCTGCTGGAGGGCGCCCGGACCGGCCGGGACATCCCCCAGTACGCCAGCGAGACGGCCCGCGAGGAGGGCATCCGCACCGGCGCACCCCGCCCGTTGGCCGAGCAGCTCGCCGACCTCCGGGCCAGCGGCGAGCGGTTCACCGCGGCCGCCGCCAGGATGTCCGAGGCCGACTGGAGCGCCCCGGTCCGGCACCGCAGCGGCGCGGTCTTCCCGGCCCGGCAGTTGCTCGCCAAGCGCCGCCAGGAGGTGGAGTACCACCATGTCGACCTCGCCGCCGGCTACACCCCCGAGCACTGGCCCGAGGACTTCGCCGTCGCCGAACTGCTCCGGCTGGCGGGGCAGTTCGGCGTGGAGTCGGTCCCGGCGGTGCTACTGGTGGCCGAAGACAGCGGTACCCGGGCGCAGCTCGGCCCCGTCGGCGCGGCGGCCGGCCTGACCATCGAGGGCCCGGTCCGGCGGATCACCGCCTGGGTCTCCGGCCGCTCGGCCGGAGACGACCTCCGGGTCCACCGGGGCGGCCAGCCGGTGCCGGGCGCCGCCCGCGCCCTGCCGGAGCTTCCGCCGCTGGGCTGAGCAGGCCATGATGCAGATGAGCGGCAGGACGGGTGCTCGGCGCGAGTGCCCGGGACCGAATCGACGAGGAGCAGCGACGCGATGACGTACCACGGAGCGGTGAAGGTCGGCGGCCCGCCGGACGTGCGGGAGCTCGCCCATCTGATGATCACCAAGATCGCGGTCGGCCCGTTCGAGAACAACGCGTACCTGCTGCGCTGCCGGGCCACCGACGAGCAGTTGCTGATCGACGCCGCGGCGCAGGCGCCGGTGCTGCTGGAGTCGGTCGGCGAGCAGCTGGCCACCGTGGTCACCACCCACCAGCACCACGACCACTGGGGCGCGCTCGCCGACGTGGTCTCCACCACCGGCGCCCGGACGGCGGCCGGCCGGATCGACGCGCCGGGCATCCCGGTGCCCACCGACGTGCTGCTGGACGACGGGGACGTGCTGCGGGTCGGCCAGGTCGAGCTGCGGGTGCGCCACCTGGTGGGCCACACCCCCGGCGCGATCGTGCTGGTGTACGACGACCCGCAGGGCCACCCGCACGTGTTCACGGGGGACTGCCTCTTCCCGGGCGGGGTCGGCAACACCCAGAAGGACCCGGCCCGGTTCGCCAGCCTGTTCCGTGACGTCAAGGAGAAGATCTTCGACGTCCTCCCGGACGAGACCTGGGTCTACCCCGGCCACGGCAACGACACCACCCTCGGCGCCGAGCGCCCGCACCTCGACGAGTGGCGCGAGCGCGGCTGGTAGCCCGGCGGGCCGCAGCGGCGGAACGGGGCCGCCCCGACACTCCGGGTGGAAGTCGGGGCGGACCCGTTCGTTCGGGCCGGGCCGGGCCCGGTCAGACGCCTGTGCGCTCGTGCCGCCCGGCCCGCTCGGACCGCTCGGCCGACGCCGCCTTCCGGGAGGAGAGCAGGCTGGTGGCCGTGGTCACCGCGAGGACCAGCACGATGAAGCCCAGCGAGAGCGGGATGCCGATCTCCGGTACGTGGACACCGCTCTCGTGCAGCGCGTGCAGCACCAGCTTCACCCCGATGAACCCGAGGATCACCGACAGCCCGTACGAGAGGTGGACCAGCTTCTTCAGCAGGCCGCCGATCAGGAAGTACAGCTGCCGCAGGCCCATCAACGCGAAGGCGTTGGCGGTGAAGACGATGTACGGGTCCTGGGTCAGGCCGAAGATCGCCGGGATCGAGTCCAGCGCGAAGAGCAGGTCGGTGGTGCCGATGGCGAGCATCACGATCAGCATCGGCGTCATCAGCCGCCGACCGTTCTCCCGGACGAAGAGCGCGGTGCCGTGGTACCCGTCCGTCGACGGGAAGCGCCGCTCGATCGACTTGAGCAGGCGGTTCTCCTCGTACTCCTCGTCCTCCTGGTCGGCGCGGGCTTCCTTGACCAGCTTCCAGGCCGTCCAGACCAGGAAGGCGCCGAAGAGGTAGAAGACCCAGGAGAAGGTGGTGACCAGGGCGGCGCCGCCGGCGATGAAGACCGCCCGCAGGACGAGCGCGATGATCACGCCGACCATCAGTACGCGCTGCTGGTAGATCCGCGGCACCGCGAACTTGCTCATGATCAGAATGAACACGAACAGGTTGTCCACGCTGAGCGACTTCTCGGTGATGTATCCGGCGAAGAACTCACCGGCGGACTGCGCACCCGAGTGCCACCACAGAAAACCGCCGAACAGCAGCGCCAGGGCGACCCAGACCACCGTCCAGGTTCCGGCCTCCTTGACGGAGACCTCGTGCGGCTTCCGGCCGCCGATGAAGAAGTCGGCCACGATCAGGGCGATCAGCACACCGATGGTGCCGGCCCAGAGGCCCACGGAAACGTCCATTTCTGAGTCCTCCGGCGAGTAGGCGAGTCAAACACGTCACTGCCGGAGGTCTCTTCCGCCTGTGTGCTCCCCCACACGGAGCACACGGGCCAGTGCCCCGGGGCGCGCAACCCCAGGGGAAGGGGGCGCCCGTGCTGACGGGACATCTGCGAGGGAATACTCCCCTCCGCTGCCGTCAACACTAACAGAAATTCCAAGAGATGGTAAAGAAGGTAAAGAACCCTCCGAGGGGGACGGCGGCTGACGAAACGACCGGATGAGGGGGCCGACCGCGGATCGACTACAGGTACGGCTCGATCGCGGGCAGCAGGTCCTGGAAGGTGCGGGACTTGGCCGGGGCCCCGATGGCCTGCATGCCCCAGCCGCCCGGCTCGCGGAAGACCTTCGCCATGATCTGGCCGGTGTGCGGGCCGCCGCCGGTCAGCTCGTAGCGCGCCAGCTCCTGGCCGGTGGCCTCGTCCACCAGGCGGCAGTGCGCGTTCCGCACCTCGGCGAAGGTCTGGCCGGTGTAGGAGCTGACGGTGAAGACGATCTGGGTGATGTGCGCGGGGACCTGCATCAGGTCCACCAGGATCGACTCGTCGTCGTCACCGGCGCCCATGCCGCCGACCAGGTTGTCGCCGGTGTGCCGGACCGAGCCGTCGTTGCTGGTCAGGTGCTGGAAGAAGACTACGTCGGAGGGAGTCTTCTCGGCGTAGAGCAGGGCAGAGGCGTCCAGGTCGATCTCCCGCCTGCGCAGGCCGAACAGCCCGCGCTTGGGCGCGGCCGCCCAGCCGAGGCCCATCCGGACCAGGGTCAGCGTCTCCCCCTGGCCCTTCTGCAGACTGACTCGTTGGCCCTTCGCCAGATTCACCGACACGGCACTGTCCTCTCTCTCCTCAGCCCGGCGGGCGGGTCACCCGCTGCGGCTGCACGGCGGAACACCCCGTTGCCGTCCCCCGGCTGAGGCCCCCAAGGTGTGCGTCTCCCCCGCCGGCCGGTGCCCGCACAGGCCCCGCGCCCGCGAGGGAGTACCCGCAGGCCACCCTATGGCCTGCGGGTACACGGCTGTCGATGGCCTACCCGCTCACGCCGGGCCCGAGACCCGGGCGGCAGCACCAACTCAGGCCATCCCGGCCTCGCGCATCTGACGCAGCTCCTTCTTCAGCTCGCCGATCTCGTCCCGCAGCCGGGCCGCGACCTCGAACTGCAGCTCCGCCGCGGCGGCGTGCATCCGGTCCGTCAACTGCTGGATCAGATCCGCCAGTTCGGCGGCCGGCAGGCTCTTGGCCGATGTGCGGTCGCCGCCCCGCGCGGGCACCGGCGCGCCCTTGCCCTTGCCGGCGCCCCGGTAGCCGGTGGCGAGCAGTTCCTCGGTGTCCAGGTCCTCGCGGGCCAGGGTGTCCAGGATGTCGCCGATCTTCTTGCGCAGCGGCTGCGGGTCGATGCCGTTCTTCTCGTTGTACGCCTGCTGGACGGCGCGGCGGCGGTTGGTCTCCTCGATCGCCAGCTCCATCGCCGGGGTGATCCGGTCCGCGTACATGTGCACTTGGCCCGAGACGTTGCGGGCGGCGCGGCCGATGGTCTGGATCAGCGAGGTGCCGGAGCGCAGGAAGCCCTCCTTGTCCGCGTCCAGGATCGCCACCAGGGAGACCTCGGGCAGGTCCAGGCCCTCGCGCAGCAGGTTGATGCCGACCAGCACGTCGTACTCGCCGGCCCGCAGCTCGCGCAGCAGCTCGACCCGGCGCAGGGTGTCGATGTCGCTGTGCAGGTACCGGACCCTGATGTCGAGGCCGACCATGTAGTCGGTGAGGTCCTCGGCCATCTTCTTGGTCAGCGTGGTGACCAGGACGCGCTCGTCCTTCTCGACCCGCTTGCGCACCTCGTGCACCAGGTCGTCGATCTGGCCCTCCGTCGGCTTGACGATCACCTCGGGGTCGATCAGACCGGTCGGGCGGATGATCTGGTCGACCACGCCGTCGCCGCGCGACAGCTCGTACTTGCCCGGGGTGGCGGAGAGGTAGACCGTCTGCCCGATCCGCCCCAGGAACTCCTCCCACTTCAGCGGGCGGTTGTCCATCGCCGAGGGCAGCCGGAAGCCGTGCTCGACCAGGGTGCGCTTGCGGGAGGCGTCGCCCTCGTACATCGCGCCGATCTGCGGGACCGTCACGTGCGACTCGTCGATCACCAGGAGGAAGTCCTCCGGGAAGTAGTCGAGCAGCGTGTTGGGGGCGGTACCGGGCTCGCGGCCGTCGAAGTGCATCGAGTAGTTCTCGACGCCGGAGCAGGTGCCGATCTGGCGGAGCATCTCGATGTCGTAGGTGGTGCGCATGCGCAGGCGCTGGGCCTCCAGCAGCTTGCCCTGCTTCTCCAGGGTGGCCAGGCGCTCCTCCAACTCCTTCTCGATGCCGTTGACCGCGCGCTCCATCCGCTCCGGGCCGGCCACGTAGTGCGAGGCGGGGAAGACGTAGACGGAGTCGTCCTGGCTGATGATCTCGCCGGTGAGCGGGTGCAGGGTGTAGAGCGCCTCGATCTCGTCGCCGAACATCTCGATCCGGACGGCGAGTTCCTCGTAGACCGGGAAGATCTCGATGGTGTCGCCGCGGACCCGGAAGGTGCCGCGGGTGAAGGCGACGTCGTTGCGGGTGTACTGGATGTCCACGAACCGGCGCAGCAGCGCGTCCCGGTCGATCTCCTCGCCGACCTTGAGCGGGACCATCCGGTCCACGTACTCCTGCGGGGTACCGAGGCCGTAGATGCAGGAGACCGAGGCGACCACCACCACGTCGCGGCGGGTGAGCAGCGAGTTGGTGGCCGAGTGGCGCAGGCGCTCGACCTCCTCGTTGATCGAGGAGTCCTTCTCGATGTAGGTGTCCGTCTGCGGGACGTACGCCTCGGGCTGGTAGTAGTCGTAGTACGAGACGAAGTACTCGACCGCGTTGTTGGGGAGCAGCTCGCGGAACTCGTTGGCCAGCTGGGCGGCCAGGGTCTTGTTCGGTGCCATCACCAGGGTGGGCCGCTGGAGCTTCTCGATCATCCAGGCGGTGGTCGCCGACTTGCCGGTGCCGGTGGCGCCGAGCAGGACGACGTCCTTCTCGCCCGCGCGGATCCGGCGCTCCAGCTCGGCGATGGCCGTCGGCTGGTCACCACTGGGCTGGTAGGGGCTGACGACCTCGAAGGGCGCCACTGTCCGTTCGATACTCGTGATGGGTCGCACGAGTCCACCGTACGACCCCCCACTGACAACGCGGGCCGTCTCCCGCTTTCCGGGCCCCAGACGCCCGGTTGCCGTGGCAACCGCCGAAGTCCTCCCCGTCCATCGCGCCCCCTCCTGGTCCCGAGCGTTGACGCTCCGGACCAGGAGGGGGCGCGGCGCTCAGGCCGGCTTGGAGCTGTCGCGGGCGAGCGCCACCAGCCGGGATATCGCCCGCAGGTACTTCTTGCGGTAGCCGCCGCGGAGCATGTCCTCGGTGAAGACCTGGTCGAACGGCAGGCCTGAGGCGGTGATGGGCAGCTCGCGGTCGTACATCCGGTCGGCGAGGACCACCAGGCGCAGCGCGGTGGACTGGTCCTCGACCTGGTGGACGCCGCGCAGGAAGACCGCGTGGACGTCGTCCAGCAGCGCGCCGTAGCGGCTGGGGTGGACGGCCTTGAGGTGCTCCAGCAGGTCGTCGAAGCCGTCCAGTGAGGCGCCCGGGGTGCGCCGGGCCCGCTCGGTGACCACCTCGTCGGTGTACGGCGGCGGGGCCTCGGGCAGGCCGCGGTGGCGGTAGTCCTGGCCGTCGATCCGCAGCGGGCGGAAGTGCGCCGACAGGCCCTGGATCTCGCGCAGGAAGTCGGCGGAGGCGAACCGGCCCTCGCCGAGCTTCTCGGGCAGGGTGTTGGACGTGGCGCAGAGCTTGACGCCGTTCTCGACCAGCCGGCTGAGCAGGGTGGAGACCAGCACGGTGTCGCCCGGGTCGTCCAGCTCGAACTCGTCGATGCACAGCAGCCGGTGCCCGGAGAGGGTCTCCACCGCGCCCTTGAAGGTGAGCGCGCCGACCAGGTTGGTCAGCTCCACGAAGGTGCCGAAGGCCTTCGGGCCCGGGGTGGCGTGCCACAGCGAGGCCAGCAGGTGGGTCTTGCCGACGCCGTAGCCGCCGTCGAGGTAGATCCCGGCGGGGCCGCTGGGCGCGGGGGCGGAGCGGCGGAACCAGCTGCGCTTGGGAGCGGTGCCGGCGCTGTTGAGCGACGCGGCGAACTGCTCCAGCACCTGGACGGCCTCGTACTGGCTGGGCTGGGAGGTGTCCGGCAGGTAGCTGCCGAAACTGACGTCGGCGAAGCGCGGCGGCGGCACCATCTCGGCGACCAGCCGCTCGGCGGGCACGACGGGCCGGCGGTCGGTGAGGGCGACCGGGCCGGTGGTGGCTATGGCACCGGCTGTTGCCGGAGTGGCCGTGGTGTCGGGATGTGAGGCAGCGGGCACGTCAGTAAAGGGTACGCGCCCCCGTGGAAGACTCTGTCCCATGCATCGACTGATCAGCCCGCTCGGCCCGCCCCAGCAGGACGTCCGGTCCCTGGAGGAGCTGGCCGCCGTCTACGCGTACCCCGAACAGGTCCGGCAGGGCCGCCCCTGGCTGCGGGCCAACATGGTCGCCTCGCTGGACGGCAGCGCCCGGCTGGAGGGGCTCTCCGAGGGCCTGTCCGGCGACGCCGACAAGCGGATCTTCGGGGTGCTGCGGGCGCTGGCGGACGTCGTGCTGGTCGGCGCCGAGACGGTCCGCGCCGAGGGCTACCGTCCGGCCCGGGCCCGGGACGCCTTCGCGGCGGCCCGCCGGGAGGCCGGGCAGGCACCGGCGCCGGCCATCGCGATCGTCTCCCGCAGTCTGCGGCTCGACCTGGCCGCGCCGCTGTTCACCGAGCCGGTGGTCCGCACGGTGGTGATCACCACCGAGGACTCCCCCGCCGACGCCCGCCGCGCGGTGGCCGAGGTCGCGGACGTGGTCGTCGCGGGCGAGCGGTCGGTCGACGTGCGCCGGGCCCTCTCCGCACTCACCGGGCGGGGCTGGACCCGGCAGCTGACCGAGGGCGGTCCGCGGCTGCTCGGCGAGCTGACGGCGGCGGGACTGCTGGACGAGCTCTGCCTGTCGCTGGCCCCGCTGCTCGCCGGCGGCGACGGCCCGCGGATCGGCTACGGCGGGGAAATGCCTGGCGTACAGCGGATGCGGCTGGTGTCATTGATGGAGCAGGAAGGTTTCCTCTTCACCCGGTATCTGCGCTCGGCCTCTCCGGCCTCCCCGTCCCTTCCCGACCCGGCTCCGGACTCGGCCGGGTGACCCGGCCCGTACGTGGCTCATGTGGCCCGTGTGCAGCGTGAGGAAAGCATCCGCCGGGCACTATGAGGTGGGGGAACCGGACCCGGGGGCCTGCAACTGCGAAGGGACTCACGTGTTCAAGACGGTACTGATGATCGAAAAAGCGCTCTCCGACGCCGACGTGGACCTGGTCACCACGCTCCACGGGGAGGAGCAGGTCTCCTTCGTCGTCCTGATGCAGCCCCGCGGCAAGCAGGACGAACTGCTCCGGGCCCTGGACGACGTCGCCCTCGGCCACCTCGACCGGGCGGTGCACGAGCGCGAGGAGTCCCAGGCCCCGACCGTCGCGAGCGAGTCCCTGGAGCACAGCCTGCGCCACCTGCGGGAGGCCGGAGCCGAGGCGACCGGCGAGGTGGTGGAGGAGAACCCGCTGAACCGGCTGCGCGAGGTGGTGGAGCAGAGCGACGCCGACGAGGTGCTGGTCCTGACCTCTCCGCACTTCGTCGAGGAGTTCTTCCACCGCGACTGGGCCTCCCAGGCCAGACACAAGGTCGGCGTCCCGGTACTGAAGCTGTTCGCGAGCGACTCCTGAGGGTCCCCGTCCCGGTAGTGCAGAATCGTCCTTGCGGACCGCCCGCAGGGGCGATTCGCGTTCTGCCATGCCGCCGGCCCCACTCGGCCACACCCGCCGGCCCGATTTTGTACGGAGCACGCCTTGAACGACGCCGCGCACGACCTGCACGCCCCGCACTTCATCGGCATCGGCGGCGCCGGGATGTCCGGGCTGGCGAAGATCCTCGCGGTCCGCGGCGCCAAGGTCTCGGGCAGCGACGCCAAGGAGTCCGAGACCGTCCTGGCGCTGCGCGCGCTCGGCGCGGAGGTCCACGTCGGCCACGCCGCCGAGAACCTGCCGGCCGGGGCCAGCAACGTGGTGGTCTCCAGCGCCATCCGGCACGACAACCCGGAGCTGGCCGCCGCCCGCGAGCGCGGCATCCCGATCGTGCACCGCTCCGACGCGCTGGCCGCGCTGATGGGCGGCCGCCGGGCGCTGGCCGTCGCCGGCACCCACGGCAAGACCACAACCACCAGCATGCTCGCCGTCAGCCTCGCCGAGCTGGGCCTCGAACCCTCGTACGCGATCGGCGGCGACCTGGACGCACCCGGCTCCAACGCCCACCACGGCGCCGGTGACATCTTCGTGGCCGAGGCCGACGAGAGCGACCGCAGCTTCCACAAGTACGCCCCCGAGGTCGCGATCATCCTCAACGTGGAGCTCGACCACCACGCCAACTACGCGTCGATGGACGAGATCTACGAGTCCTTCGAGACCTTCGTCGGCCGGATCGTGGCCGGCGGCACCCTGGTGATCTCCGCCGACCACCCCGGTGCCCGCGAGCTGACCGGCCGGGTGCGCGGCCGCGACGGGCTGAACGTGGTCACCGTCGGCGCGGCCGAGGACGCCGACGTCCGGGTGCTCTCGGTGGTCCCGCGCGGCATGACCAGCGAGGTCACCGTCCTGCTGGACCGTGCCGAGCTGACCTTCACCGTCTCCGTCCCCGGCCGCCACTACGCGCACAACGCAGTCGCCGCGCTGGCCGCCGGCGTCGCGCTGGGCATCCCCGCGGCGGACCTGGCCAAGGCGATCGGCAGCTACACCGGCGTCCGCCGCCGCCTCCAGCTCAAGGGCGAGGCCGCGGGCGTCCAGGTGATCGACTCCTACGCCCACCACCCGACCGAGATGACCGCCGATCTGGAGGCGATCCGCGAGGCGGCCGGCGGCAACCGGGTGCTGGTGGTCTTCCAGCCGCACCTGTTCAGCCGGACCCAGCAGCTGGCCGAGGAGATGGGCCAGGCCCTGGCGCTGGCCGACGCCTCGGTGGTGCTCGACATCTACCCCGCCCGGGAGGACCCGATCCCCGGCGTCACCAGCGAGCTGATCATCGACGCGGCCCGCCGGGCCGGCGCCGAGGTCGCCGCCGAGCACTCCTTCGCCGCCGCCCCGGCGCACCTGGCCTCCCTCACCAGGCCCGGCGACCTGCTGCTCACCATGGGTGCGGGCGACGTCACCAACCTTGGACCGGCCATTTTGGAGAGCCTGCGGGGCCCGGCCCACCTCGCCGGCGTTGCAACTGACGCCTGACCGACGGACGAGGAGCACACGATGAGCTACGAGATCGAGAAGTCCGACGCCGAGTGGCGTGCGCAGCTGACCCCCGAGGAGTACCACGTGCTCCGCGAGGCGGGCACCGAGCGGCCGTTCGCCGGTGAGTACACCGACACCAAGACGGTGGGCGTGTACAGCTGCCGGGCCTGCGGCGCCGAGCTGTTCAGCAGCGAGACCAAGTTCGACAGCCACTGCGGCTGGCCCTCGTACTACGCGCCGCTCGCCGGGGACCGGGTGGAGTACCTGGCCGACGAGTCGCACGGCATGCGGCGGGTCGAGGTCCGCTGTGCGCGCTGCGGCGGGCACCTCGGGCACGTCTTCGAGGGCGAGGGGTACGGCACCCCGACCGACCAGCGGTACTGCATCAACAGCATCTCGCTGAGGCTCAAGCCCGCCGAGTAGGAAGCCTTCGCACGGGAGCTCTCAGGGTGCGGGACGACGCCCTGAGAGCTCCTCCGCACGCTTGCGGGGGCACGCTCCGCACACCGGCGGCTCCGCTCGTCTGAGAGACTGATCATCTGTCAGGGACGGGCGAGAGAGGACCACGGTGGCACGGCGACGCAGCTCGGGAGTACTGGCCATGCTGGCTGAGGCACAGCGTCAGCAGGCCCGCCAGCAGGAGGCGCAGCGCCGGGCCGCGGTGGCCGCCCAGCGGCAGTACGAGCGCGAGCAGCGCGAGGTCCAACGAGCCGCCGCGCAGGGACAGAAGGAAGCGCTGCGGGCGTACCAGCAGGGCCGGGAGGCGGACGCCGCCCGGCGCACCGCCGAGCTGGACGAGCGGGTGGCCGCGCTGCGCGGGGTGCTCCAGACCGGGCTCGGCGGGCCGGTGTTCGCCCTGGCGAGCCTGCAACGCCCCGTCGTGGTACCGCCGTTCGACCCCGGGCCGCTCGGCGTCCCGGTCCCGCCGCCGGACCAGTCGCGCTATCTGGTACCGCCGTTGACGGGTGTGCAGGCGCTGAACCCGGCCGCCCGGCGCGAACACGACGAGCAGGTCGCGCACGCCCGGGCCCGGTTCGAGCAGGACTGGCACGCCGCCCAGGCCGCCGACGACCAGCGGCGGCACCAACTCGACCAGTACCGGGCGCAGTACGAGGCCTGGGCCGACGACCGCCGCCGGGCCGCGGCCGGCCACGCCGAGCAGGCCGTCCGGCTGGCCGCCGAGCTGCGCGACGGCTCGGCGAGCGCGGTGGCCGAGTTCTTCGAGACCGCGCTCCGCTGGCGCGAGGACTGGCCCGAGGGGTTCTGGCAGGACTGCGTGACCGCCTGGGACGAGGCCACGGGCCAGCTCGTCGTGGACTGGCGACTGCCGGGCTTCGAGGTGGTCCCGGAGACCGCCAGGTACCGCTACGTGAAGTCCACCGACCAGGAGACCGAGGTCGCCCGGTCCGCCGCCGAGCGGAAGGCGGTCTACCGCGAGGTGCTGGCCCAGTGCGCGCTGCGGGTGCTCGCCGAACTGTTCCTGGCGGACGGTGAGGGGCGGCTGGCCTCGGTGGTGTTCAACGGCTACGTGGAGGCGGTGGACCCGGCCACCGGGCGCGAGGAGCAGCGCTACCTGGTCTCGGTGGCGGTGGAGCGGGCGGTCTTCGGCGCGGTCGCGCTCGACCGGGTCGAACCGGTCGACTGCCTGGTCGACGGCCTGCAGGGGCGGCTCTCGGCCCGGCCGGAGAAGTCGGAGCCGGTACGCACCGAGCGGCTCGCCGAGGAGATCGGCAGCTTCCGGGCGGATGCGTCCGAGGAGGATCCCGACCTCTTCGAGATGGACCCGCTGGACTTCGAGAAGCTGCTCGCCGAGCTGTTCCGGCGGCTCGGCTACCAGACCCGCACCACCGAGCGCAGCGGGGACGACGGCGTGGACGTCATCGCCGAGAACCCCGACCCGATCACCGGCGGCCTGTACGTGATCCAGGCCAAGCGCTACCGCAAGACGGTCAGCCCGACCGCCGTCCGCGACCTGGACGCGACCATGGCCCACTTCGGCGCCAACAAGGGCATCCTGGTCACCACCTCGGGCTTCGGCCCGGGCTCCCGCCGCTGGGTCGAGGGCAAGCCGCTGACCCTGATCGACGGACCGATGCTGGTCCAGCTGCTCAAGGAGAACGGCCTGCCCGGGCGGCTCGGCCCGGCCACGGTGTCCGTTCCGGCGCAGCCCGGACCGGGCCGGGCCGCACCCGCCGCCGAGCCGGTGCTGCTGACGCCCGGTGCGAACGTGGTGCTGCCGGAGGCGGAACTCGCCGAGCTGTCGGTGCGGTTCGGCTCCGCCGGAGCCGAGGCCGACCTCACGCTGCTGCTGCTCACCGCCCGGGGCACGGTCCGCGGCGACGGGGATTTCGTCTTCTACCACCAGCGCAGCGCCGAGCACGGCGCCGTGACGCTGCACCCCAAGCAGACCGCGGACGGCGGACGGACCACCGAGAGCGCCGTCGTCCGGCTGCGGAAGCTGCCGGCGGCCGTCCACCGGGTGGCGGTCGCGGTGAACATGGACACCGACTCGGGTACCAGCTGCGCCGAACTGCGCGACGCGGCGCTGGAGGTGCGCGGGGCCGGCGGCTCGGCCTGGGCCTTCCGGCCGCCCGCCGACCCGGCGGTGAAGGCCATGCTCGTCGCCGAGCTGTACCGCCACCGGGCGGGCACCCCGGACGAGGTCTGGAAGCTGCGCGCGGTCGGCCAGGGCTGGTCCGACGGCCTGGCCGGCCTCGCCCGCGCCCATGGCGTCGAGGTCTCCTGACCGCGGCATCCGGCCCCGGCCGCGCGGTCCTTCGTGAAACGCGCGCCCTTACAGCTCCCGGATGTACTTCCACTCGCGGGCGCAGCGCTCGTACCCCAGCCAGGCATTGACCGCGAGCATCGGTGCGTTGGTGGTGTCGTTGCTGGTGTAGGCGTCGGTGCAGCCGGCGGCACGGGCCAGGTGCAGGGAGTGGGCCTTGGCCAGTTTGGCGAGGCCGCGGCCCCGGTAGCGGGCGCCGGTTGTGGTGAAGGCGGACCAGTAGCGGTGGGCGCCGTCGGTCTCGGCGGCCACCAGGGCGGCCTCCCGGCCGTCCAGGACGGCGACGGTGGTGAGGCCGCGGTCGAGGTCGGGGTGGTCCCAGGTGTCGGCGAGCCACTCCTGGTAGCCGCGGTCGGCCGCGTCCAGGTCGCCGGGCTCGTCGCGGCTGCCCTCGATGTCCAGCAGGTAGAGCGGGCGGGGATCGTCCAGGTAGTCGTCGGCGGTGCGCAGTTCGACGCCCGGCGGGAGCGCGGGGACGGGCGGCAGGCCCGAGGTGAGGTCGAGGCGGGCGAAGTACAAGCTACGGCCGGCCCGGTAGCCCCGATCGGCGGCGAAGCGGCGGGCGGCGGGCTCGTCGTCGACCCAGGAGTGGATCCGGTTCACCCCGTGTGCCGTCAGGTGCTGCTCGGCCGCCCTGACCAGGGCCCCGCCCGCGCCCCGGCCGCGGTACTCGGGCAGCACGCTGACGTTGATGCCGCCCTGGCCCTTCACACTGGCGTCCGCGTGCACCATGCAGCGGGCGGTGCCGACCACCCGGCCGTCCAACTCTGCGACCAGCAGCCGGTAGTGCTGGTCGGGGGCGGCCGCACCCACCCTCCAGCGGACGGCCTCGGGCGTCATCAGCAGGTGCGGGCGGCCCGCGCTGTACGCGGCGGCGGCCGCTTCGGCGTCTTCGGGGCGGAAGTCACGGATCGTCAGATTCATAGGCCGCCCACGGTAGCCCCGGAACCGCCCGGGTTCCGCTGAATTTCCGGGTGCGGCGGAAAGCTCAAGTTCAGCTCTGAGGTTGCCGGGTGCGGGTTGGCAACGACCCGGCGGGGAGAGACCCTCAGCAACGAGGCGTGAGAGCGCGACGAGGCCCTCTCCGCGGTCCGATGACACCTGTGCGGCACAGCTTCCGTTCCGTTGTCCCACCGTTCTGTCCGACGCTGTTCGGCGAGCCCTCCGAAGGGGGCGCATCCCATGACGTCTGCTGCTACTGCCCTGCCCCGCCTGGGAGTCGGCATCGGCTGGCGGGCCGAGATCGACACCGTGGTGGAGCGGCTGCCCGGCCTGGACTGGGTCGAGGTGGTCGCCGAGAACCTCTGCCTCGACCAACTGCGCGCCGGCCACTTGCCCGAGTCGCTGCGGGTGCTGCGGGAGCGCGGTGTGACGGTCGTCCCGCACGGGGTGGCGCTCGGTCTCGGCGGTGCCGAACTGCCCGACCCCGAGCGCCTGTCGCGGCTGGCCACGGCCGCTCAGGCGCTGGACGCGCCACTGGTCAGCGAGCACCTGGCGTTCGTCCGGGCGGGCGGGGTCGAGGCGGGCCACCTGCTGCCGGTGCCGCGTTCGCGGGACTCGCTGCGGGTGATCGCGGAGAACGTCCGGATCGCCCAGCAGGAACTGCCGGTTCCGCTGGCGCTGGAGAACATCGCCGCCCATCTCGCCTGGCCCGAGGACGAGTTCACCGAGGGCGAGTTCCTGGCCGAGCTCGTCGAGCGCACCGGCGTACGGCTGCTGGTCGACGTCGCCAACCTGCACACCAACCGGGTCAACCTGGGCCTGGACATCGCCGCCGAACTCGACCGACTGCCGCTGGAGGCCGTCGCCTACGTCCATGTGGCGGGCGGGATCGAGGTCGACGGGGTCTGGCACGACACCCACGCCCACCCGGTGACCGAGCCCGTACTCGAGGTCCTGGCCCGGCTCTGCGAACGGGCGCTGCCGCCCGGCGTCCTGCTGGAACGTGACGACCACTACCCGCCGCCCGCCGAACTGGCGGGCGAGCTCGACGCGATCCGGGCCGTGCTGGAAGGAAGGCTGGAGCATGTCTGAGCACTTCGAGTACCTGGTCAGGGCGGGCGACCCGGAGCTGGTGGTGGCCCGCGCCCGACTGGCCCGGCGGCAGGCCGAGCTGCTGGCGGTGCTGGTCTCGGGCGGCCCGGCGCCGGAGGGCTTCGACCCGGAGCAGGTACGCGTCCAGACCCAGGGCCTGCTCGCCAAACGGCGGGACACCGTGGCCCGGGTGGCACCCGAGGTCGCGCGGATCCTCGGCGACGACTACCTGCCGCTGTTCCGCCGGTACGCGCAGCAGGGCCCGGCCGTCGGGGGCTACCGGGCGGACGCGCGGGCCTTCGCCGAGTGGGCGGTCGACTGGGCCGCCGTCGGCGCGCCGCACACTCCCTGGCGGCCCGCACTGGAGCGCTGGCTGCGGCCTGCCGAACCGCCCCGCCGCCGCTGGCGCCGCTTCCACGGCTAGGGCCCGTCCGGCGGGTCCGAGCACCGCCGGCTGCTTCAACTCGACTACGGGGGACATGAGATGTGGTACACCGAGTTCGCCGCCGCCACCACGCTGGTGGTGGGCACGGGCCTGTGGACGTCCGTCGCGCTGCGGCGGATGCGGCGGGTACCGAAGCCGCAGGGCCTGCCCGGCCGCGCACTGCCGCTGCCGGAAGGCGCCTTCCTCGCCGGCGGCCCGGCCCGGGCGGCGGAGGCGGTGATCGTCCGGATGCAGCGGGAGGGCCGGCTGATCGTCTCCCGGGACGGTCTGGCCACCGTGACCGACCCCGCGCCGAAGGACCCGGCCGAGGCCGTACTGATCAAGGCCGCGGGGCCGGGCCGGCAGAGTGAAGTGGACCTGCTGCGCCGGGCGGTGATGCGCAGCCCGGAGATCCAGCGGATCGGCGACCGGCTGGCGGAACGCGGGCTGATGCGGCGGCCCGAACTGCACCGCGCCGCCGTCCGGGCCCGGCGCTTCCTGCAGCTGTCCCTGCTGGTCGCCCTGATAGTCGGGTTGGCGACCGGGCTCGGCTGGCCCTTCCGGCCCGCCGGGGAGCGGGCCACGAGCGCGCCGCCGTTCTTCGCCTTCCTCGGACTGCTGTTGCTCGGGGCCGTCTGGCTGGCCACCACCAGGCCCGGGAAGAGCCGGGTCAGCCCGGCCGGGCTGCGGCAGCTGGGCCTGATGAAGACCGGTTCCTCACCGTGGAAGCCGGCCGTCCCCGGGGCCGACGCCGACACCACCGCCGCACTGGGCGCACTGGCGCTGGAGGGCGTCGAGTCCCTGAAGGACGAGGACCTGCGCACCGCCATGCGGAAGCGGGCCCGCGCAAGCGTCGGCGGCGGCTCGGGCGACTCCGGTTACGGTGGGGGCCTCGACGCGGGGGCGGCGGCGGTGGCCTGGTGCTCGTCCGCCACCCCGGACCCCGGTCCGGGCGGCTCACACCACGGTTCGCACCATGGCTCGTCCTGCGGCTCGTCCAGTGGCTGCGGCTCGTCCTCCGGCCACAGCAGTTCGTCCGGCCACAGCAGTTCGTCCAGCCACAGCTGCTCGTCGGGGCACAGCAGCTCCTCCGGCCACAGCTGCTCGTCGGGGCACAGCAGTTGCGGATCCAGCTGCGGCTCAAGCTGCGGTTCGTAACCCGTGCATCGGTCACAGTTCGGTATCGCGAACCGGAAATTCACTTCCCCGAACGGCTCGCCAGGTCTAGAAACAGCCCCATGTGGTTGCTCTTCCTGATACCCGCGTTCCTCGCCGCCGCACTCTCCTGCTTCCGGCTGGTCAAGGTCGCAGCAACCGCAGACGCGCTCTCCGGGGCCGAGACCGGCCGGCCCGGCGACGCCACCGGGATCGGCCTGTACGAGACCGCGCACCTGGCCGGGGGCCCGGCCCGGGTGGTCGATCTCGCCCTGGTACTGATGGCCGCTCAGGGCCGGCTGCACCTGGCGCACACCGGTTGGACCACCGTGGTGGACCCGCAGGGCCGCAACCTGCTGGAGCGGGCGCTGATCGATTGCATCGGCCCCGAGGGGCAGTGCAGGACCTCCGAGCTCCGCGAGCAACTCGCCGTCCACCCGGCCGTGCTGGAGATCGGCGGACGGCTGGTGCTGGCCGGACTCGCCACCCCGGCGGTCGTCAAGGAGGCCACCTCCATGGCGGTCCGGCAGGTGCGGCTGGCACTGCTGCTGAGCCTGCTCCTCCTCGGAGCGTCCATCGCGCTGGCGCCCGACGGCACGGACACGGGAGCCGCCATCGCCTGGTTCGCCCTGCCGTTGGTACTCACCAGCGGCACGCTGCTGATGGCCCGGGTCGACGTCCACCCCTACACCCGCTGGGCCACCCACGCCGGCCAGGAGGTACTCCACGCGGTCCGCCCCGACCCCGCCGGCGCCGAACAGGAACTGCTCACCGCCGTCGCCATGGTCGGCCCCGCCGCGCTCCAGGACGCCCGCCTGCGCGCCGCTCTGCGCAACTAGGGCCCGTCCGGCCGGGTACGGGGATCCGCGCGGTCCGCCCACCTCCGTGGTGGGCGGACCGCGCGGATCCCGGTACCCCGGTTCGGCGCGGTCAGGCGCGGAGGCTCAGACCAGGCCGGCCACCAGCTCGGCGACCGGCTTGCGGCGGCCGGTGAAGAACGGCACCTCCTCGCGGACGTGCAGCCGGGCCCGGGACGGCCGCAGGTCGCGCATCAGGTCCACGATCCGGTGCAGCTCGTCCGCCTCGAAGGCGAGCAGCCACTCGTAGTCGCCGAGCGCGAACGAGGCGACCGTGTTGGCCCGCACGTCCGGGTAGCCCCGGGCCATCTGCCCGTGCTCGGCGAGCATCGCGCGCCGCTCCTCGTCCGGCAGCAGGTACCACTCGTAGGAGCGCACGAACGGGTACACGCAGACGTACTCGCGGGCCCGCTCGTCGGCGAGGAACGCCGGGATGTGCGACTTGTTGAACTCGGCCGGGCGGTGCAGCGCCATGTTGGACCAGACCGGCTCCAGGGCGCGGCCGAAGCCGGTGCGGCGGAAGCGGTTGTACGCCTCCTGCAGGTTGTCCGAGTCACCGGAGTGCCACCAGATCATCACATCGGCGTCGGCGCGCAGGCCGGACACGTCGTAGGTGCCGCGCACCGTGACGTCCTTCGCCGCCAGCTGCTCGAACAGCTCCTCGACCTCGGCCGCCAGCGCGGCGCGGTCCTCGGGCAGCTCGCTCCTGAGCTTGAACACCGACCACATGGTGTAGCGGATGACCTTGTTCAGGTCCCGGGCCTTCTTCTTCTCGGGCTGCGTTTCAGTGGACTCAGTCATGTGCCCATTGTCCCTTCCGTTACGTGTGTGCCGATCGCCGGGGTCAGCACCTCGTCGACCGCCCGGCGGGCACCGGCGATGCAGGCCGGAATCCCCACCCCGTCGTACGCGGCCCCGCAGACCGCCAGGCCGAGGCGGGCCACCTGCCCGCGGATCCGCTCCACCCGCTCCAGGTGCCCCACGGGGTACTGCGGCAGACCACCGCGCCAGCGGGTGACCGCGGTGTCGTACGGGCGCGCGCGCAGGCCGACCGCCTCACCGAGGTCGGCCAGCGAGCGGGCCACCAGCTCCTCGTCCGGCAGGTCGAGCGCCTCCTCCTCGCGGTGGCGACCCAACGAGGTGCGCAGCACGAAGGCGTCCGGTGCGCCGCGGTCCAGCCAGCCCCACTTGTTGGAGGAGAAGGTGGACGCCTTGATCGAGCGGCCGTCGTCCGGCGGCACCAGGAAGCCGCTGCCGGTCAGCGGCTCGGTCAGGTCGGCGCGGCGGAAGGCCATCGTGACCAGGGCCATGCCCGCGTACTCGACGGTGTCCAGTTCGGCCGCCGCGCCCGGGGCGTCGGCGCGCAGCAGCCGGGCGGCCTGCGGCGCGGGGACGGCCAGCACCACCGCGTCTGCGTGCAGCACCTCGTCGCCGGTGACGACCCGCCAACCCTCGGGGGTGCGGCGCAGCTCGTCCACCGCACTGTCCGTGCGCAGCTCGGCTCCGGCCTTGCGGCAGGCGTCGGCGACCGCCTCCGGGAGGGTGCCGACACCGCCCTCGATGCCCTGGAAGACCGGCCCGACGCTGGTGGGCCGCGCGGTCAGCTCGCGCACCTCCTCCAGCAGCGAGCCGCCGCTGCGGGCCACGGGCAGCAGCGCGGGGACGGCCGCGCGCAGCGAGATCTCATCGGCGTGACCGGCGTAGACGCCGCCGAGCAGCGGTTCCACCAGTCGGTCCACCACCTCGCGGCCGAGCCGAGCCGCGACGTACTCGCCGATCGAGACGTCCGACCCGACCGGGGCCGTGGCCAGCTCGTGCCTGACCCGGTCCAGGCCACGCTCGGAGAGCACCCCGGAGGCGGCCAGCGCGTCCAGGTCACCGGGGACGCCCATCACCTGCCCGCCGGGCAGCGGCCGCAGGGCCCCCCTGGTCCAGATCGCGGCCTTCGCCGTGCTCGGCGGCTCCAGGGCCCCGGCGAGGCCGACCTGCCGGGCCAGCTCCACCGCCTCCGGCCGCCGGGCGAGCATCGACTCGGCGCCGAGGTCGACCCGCACTCCGCCGACCTCACCGGCCCGCAGCTTCCCGCCGAGCCGCCCGGACGCCTCCAGCAACGTGACCCGGGCCCGCGCACTCGCCGCGTACGCGGCCGTGAGCCCGGCGATCCCGCCGCCGATCACCACGACATGAGGTTCAACCATGCTCGCAGTCTCGCAGAGCTCACACCGGAGGCCTCAACCGGTGCGGCGCAGCGGCTTGTCGAGCCGGTCGAGATCGATCTTCACCGGAAACGGAACCGGCCGATCGAGGGTCCCGCGGAAAATACCGGCCGGTGCGTAGGCCGAAGTCGACTCTTCGAGCTCGAAGACGTGGGCGACCGGCAGGCCGGTCTCCTCCTCGATCCGCCAGTAGTGCGGAATCCCCGCCTCGGCGTACTTGCGCACCTTGACCGTCCGGTCGCGGTGAGCGGACTCCGGCGACACGACCTCCACCACCAGGACGACGTCGGACGGAGCGAACCACGTCCGGTCAGGCTCGTAGGCCGCCGTGGTCACGACCAGATCGGGCTCCGGGCGATTCCGCTTGTCCAGCCGGATGGTCATCTCCCGCTCGACTTCGACGCCGTCCGGCAGCTGGGGCTCCAGCGCGCGGGTCAGCCCGGAGATCACACGGCTGTGCCAGGACCGCTGCGGGGACATCATGAAGACCAGCGCTCCGTCCACGAGTTCGGTGTGCCGAGGCAGGTTGGGCAGACCATCGAGATCCTCGGCGAACCAGCCCTCCTCGCGGGGCGGATACATCCAGTCAGGCAGCTCGCTCATGGCTACAAGCTAGTCGCTGACGCGAAGCCGACGCCACGGAATCTCCCTGGGATCACCATCAGAAAAATCGTTCGAGGAGGACTGTCACATCCGACCGGTCTGCCCCGTCCTCTTCCTGCCGACGGCGGTACGACACGGAGAGGCGGAGCGATGGAGAACACGGTGCTGGTGACCGGGGCGACCGGGGTGCTGGGGCGCGAGGTGGTGCGGCGCCTGCGCGGGACGGGGGCGCCGGTGCGGGCGCTGACCCGGCGGACGGCGCTGCCCGAGGATCCCGGGGTGGCCTGGTTCACCGGCGACCTTGCGGCCGGCACGGGGCTGGACGCGGCGCTCGACGGCGTCCGTACGGTCGTCCACTGCGCCAGCGACGCCCGGCACTTCAAGCAGGACGTCCCCGCCATGGAGAACCTGCTCGCGGCGGCGGAGCGCGCCGGGGTCGGGCACGTCGTCAACATCTCGATCGTCGGCGTCGACCGGATCCCCTACCCCTACTACGCGGTCAAGCTGCAGGGCGAGCGGATGCTGGCGGCATCAGAGCTCGGTTGGACCAACCTGCGCGCCACCCAGTTCCCCGAACTGCTCAACGCGGCGTTCGGAGTGCTGTCCCGGCTCCCGGTCGTCCCGGTGCCGTCCGGGACCGTCTGCCAGCCGGTGAGCCAGGGTGAAGTGGCCGACCGGCTGGTCGAGTTGGCGCTCGGAGCACCAGCGGGCCGGGTGCCGGACCTGGCCGGCCCCCGGGTGTACCCGGTGGCCGAGCTGGCCAGGGGCTGGCTGCGGGCGGCGGGCAAGCGCCGCCCGGTGCTGGCGGTGCGAATCCCGGGGAGGATCGGCGCGGCCTTCCGCTCCGGCGCGCTCACCGCGCCGGACCGCGCGGTGGGCCGGCGCACCTGGGAGCAGTACCTGGCTGCCCGGTTCACCCGCTGATCCCCGAAGCAACCGGGCAGCTCCGCGAAGGCGCCTGCCGGTTGCCCGGGAGGGGCCGCTACCGCGCGCTGGTCTCGTGGACGAACTCGACCAGCCTGGTCAGCGCGTCGGGGTCCATGTTCGGCATCACGCCGTGACCGAGGTTGAAGATGTGGCCGCTGTCGCCGAGCGCCTGGGCGGCGTGCAGCACCTCGCGGGCCTTGGTCTCGACCACGCGGGTGGGTGCGAAGAGGACGGCCGGGTCGAGGTTGCCCTGGAGGGCCTTGCCCGGGCCGACCCGCTCGGCGGCGACGTTCAGCGGCACCCGCCAGTCCACCCCGACCACGTCGGCACCGGCCCCGCCCATCAGGTGCAGCAGTTCGCCGGTGCCGACGCCGAAGTGGATCCGCGGCACGCCGTAGCGGGCGACGGCCTCGAAGACCTTGGTGCTCGCGGGCATCACCGAGCGGCGGTAGTCGTCCGGGGCGAGCGCGCCGACCCAGGAATCGAAGAGCTGGACCGCCGAAGCGCCCGCCTCGATCTGGATCTTCAGGAAGGCGGCGGTGATGTCGGCCAGCCGGTCGACCAGCGCGGCCCACAGCTCGGGCTGGCCGTACATCATGGCCTTGGTCTGCTCGTGGCTCTTCGACGGGCCGCCCTCGACCAGGTAGCTGGCCAGGGTGAACGGGGCGCCGGCGAAGCCGATCAGCGGGGTGGTGCCGAGTTCCTCGACCAGCATGCCGACGGCCTCGGTGACGTAGGGCATGTCGTCCGGCTCCAGCGGGCGCAGCCGCTGGAGGTCGTCGAAGGTGCGGATCGGGTCGGCGATCACCGGGCCGATCTTCGGCACGATGTCGACGCCGACGCCGATGGCCTTCAGCGGCACCACGATGTCGCTGAAGAAGATCGCCGCGTCCACCTTGTGCCGCCGCACCGGCTGGAGGGTGATCTCCTTCACCAGCTCAGGCCGGGTGCAGGACTCCAGCATCGGGATGCCCTCGCGCACCTTGAGGTACTCGGGCAGCGAGCGGCCGGCCTGGCGCATGAACCACACCGGGGTGTGCGGCACCGGCTCGCGGCGCGCGGCGCGCAGGAACGGGGAGTCGTACGCCGCGCCCCGGCGCGCGGGGGAATGCTGACCGGTCTGGGCTGGCGGGGTCGCCGCGGAAGTCTCACTCACGGTGCAAATCTTCGCATGTGTCCCGGACCGCGCCCCCGACGGCGAGTCGTGCGTTCCTCCAAGATCTTCGAGAGCACCCGCCCCGGCGCGCCGCAGGTGCGAAATGTGCTCGGATTGCGGCGTCGGCCCACCTAGGCTTCCGCTCATGGCAGCGGTCGGCGGGCACCCCGCACAAGGTGGCGGAACGGGCAAGGAGTCGGCGCCGATCGAGTTCCGCGCAGCGGTCGAGGTGCTCGGCACGGCGCGGCTGCGGCCCGAGGTGCAGCTCTCGCCCGCCCCAGCGCCCCGGCGGCTGGCCCCCTACACGTACGCGCTCACCGCCACCGTCGAGGTGGAGGGCGAGGAACTGGCGGACGGCCGGCTGGTACTGCTGCACGACCCGGCCGGCCAGGAGGCCTGGCACGGCGACTTCCGGGTGGTCACCCTGACCCGGGCCGAGCTGGAGCCCGAGATCGCCGACGACCCGATGCTCTCCGAGGTTGGCTGGTCCTGGCTGCTGGACGCGCTGCGTTCGCACGGTGCCGGCTACGCCGAGCCGGGCGGCACGGTCACCCACGCCTCCTCGCACTACTTCGGCGCGCTGTCCGACCGAGAGCCGTCCACCGAGATCGAGATCCGCGCCTCCTGGACCCCGGCGGACGGCCGGTTCGAGCGGCACCTGGCGGCCTGGGGCGATCTGCTCTGCGCCTGCGCCGGCCTGCCGCCGAGCACGGTGGCACCGCTGCCGGACTCGCCGTCACTCGGCGGGGTGGTCCCGATGCCCGCGCGGCGGCGCCCGCGCTCCCACTGAGGAGCGACGGACGGCCCGTTCGAGGCCGGCCGCGGCCAACGCCACCCGCAGGACTGACGCCGCATGACTTCGACCCCGGTCTGCGTCAATTCGCCGTCCAGTCCTGATCGGTAAGCGTTGCTTTCGATCGAATCTGTGCGATTTCAGGGCATGTCGCATCAGTCATTTGCGCGATTTGTCCGTATTGTTACTCACTAGATCGTGATCTTTCGCTAAAGCCGGACACGGTTGATGCCGAAGGTGTCTGTGACCCTTTCCAAACGCGGAACGACCCGACCGCCCCCTCGGGGTTCCGTCCGCCACTCCCCGCAGGAGGCCCCTGGTGTCGGTCCTTCTTGAGCACCCCGCAAACGTGGTCGCATACCGCCCGACGAAGCCCACCGCGATGGTGGTCATCGCCGATCCCCGTGTCCGGAACACCGTCACCCGGCACCTGTGGGCGCTGGGTGTCCGCGATGTCATCGAGGTCTCCTCGATCGCCGAGGCCCGTCCTCGGGTCGCCACCCCGCGCGACATCTGCGTCGCCGACGTCCACCTCCCGGACGGCTCCGGCCTGACCATCCTGGCCGAGACCCGCGCGGCGGGCTGGCCCAACGGCCTGGCGCTCTCCGCCGCCGACGACATCGGCGCGGTCCGCAGCGCGCTCGCGGGCGGTGTCAAGGGCTACGTGGTCACCGGCACCCGCACCAACATCGCCATGCCCGGCCGTCCCGGGCTGCCGCTCGGTGCCGCCGGACTGGGCGGCCGGATGCGGCGGCCCGGGATGCCGGGCATGCCCGGTGCGGTCGGCGCCCCGGGGGCACCCGGCGCTCCCGGCGCTCCCGGTGTGCAGCCCGCCGCCTACCGCGAGCTGTCCGGCCGCGAGGTGGAGGTGCTGCGGCTGGTCGCCGAAGGGCAGTCCAACAAGGCGATCGGCGTCGCGATGGGCCTGTCCGCGCTGACGGTGAAGAGCCACCTGGCCCGGATCGCCCGCAAGCTGGGCACCGGAGACCGGGCCGGGATGGTCGCGGTCGCCCTGCGGACCGGCATCATCCACTGAGCTCCGCCGACGTCCGCGTGCCGCACCGCAGCCCCAGCAACGACAGACAGTTCGATTGGCAGCCCGGAGGAACGTTTCCTCCGGGCTGCCGGTTTTCCCCGAAGCCCAGGTCAGGTCCGTCCGGGCGGGGGGCCATCCGGGCGAACTTGGGCGCGTCGTTGAGCGTGTCGACTGGGCAGGAGGACGTCTGAGTACCTTCTGACCAGTCCGACAACCTTCCCGGTTCCGGCCGCCGTCGTACTCTTGGGGGGTGACCGACGCCGTAGCAGCCATCCCAGAAGAGACAGCCCCGGTCCCGCTCCTTGAGCCCAGGGAGGGACTGCCACCCGTGGTGGTGGACGAGCGGGTGCTCGCCGAGACGATCGCCGCCTTCGCCGCGGGCAGCGGCCCGGTCGCAGTCGACGCCGAGCGGGCCTCCGGGTACCGCTACGGACAGCGGGCGTACCTGATCCAGCTGCGACGGGCCGGCGCTGGCACCGCGCTGATCGACCCGATCGCCTGCCCCGACCTCAGCGCCCTCGGCGCCGCGCTGGCCGACACCGAGTGGGTGGTGCACGCGGCGACCCAGGACCTGCCCTGCCTCTCCGAGGTCGGAATGCGGCCGTCCCGGCTGTTCGACACCGAGCTGGCCGGCCGGATCGCGGGCTTCCCCCGGGTCGGACTCGGCCCGATGACCGAGAGCGTGCTCGGTCTGTCACTGGCCAAGGAGCACTCCGCGGTGGACTGGTCGACCCGTCCGCTGCCGGAGCCCTGGCTGCGGTACGCCGCCCTGGACGTCGAGGTGCTGGTCGAGCTGCGGGACGCACTCGAACAGGAGCTGGACGCCCAGGGCAAGCTCGGCTGGGCCCTGGAGGAGTTCGCCGCCATCGCCGACGCACCCAGGCCCGCCCCCCGGGTGGACCCGTGGCGCCGCACCTCGCAGTTGCACAAGGTGCGGCGCCGCCGTCAGCTGGCCGCCGTCCGGGAGCTGTGGCAGACCCGGGACAAGATCGCGCGGGAGCGGGACGTCTCGCCCGGGCGGGTACTGCCGGACGCCGCGATCGTCAACGCGGCGCTGGCGATGCCGCAGAACGTGGCCGCACTGCAGATGGTGCAGGGGTTCGGGCCGCGGATCAGCCGGCGGCAGCTGGAGCAGTGGCTGGCCGCGCTGGACCGGGCCCGGGAGATCCCGGAGACCGAGCTGCCGCCGGCCACCGCGCCGCATGACGGGCCGCCGCCGCCGCGGGCCTGGGCGGAGAAGGACCCGGTGGCCGCGGCGCGACTCTCGGGGGCCCGCGCGGCCGTCACCGAGCTGGCCGAGGTGAAGCGGCTGCCGGCCGAGAACCTGATCACCCCGGAGCTGGTGCGACGGGTCTGCTGGGAGCCGCCTGCCCTGCTCACGGTGGACGCGGTCGGGTCGGCGCTGCTGGCGCTGGGCGCCCGGAATTGGCAGGTCGACCTGGTGGCTCCGGCCATCTCGGCGGTGTTCGTCAAGGCCGCCAACGGGACGGTCCGGGGCTGAGACTCCGGCCGCCCGGGGTGAGCTCCGGGCAGGCGGGTGAACGATCAGGGGCGCGGGGAGACGCGCGAAGCGGAAGCAGGGTGCCTCGCCGGCCCGCACCGGGCGGGGTACGGCATCCCGCCTGTGCGGGCTCGGGCCCGGCGGCGGCCGCCTTCCGGCTCGCGCTCCCCCGCGCCCCTGTCCGCGTACCTGGTCGTTTCCAGGCCGATTGACGTGGTGCGGGACACATGGGGTGATGGGGGTGCTGCCCCTGGGCAAGCTAGTTACCGGCGGGTAGCATGGCCGTGAAGCAGCGCCGCTCCATCTGTGACGTCGACTGCGCTAAACGTCATGTCCCCTGGGAGGAGAGCCCCCGTGCCTCGTACCGCGAGGGACGTCGTCTTCGTCGACGGCGTCCGCACCCCGTTCGGCAAGGCCGGCCCGAAGGGCATCTACCACGAGACCCGCGCCGACGACCTGGTCGTCAAGTGCATCCGCGAGCTCGTGCGCCGCAACCCGAACCTGCCCGTCGAACGCATCGACGAGGTCGCCATCGCCGCGACCACGCAGATCGGCGACCAGGGTCTGACCATCGGCCGTACCGCCGGACTGCTCGCCGGCCTGCCGAAGTCCGTTCCCGGCTACGCCATCGACCGCATGTGCGCCGGCGCGATGACCGCCGTCACCACCACCGCGGGCGGCATCGCCTTCGGCGCGTACGACATCGTCGTCGCCGGTGGCGTCGAGCACATGGGCCGCCACCCGATGGGCGAGGGCGTCGACCCGAACCCGCGGTTCGTCTCCGAGAAGCTGGTCGACGAGTCCGCCCTGTTCATGGGCATGACGGCGGAGAACCTGCACGACCGCTTCCCGCACATCACCAAGGAGCGCTGCGACGCCTACGCCGTGCGCTCCCAGGAGAAGGCCGCCAAGGCGTACGCCAACGGCGACATCCAGCCCGACCTGGTGCCGATCGCGATCCGCAACACCAACCCCGAGGTCGGCGAGACCGGCTGGGGCCTGGCGACGGTCGACGAGCCGATGCGCCCGGGCACCACGATGGAGTCGCTGGCGGGCCTCAAGACCCCGTTCCGCCCGCACGGCAACATCACCGCCGGCAACGCGGCCGGTCTGAACGACGGTGCCACCGCCTCGCTGCTGGCCGCCGAGGACGTCGCCGAGGAGCTCGGCCTTCCGGTCAAGATGCGCCTGGTCTCCTACGCCTTCGCGGGCGTCGAGCCCGAGGTCATGGGCATCGGCCCGGTCCCGGCGACCGAGAAGGCCCTGGCCAAGGCCGGCCTGACGATCGAGGACATCGGCGCGTTCGAGATCAACGAGGCCTTCGCCGTCCAGGTGCTGGCCATGCTCGACCACTTCGGCATCGCCGACGACGACGAGCGCGTCAACCCGTACGGTGGTGCGATCGCCTTCGGCCACCCGCTGGCCTCCTCCGGCGTCCGTCTGATGACCCAGCTGGCCCGGCGCTTCGAGCAGCGCCCGGACGTCCGCTACGGCCTGACCTCCATGTGCATCGGCTTCGGCATGGGTGGAACGGTCATCTGGGAGAACCCGCACTTCGAGGGTGGTAAGTGACGATGACGAGCACCACTGAGCTGCTGACCCGCGGCGCCGAGCTGTTCCCCGGCGAGGTCGTCACCACCGCGCACGTCCGCCACCTCGACCTGCCGCTGCAGGCGGGCAGGCTGGCGCTGATCACCCTGGACAACGGCTTCGACCACACCAAGCCGACCACCTTCGGCCCGGGCTCGCTGCTGAAGCTGTCCGAGGCGCTGGACCAGGTCGAGGCCGAGGCCGCCGAGCAGAAGATCGTCGCGGTCGCCGTCACCGGCAAGCCGTTCATCTTCGCGGTCGGCGCCGACCTCAAGGGCGTCGAGCTCCTCAAGGAGCGCGAGGACGCGCTGGCCATCGGCAAGGGCGGCCACGAGGTCTTCAAGCGGATCGCCGCGCTGCCCGTCCCCAGCTTCGCCTTCTACAACGGCGCGGCGATGGGCGGCGGTGTCGAGGTCGGCCTGCACTGCACCTACCGCACCGTCAGCGCGGGCGTCCCGGCGTTCTCGCTGCCCGAGGTCTTCCTCGGCCTGGTCCCCGGCTGGGGCGGCTGCACCATCCTGCCGAACCTGATCGGTCCGGCGAAGGCCGTCAAGGTCATCGTCGAGAACTCGATGAGCCAGAACAAGCAGCTCAAGGGCAAGGACGTCTTCGAGCTCGGCATCGCCGACGCGATGTTCGAGCCGGCCGACTTCCTGGAGCAGTCGCTGCTCTGGGCGGCCAAGGTCCTCAAGGGCGAGACGGTCGTCGAGCGCGAGGAGATCGACCGCGGCAAGGCCTGGGACGACGCCGTCGCCTGGGGCCGGATGGTCGCCGACGCCAAGGTGCACGGGGCCGCTCCCGCCGCCTACAAGGCGCTGGACATCATCCAGCAGGTCAAGGACCAGGACCTGCAGGCGGGCTTCGACGCCGAGGACGTGGCGCTGGCCGACCTCATCATGAGCGGCGAGCTGCGCAGCGGCATCTACGCGTTCAACCTGGTGCAGCGCCGGGCCAAGAGGCCCTTCGGAGCCCCGGACAAGTCGCTGGCCCGCCCGGTCTCCAAGGTCGGCGTCGTCGGCGCCGGCCTGATGGCCTCCCAGCTGGCGCTGCTGTTCGCCCGCCGGCTGGAGGTGCCGGTCGTGCTGACCGACATCGACCAGGAGCGCATCGACAAGGGCGTGGGCTACGTCCACGGCGAGATCGAGAAGCTGCTGGAGAAGGGCCGGATCGGCAAGGACAAGGCCAACAAGCTCAAGGGCCTGGTCTCCGGCCACCTGGACAAGGCCGTGGCCTTCGGCGACGCGGACTTCGTGATCGAGGCCGTGTTCGAGGAGATGGGCGTCAAGCAGAACGTCTTCGCCGAGCTGGAGGCCGTGGTCTCGCCGACCACGATCCTGGCCACCAACACCTCCTCGCTGTCGGTCACCGAGATGGCGTCCAAGCTCCAGCACCCGGAGCGCGTGGTCGGCTTCCACTTCTTCAACCCGGTCGCGATCCTGCCGCTGCTGGAGATCGTCCGTGCGGAGAAGACCGACGACGCCTCGCTGGCCACCGCCTTCGCGGTCGCCAAGAAGCTGAAGAAGACCGCCGTTCTGGTCAAGGACGCCCCGGCGTTCGTGGTGAACCGGATCCTGCTCCGCTTCATGGACGCGATCCAGGGCGCCATCGACGAGGGCACCCCGATCGAGACGGTGGAGAAGGCCGTGCTGCCGCTCGGCCTGCCGATGTCCCCGATCGTGCTGCTGGAGCTGGTCGGCCCGGCCATCGCCCTGCACGTGTCGGAGACCCTCGCCGCGGCCTTCCCGGACCGGTACACCGTCTCCGAGAACCTCACCAAGCTGGTCAAGGCCGGCAAGCGCGGCTTCTACATCTGGCAGGACGGCCAGCAGGTCATCGACCCCGAGGTCCTGGCGCTGCTCTCCTTCGGCGACACCGTGCTGACGGAGGAGCAGGTCCTCGCCAAGGCCCTGGAGGCCGTGGCGCAGGAGATCGGCCTGATGCTGGACGAGGGCGTCGTCGGCGAGGCGCAGGACATCGACCTGTGCATGATCACCGGCGCCGGCTGGCCCTTCCACCTGGGCGGGCTCACCCCGTACCTGGACCGTGAGGGCGTCTCGGAGCGCGTCAACGGCAAGCGCTTCCTGGCCCCGGGCGTGGCCTCCGTGCCGACCGCCTGAGCGGCTGCCGCAGCAACACCGTGGGGCCGGGACCGCAGCTGCGGTCCCGGCCCCACGGCCGTTCTTCCGGTCGCTCTCAGCCCGCCAGGGCGGAATCGGGCACGTCCGTGCGCTCCAGGCCCTGGAAGTCCTCGGCGGGCAGGACGTGCTCGGCGTACAGCCGCTTGGCGACCAGCTGGGCGAGCTCGATCGCGCCGTGCGTCTTGAAGTGGGTCTTGTCCTGGACGCCCTTGGGGTAGTTCGGCGACTCGCCCGGCGCCAGCGACAGGAAGTCGTTCAGGGCGCCCTGCGGTCCGTGGGCGTTCCACAGTGCGGTGCTGAGGGTGGTGAGGTCGACCAGCGGCACCTTGTCCTCGGTCGCCACCTGCCGCATGGCTGCCGGGTACTCCCCGTGCGAGGGGGCGATCCGGCCCGCCTGGTCGAAGTGGTAGCGCTCGGCCGGGGTGACCAGGACCGGGACGGCGCCCTTGGAGCGGGCGCCGTCGACGAACTTGCGCAGGTAGTCCTGGTAGCTGCCGAACGGGTCGGTGTGGACGATCGGCTCGGGCCGTTCGTCGTTGTGGCCGAAGCCGATCAGCAGGTAGTCGCCCTTCCTGATCTCGGCCAGGATCTTGGCCAGCCGCCCCTCGTCGACGAAGCTCTTGGAACTCGCCCCGACCTTGGCCCAGTTGTTCACACTGACCTTGTCGTGGTTCAGGAAGACCGGCAGTGCCTCGCCCCAGCCCGTCCGGGGCGCGAACTTGGGCACGTAGGTGGCCGCGGTGGAGTCACCGGCGATGTAGATCCGGGGCAGGCCGCCGGAGCCGTCCGCGGGGGCCGAGGGCTGGTCGCCCGCCGCGGGGTCGGTCGCCGCCGGGTCGGCGCCCGCGTCACCGGCCGTGCCCTTCTTCCCGCCGCCGTCCGATCCGAACAGCACGGTGCCGCCCCACACCAGTGCCACCACCGCGACCAGCGCGGCCACCACACCGATCACCTGTGTCCTACCGAGCCTCCAGCCAGCCACCGCGCCACACTCTCCCTCAGCCACCGTCGACTGCCGGAGCCTACCCGCACCTTCCGAGCGGGATCGGACCGGCCCGGCCGTCCCGGCCCGCCGCGAGGTGCCCGAACTCATGGACGACCTCAGGGAGGTCGGCTAGAGTGACGGTCTATTTGCCCACTATTTACCCGGTGGCGACCACGCGAGCGCGACGGGTACGCACCGCGCAGAAGGACGGTCATGCAGTACGGAGGGCCACGCCCACCCAAGGTGTTCCTGGCGGGTGACTCCAGCATGGCGACCCGTCAGACCAGCTTCATCCCGATGACGGGATGGGGGCAGACCCTGCAGCTCTTCGTCCACCCTGAGGTCGAGGTCGTCAACTGCGCCCGGCCGGGGGCGAGTTCCAAGAGCTTCGCGGACCGCGGCCGGCTCCAGTGGATCCTCGACCACCTGATGCCCGGCGACTACCTGCTGATCTCCTTCGGCCTGATCGACGAGAAGACCGACGCGGGCCGGCACACCAAGCCGTTCACCAGCTATCAGGACTACCTGCGCCTGTACATCGACGGCGCCCGCGAGCGGCTGGCCCACCCCGTCCTGGTGACCAGCCACGAGCGCCGGGGCTTCGACGGCCACGGCAACCTGCTCTGGGCGCTGGGCCACTACCCGGCGGCGATGCGCGAGCTGGCGGCGCAGACCTGCACTCCGCTGATCGACCTGTACGCGCAGAGCCTCGACTGGTGGTCCCAGCTCGGCCCGGAGGGCACCAAGGGGATCTTCCTGTACCTGGCGCCCGGTGAGTCCCCCAACTACCCCGAGGGCATCGAGGACAACACCCACATGCGGCCGGTCGGCGCCATCGAGTGCTCGCGCTTCGTCGCCAGGACGCTGGCCGAGCGGGGCATCGTCCCCGCGCACTGGATAGTCAACCTGGAGCAACCGCAGTTCCCGCCGGAGGCGATGGGCTGGCTCGACGACGGGACCCACGACGCCCTGGTGAAGGCCCGTACCGTCTCGACCGGGGCGGTGCGGTGAGCGCCCGGCAGGCTCCGGCACGGCTCTCGGGAGGGGCCGGCTGATGGAACACCTGATATCCCGCGTCCGGGCGGTGCACCAGCAGCACCCCGAGCTGTCCGTGACGCTCGACCTGACCTCGGAGACCGACCCGGCCCAGCCGCTGCTGCCCGGCCAGCAGGTGGACTTCACGCTGACCCTCAACCCCGTCGGCCCGGGCTTCCGCTTCTACGGCTACCTGATGGAGGAGTCCTACAACACGGTCGCCACCGTCAAGCGCGTCCGCGGGCTCGGCCATCTGGAGAAGCAGAGCCGCTACGCCACCTACACGACCGCCAACACGCCCCGGAGCGCGACCTTCTCCCTGGTCATCAACCAGAACGTGGCGCCGGACGGCGTACTGATGCCCACGGTCTCCGCCGGTGTGATCGCCCGGGAGGGGCAGAAGCTGAACGGCTGCCGGGCGCTCGGCCAGGTCGCCTACCGGCTGCGCCCGGTGGTCGCACCGCCGAAACTGCTGATCGTCACCCCCGGCGGCACCGGGGTCCTGCCGGTGCTGGCCGCCGAACTCGCGCCCGCCGCCCGGCTGATCGGCGTCTCCCCGCCCAGGCACGGCATGATCGGCGTCACGCCGGACGGCACCGTGACCTACTACCCCGAGCAGGGATTCATCGGCTACGACCGGCTGTTCTACACGGTCGAGGACGCCGCGCACCGGATCGCACGGGGCGAGATCACCGTCTTCGTCGGCCATCCCTACGAGACTCCGGGCATGCTCGCCGCCCCCGCGGGGCAGGCGGCGTCCGGATACCCGGTGGGGTAGGAAGCAACCCATACGTGACCACCCCCTCTCGCAGAGCCGTCACGGGCGTCATGGCGATCCTGCTGGCACTGATCTGCGCCTACGTCGGCGTCCGGTACTCCACCCAGCCCGATCGCGCCGCGCGGTGCCCGGCCGGCAGCTTCTGCCTCTACGGCGGCAAGGACGGCACCCTCATGACGGCGTCCGCCCCGGCAGCGGCCTGGGACCTCACCGGCTCCGGCGGACCGGTCCGCACCGTGCGCAACAGCAGCCAGTACTGGGCCTGCCTGTACGAGAAGCCCTCCTTCGGCGGCCGGGTCGGCAAGGTCCCGCCGGGCGGGACGCAGGACATGAAGGGTTCCGCCACGCCCTCGGTCGCCTCGATCAAGGCCGCGAAGTCCCAGGCGGGCTGTCTCAGCGACTACGAGCGCTGCCCCGAGCGTTCGCTCTGCCTGTTCCGGGAACCCAGCGGTCGCGGGCCGATGCAGTACTGGACCGCCGCCGCGCCCGAGTACGGCTCAGACTGGCACGGCGGCGCGGGCTCGGTCTGGAACCGCTCCGTCCAGGCCGCCTGCCTCTACCCCGCTCCCGGCTACCGCGGCCAGTGGACGGCACCGGACGGACAGCACTACGACTCCTTCGTGGTGCCGCCCGGCAGCAGCACCACCCTGGGCGCCCCGTACCAGACGGCCGTCGGCTCGCACCGGCTGGTCGACGACCCTTCCGAGTGCTGACGGAGGACCAGATGCGCACCAGCTCCCGACCGCACGGGCTGCGCCGCCTCGCACTGGCCGGTGCGACGGCGGCCGCGCTGACCGTCACCCCGCCCTCCGGGCGGGCGCACGCCGACGCCGCCGGCGTGCTGGGCCAGCCGTCCGCCGTCACGACCGTGGCGCCCGGAGTCACCCGCACCACCTACCCTGGCGGGAAGCACACCTGGGCCGCCGTCAACGTGCTCCGGGTGGACCCGGACATCGCCCCACTGACCCTGCGCAGCAGCGTCGGCGCGGCGTCGGGTGCCGTCAAGAAGGTCAGCCAGGTGCTCGGGGACCCCAGCCTCGTGCCGCGCCCGGCGGCCGGGGTCAACGGCAGCTTCTTCGACGACGACCTGATGAACAAGTACCGGCTGCCCGAGGGCGATCCGGAAGGCGTCTCCGTCCAGCAGGGCGTGCTGCTCAGCGAGGCCAGCGGCGGGGGTGTGCTGCTGATGCAGCACGGCCGGCCGTACATCACCACCCTGAAGACCGACATCGCGGTCTCGGCCGGCGGAGCCAGCACCGAGGTGCACGGCATCAATCGGCACCCCGGCCGGATCCCCTGGGAGCGCCCGGTCTCCAGCAAGGGGAACCTGCTGGTCGGCTTCCAGGGCGACCTGGAAGCCAAGCCCGACACCCAGGTCTTCGCCAACGACGACGAGATCGTGCTGTTCACCCCGGAGTACGGCATCCCCACCCCCGGGCCGCTGGAGGGCTCGGAGGCCGACAGCGCCGACGACCCGGGCGTGGAGGTCGTGGTGGACCGCGGCGGGACGGTGCGTTCGCTGGGCCGAGGGCGCGGCGGCACCGACATCCCGCCCGGCGGCAAGGTGCTCCAGGGCATCGGTGCCGGCGCCGACTGGCTCACCGCCCATGCCAGGGTGGGCAGTTCGCTGACGGTGACGGAGAAGGTGACCGACCTCCGGTTCGGCGACGAGATCCCGCTCAGCCGCTCGCTCTACGCCGTCTCCGGACGCCTGATCATGCGCCAGGACGGCAAGAGCACCTACAGCGGCTCCGGCGGCGACCGGCACGCCAGGACGGTCGTCGGCGTGGACGGCGAGGGCAAGGTGCTGCTGGTCACCGTCGACGCCGACGACGACCGGCCCGGCATGGACTACAACCAGCTCGGTAACCTGCTCGCCGCGCTGGACGCGACCGACGCGCTGAACATCGACGGTGGCGGCTCCACCACCCTGGTGGTGGACGGCGCCCTGGTCAACAAGCCCTCCGACGGCTTCGAGCGCCCGGTCTCCGACATGGTGCAGGTGACCTGGGGCGGGTACGGGGTGCAGCACCGGGCGCCCTCGGGTCAGGGCTGACGGCGGCGGTTGAGCTCCTCGACGGCCTTGAAGACGCGCTCGCTGTTACGGGTGTCGCGGGGCCCGAAGAAGGCCTCCACCCGCTCCCGGTAGGGGCTCTGCATCACGAAGCCTCCCGCCATCGAGGCGATCACCTCGTCGACCGCGTGCTCGACCGTGCGGCAGGCCGGGCCGAAGCCCTCGGTGAGGATGTTCAGGTACCCGAGCCGGTAGTGCTTGCTGTAGAACTCGTCGAAGTCGAACGGGACGTAGATCAGCGGCGTCCCCATGTAGACCACGTCGAAGAACACCGACGAGTAGTCGGTGACCATCAGCGAGCACTCCTTGATGGCGTCCTGGACGTCCCGGGTCGCCGGGTCGGCCACCTCGACCGAGGGGTGTCCGGTGCTGAAGTGGTGCAGGTAGGGCCGGATCTCGTAGTGCGGGAAGAACTCCAGCGTCACACCGAAGTGCTCGAGTGCGGCGAGCAGCCGCGGGTGCTTGATGAACTCGGAGAAGAAGCGGTAGTACTCCGAGGAGGCGAAGGGGATCTTCGGCTGGGCCGCCCGGTTGTAGGAGGGCGCCACGATGTCCCGGCGCCAGGTGGGCATCAGCAGGATCCGCCGGTCCTTGCGGACCTGCTCCAGCGCGTCGAAGCGCGGCAGCCCGGTCTGCGCCATCCGCCCCGGTCCGTAACCGAACTCCTCGGCGATGTACCGGTTCTCGGCGGCGGCGGAGGTGACGAACAGGTCCACGCTGGTGACGTGCCGCTGGGCGGACTGCGAGACGTCGTTGTAGATGACGCCGTGCTGCAGGAAGACCCGCTTGTAGCGCAGCAGGTCGCCGTAGGTGGTCAGGTAGGCGCGCTTGTGGGTGCCGCGCGGGGTGAGGTAGGCCTCCAGGTCGTACGGGCTGATCAGATTGGTGGCGTGCAGCATGTACAGCCGGTGCCGCAAGGAGCCGTGGGCCAGCACGTTGCCGTACTTCTTGACCTTGCCCCAGTCCGGGCTGGTCCGCTCGATCACGTAGTAGGCGTTGCGGCGCTTCTTGTTCTTCCGCATCCAGCGAAAGAAGTGCAGGCCGTTGTCCTGGGCGGTGTCCTGGCGCTCGCCGATGATCCAGATGTTGCGGTGGTGCAGCAGCGGGTGCGTCAGCCAGTAGCCGAGCCTGGTGCGCCAGCCCGTGCGGCCGGGCAGGCTCCAGCGGACCTGGCGGGCGCCGCGGCGCAGCGCGCCGGGGACTCGGCCGAAGGCCGACCGGGCGAGGACGTTCAGGCGGACGGTGCCGTGCGCGTCCACGGTCAGCTCGTACCGGCGCCGGCTGATCCGGTGGACGCCCTTGTAGCGGTGCAGCGACATCCGCGCGGTGACCGGGATGTCCACCCGGTGCTCTCCGTCGCCGTCGTTGATCCGGACGAAGAGCTCCTGCCGGCCCGGGCCCGCCTGGGCGAGGTGGCCGTCCTGCAGGCGGGCGTGGAAGCCCGCGTACAGGTCCTTCTCCTTGCGCACGTGCCAGCGGTCGCGCCGGTAGTCCTGCTCCAGCGGTGCGGCGACCTCGCCGCGGTCCGAACGCAGCACCAGTTCAAGACGGTTGTGCAGGGGCTCGGCGAGGTCCACGCCGGTCATCGAGAGCAGGCCCTCGAGGTGCAGTACCCCGCCGGCGACTTCGGCCGCCTCCAGGATCGCGCTCTGCTTGTCGACCCGCAGCAGGCCGGACTCGGTCTGGGCGCCCGCCAATTGGCGGTAGAGCCCGTCGGCGTCCGCGTAGAGCTGCGGACGGTCCACCGGCTGCTCGGCCGGATCGCAGAAGACGTCCAGCAGGCCGGTCTTGGCGGCGTAGTGCAGCAGCCGGGACTGCGGCTGGACCGCGTACTGCCTGATCAACTCGTCGGGGATCGGCGCGTACTGGGCGCAGACCGCCGGGAAGATCTCGGCCAGCGCCGGGCGGCTCATGATCCGGTGCAGGCTGCGCAGGTACGGCTGGTAGTTGCGGACCACCATCCGGAAGACCGTCTCGCGGACCCTGGGCTCGTCCTGCTCGGTGAACGCCAGCAGTCCCAGGTGGAGTTGGAGCAGGTCACGGGAGCGCTGCGGGTGGTTCCACGGCGAGTCCAGGAAGGAGCCGCGCTTCTCCTCCATCCGCTCCAGGTAGACGGTCCGGTCCACCAGACTGATCTTGCGGGCCCGCAGCAGTGCGGGCAGCGCCAGCCATGCCTCGTCGAAGTGCAGGCCCTCGCCGAAGCGAAGCCCGTACTCGGCCAGTTTGAGGGTCTTGAAGAGTTTGCCGCCGATGCCGTCGGCGAAGAGCAGGAAGGGGGTGTCGGTCAGGTTCCTGATCGTGCGGTCGCCGTTGCCGAAGTAGCGCTGCCACGGCGGCGGGGTGGTGGACTGCATCGGGAACTGCGCGACGTCGCCCATGATCACGTCGGCGAAGTCCTCGCGGGCGGCCATCAGCAGGTTGTGCAGGGCGTTCCTGGCCAGCACGTCGTCGGCGTCCACGAACATCACCCAGGGCGCGCCGACCTTGCCGAGACCGGCGTTGCGGGCCGCGCCGGCGCCCTGGCGGGCCTGCGAGATCACGGTGACGTTCGACCGGTACGCGGCGAAGGACTGCAGGATCCCGGCCGTGCCGTCGGTGGAGCCGTCGTCGACCAGGATGACCTGGGCCCGTTCGATACCGCGCTGCACGCCGATCGACCAGAGGCAGTCCAGCAGGGTGGCCTCGGCGTTGTGGCAGGGCACCACGATGGCCGCGGTGTACCGCTCCGGCTGCTCGGGCACCGCGGGGACGCCCGTCTCACGCGTGAACCACTGCCAGTCCACGCTGGAGCGCTTGCTCGCCGCGACCAGCTCCAGGTGCTCGGCGGCGGTGCGCATGCACAGGTTGCCGCTGACCGTCTCGTACGCCTCGAACAGGGCCTTGCCGACCTCGAAACGGTACTCGCCGAGCTCGTGCCCGCGGATGCACAGCGCGGTGGTGTGGCGCTTGCCGTTCCACAGCACCTGCATCAGGAAGTTCCACCGGCCGCCCGCCTTCAGCGCCCGGCCGACCTCGTCGATGTCGAGTGTGGCCCGGTAGCGGATCACCCGGGTGTCGACCGAGAAGAGCTCGACCGGGTACTCGTAGGCCACGCCCTTGCCCTTGCGGACGATGCCCTTGAGGGTGAGCTGGTCCTTGAGGCCGATCCGGCCGAACTGGTTGTGGATCTCGCCCGCGAGCTCGATCCGCTGGCCGTCCACCTGGAAGTGCACCACCTGGTTGAACAGCTTGGCGTCGGCGAACTCGGCGGTGTGCAGGCCGAGCAGGGTGGCGTCCAAGTGGAGCTCGGCGTCCGGCAGGTGCAGCCCGGCCGCCGTCCAGTACACCTTGCCGTCGCGCTCCACCACGTCGCTGGAGACCACCGAGCGGCGCTGGACGAAGTCGGCGGTGGCGACCGCCGCGTCCAGCAGGCCGTGCCGCAGGCAGTAGGCCCGGATCCGCTCGATCACCCCGCAGCGCTCGTACGCCTCGGGGCTGATGGTCTCCAGGTACTCGGCGGTGATCCGCTGGAAGGCGGCCCGGTACTCGTCGTCGCCGGCGCGCAGCGCGCCCATGTAGAGCTTCAGGTCATGGGCGAGGAACTTGAGGTCCTTGCGGATCTTCAGGTCGTACGCGCCCCGGGCGATCAGGAACTCGTCGGCCTGCTGGTGCACCCAGACCCGGTCGGCGATGCTGCGGATCTCGCCGAGCCGCCGGGTGATCGAGGGCGTCTCGGAGCTGGTCTCGTACAGCCAGCGGTAGACGGGCCGCGGGATGATGACGATGCCCTGGGCGCAGGCGTACGCCACGGTGGAGAACAGGGTGTCCTCGTAGAACACGCCCTCGGGGAAGCGGACGTTGCCGCGCAGCAGGTACTCGCGGCGGTAGAGCTTGGCGGCGGCGATCGGGTCGGTGAGCAGGTCCGGGTAGTCCCGGATGCCGGCGAAGTGCCGCTCCTCCGGGTCGGCGTGCAGGTCCGCGGCCCAGACCTTGGGCTCGCCGGTCTCCACGTTGACCCGCACCGCCCGGCCGACGGTGAGGTCGGCGCCGGTGCGCAGCGCGGACTCCAGCAGCTCCTCGCAGGCCTTGTTGGGCAGCTCGTCGTCGGCGTCCAGGAACATCACGTAGGTGCCGGTGGCCGCCGCGACGCCGTCGTTGCGGGGCGCGCCGACCCCGCCGCTGTTGGCCTGGCGGGGTATCAGCCGGATCCGCGGGTCGGCCTGGGCGAAGCCCTGGACCAGTTCGACGGTGTTGTCCTGGGAGTGGTCGTCGACCACCAGGATCTCGATCGCGTCCAGGGTCTGCAGCTGCGCCGACTGGATCGCCCGGCCGACCGTACCGGCCGCGTTGTAGGCGGCGATCACCACCGAGACGGCCGGGGAGGGGGACGTCACGTACTCAGTACTGCTGTGCAAAGCGGCTCACCGGATGGTACGCAGGGACACGGTCGGGACGTCCTGTTCCGCCTGGAACGACCGCACGGGCTTCCTGCCCTGCTCCCGCTCGGTCCGGTCCGGGTTGCGCAGGCCGGCGGCGATCTCCAGGTCCCGGCGGCGCTTGCGCTGGGCCATGTCGGCCATGGTCCGCTCGAAGTCCTTGGTGGAGAGCCAGAACTTGTAGAGGATGGCGAGCTCGAAGAGCGCCAGGCCCACCGAGACCGCCACGGTGACCTGGCCGATCCGGCCGACCAGCGGGGCGACGATGAAGACGCCCATCTGGAACTCGATGCCGCTGATCAGGTGGGTGCGGATGCGGTGCCGCTTGAGGAAGTTGCGGGCCCTCATGTACCAGGGGAAGTTCTTCCGGAAGCCCTGGTGCAGGTCGACGATCTCGGCGTCCTGGGTCTCCAGCAGCACCTGGGCCTGGACGATCTCGGGCTGGGCGGTGTCGAGTTCGGGGTTGTCGCGGAGCAGGTCCTCCATGAAGAGCAGCGACTTGCCGCTGACCCCGGCGGTGCTGCCGCCGCTGACCGTCTCCAGCTTCTTCCGCATGCCCTGGCGCATCTTGTAGATCTGCAGCGCGTTCACGTAGCGGATCATGTCGAGGAAGATGACCAGGATGGCCAGCCAGAAGTACATCTCGGTCGGGTTGGCACGGAACTGGCCGACCATCAGGCAGAGCGCGCAGACGACGACCCGGATCCGGTCGAAGACGTAGTCCAGCCAGGCGCCGAAGATGCTGCCGTTGCCGGTCAGCCGGGCCAGCTTCCCGTCCATGCAGTCGAGGATGAAGCTCAGGTGGTAGAGGCCGGCGCCGAGCAGCAGCGAGGTGCGGTCGCCGAGGGCGTAGAGCCAGGCCGAGCCGAGGCCGAGGAAGAGCGCGGCCCAGGTGATCTGGTTGGGGGTGATCCGGGTGTGGCGGGCGACCCATCGGACCAGCGGGGTGGCCACCGGGTCCACCAGGACCACGGTCCACCAGGCGTCACGCTTCTTCAGCGTGCGGTCCTTGACCTCGCCGAGGGTCATGGTTCTGCGGTGCGAGCCCCGCCCCGCCACCCGCGCCTCCGAGGAGTCGTCGTTCATGTCACCGGCCAACGCCACCGCTTGCCACGGTCCCTTCCTAGAACTTCGTGCTGGCCCCGTGGGATCGCGGTGTGGGTCGCTGGGTCTGGTGCCATGAGCTCAGCATGATCTCATGAACAGATTACCGGGCGGCGATGTCCGCTTGAATACGGCATTGCCAAGGAATGGTCACGCGCCATCAGTTACCCGATACGGGCGATTCGTCACTTCTTCAACCGGTAGATGACGGTGTCGGCGTTCACCGCCACGACCTCGTACCTGCTGTCCAGCAGACTTTCGATCCGCGGTACCAGCACCGGCTGGTAGGGCGCGTGGCCGGAGTCGTCCACCACCACCTCGGGCAGTCCCGCGGAGAGTTCCTGATCGAAGGCCTGCCAGGCGTCGGCGACGCTGTACTGCTCGCCGACGTTCTGGGCGGTGTCCTTGCCGCCGCTGTAGTTGGTCAGGAAACCCGCCGTCAGGTAGCGGGTGACCGGCTTGCGGTCGGACAGCCAGTACAGCTCCGGGTGCATGCCCCAGACCAGGACCTTGTCCTTGGGCGTGGTCTGCTCGGCGATGGTGGTGGCGACCTCGGTGGTGTGGTTCATCTTCTGGCCCGGCCAGAACAGTGCCAGACCCCAGAACACCGTCGCGGCGACCGTGGTGTACACCAGTACCGGCCGCCAGCGGATCCGCGAGGTGCACACCGCGCCCACCCCGAGCAGCACCAGCGGCGGCATCAGCTGCAGGTAGTAGTGGCCGAAGAAGTGGAAGCCGGTGCAGACCGCGATGACCGAGGAGAGCAGCCAGACCCACAGGTCGGCGGTCGAGCCGTGCTCCTGGCCGGCCGGCTCCTGGACCGGGCGACCGCGGTACCTCAGCCAGAGCCGGCGGCCCACCGGGGCCAGGAAGCCCAGCGCGGCGGCCAGCAGGATGCCCGCGTTGCCGAGGGCGCGGCCGAGCATCTGCAGCCAGGCGCCGTCCAGCGAGGCGTAGTCGCCGCTGCCGGTGACCACCCAGAACAGGAAGCCCTTGGGCTTGGTGAGGATCACCGCGACCAGCGCTATCGGCAACGCGAAACCGAAGCAGACCTTGGCCAGCGCGGACTTCCAGGCCACCCCGCGGTGCCGGGCGTCCTGCCAGAGCATCCAGAGCACCGGCATCAGCACCGCCCCGCCGGTCTGCTTGGTGAGCGAGCAGAGCGCCACCGCGATGCCGGCCGCCAGCCAGCGCCGCCGCTCGGCGTACCGGAAGGCGGCCACCATGGCCGGGAGCATGAAGACCTCGAAGGTCGCCGCCTGGGTGTCCTCCGGGGAGAGCCCGATGGAGATCAGCAGGTAGAGCGCCCCGGCGAAGGCACCGGCGCGGTTGCCCCAGCGCCCGCGCGAGAGCGAGGCCAGCAGGATCGCGGTGACCAGGTGCGCCACGATCGCCAGAACCCGCAGCGGCCAGAGCGAGAGCGAGCCGAAGACCGCGAAGCACGCCTCGTACAGCCAGGGCAGCAGCGGGGGCTTGCGGTCGACCACGGTGTCGTAGAGCACACCGCCTCCCGCCAGCATCCGGGCCTGGGTGGCCAGGTAGCCCTCGTCCGGGCTCCAGACCGGGCGGATGAAGGACGGGATGTGGGTGACCACCGCCAGCAGGGTCAGCACCGGGACGACTCTGGTCCAGTACCCCGTGCGGACGTGCCCGAGCAGCCGCCGGTGCGGGCGGTCGGTCAGACGGGCGGGCGGTGCCACACGAGTGGGGGAGTCAAGCACAGGTGACAAACTACCCGGCGGGACCGACTCGGGTGGCGCTGGTCCCGCCATTCAGTCAGCTCATGTGACAGTCGTCCGATATGCCCGTGCGTGGTTGAGCGCCGACGGACCGGCCGGAAGTGTCCTTCGTCACGCCGCCGTACGGGGCTGTGGGGCCCCGTACGGCGGGCGTCCGTTCCGCGTGGGGTCAGGCCTCGACGGTGACCCGGTCCAGCCGGGCCACCGCCTCGGTGACCTTGCGCGCGATGTCCGGCGCGGTCAGGCCGATCTCGGCCAGGATCTCCTCGCGCTTGGCGTGGTCGAGGAACTCCTGCGGGATGCCGAAGTCGCGCAGCGGCAGGTCCACGTCCGCGTCGCGCAGCGCCTGGGCGATCGCGGCGCCGACGCCGCCGGTGCGGCCGTTGTCCTCGACCGTGACGACCATCCGGTGCTCGGCGGCCAGGCCCGGCAGGGCGGCGTCCACCGGCTTGACCCAGCGCGGGTCCACCACGGTGGAGGTGATGCCCTGGGCGGCCAGCAGCTCGGCGGCCTCCAGGCAGACGGTGGCCATCGCGCCGACCGAGACGATCAGCACGTCGGCGCGCTTGTCGCCGTCGGACCCGGCCGAGGAGTCGGACGAGAGGCGCCCGCGCAGCACGTCCATGCCGCCGATCCGGCCCAGGGACGGGACTGCGGGGCCGACCGTGCCCTTGGAGTAGCGGACCACGGTGGGCGCGTCCCCGACCTCGACGGCCTCACGCAGCTGGGCCCTGACCTGGTCGGCGTCGCGCGGCGCGGCGAGCCGCAGGCCGGGGACGACCTGCAGGATCGACATGTCCCACATGCCGTTGTGCGAGGCGCCGTCGGTGCCGGTGACACCCGCGCGGTCGAGCACGAAGGTGACGCCGAGCTTGTGCAGGGCGACGTCCATCAGGACCTGGTCGAAGGCCCGGTTCAGGAAGGTCGCGTACACCGCGACCACCGGGTGCAGGCCGTTGGTGGCCAGACCCGCGGCCGAGACCGCGGCGTGCTGCTCGGCGATGCCGACGTCGAAGATCCGGTCCGGGAACGCCTTGGCGAACGGGGCCAGGCCCACCGGGTGCAGCATCGCGGCGGTGATCGCCACGATGTCCTTGCGCTCCCGGCCGAGGGCGACCATCTCCTCGCCGAAGACCGAGGTCCAGTCCTTGCCCGCGCTCTTGATCGGCAGGCCGGTCTCCGGGTGGATCACGCCGACCGCGTGGAAGCGGTCCTCGTCGTTCTGCTCGGCGGCGTGGTAGCCGCGGCCCTTCTCGGTGATGCAGTGCACGATCACCGGGCCGCCGAAGCCGCGCGCCTTGGTGAGGGCCGACTCCAGCGCCTGCAGGTCGTGGCCGTCGATCGGACCGATGTACTTCAGGCCCAGGTCCTCGAACATGCCCTGCGGGGCGATGAAGTCCTTGAGGCCCTTCTTGGCGCCGTGCAGGGTGTCGAACAGCGGCTGGCCGACCACGGGTGTGCGCTGCAGCGCCTCCTTGCCCCAGGTCAGGAAGCGCTCGTAGTTCTGGGTGGTGCGCAGCGTGGCGAGGTGGTTGGCCAGGCCGCCGATGGTCGGCGAGTAGGAGCGCTCGTTGTCGTTGACGACGATGACGACCGGCAGGTCCTTGCAGTCCGCGATGTTGTTGAGCGCCTCCCAGGCCATGCCCCCGGTGAGCGCGCCGTCGCCGATCACCGCGACCACCGGGCGGTCCCGGTGGCCCTGGATCTTGTTGGCCTTGGCCAGGCCGTCGGCGTAACCGAGGACGGTGGAGGCGTGCGAGTTCTCGATCACGTCGTGCTCGGACTCGGCGCGGGACGGGTAGCCGGAGAGGCCGCCCTTCATCTTCAGGCGCGAGAAGTCCTGCCGGCCGGTGAGCAGCTTGTGGACGTAGCTCTGGTGGCCGGTGTCGAAGAGGATCCGGTCGCGCGGGGAGTCGAAGACCCGGTGCAGCGCGATGGTGAGCTCCACCACACCCAGGTTCGGCCCGAGGTGGCCACCCGTCTTGGAGACCTCTTCGACCAGGAAGCCGCGGATCTCCTGGGCCAGCGCGGCCAGCTGCGGCATGGTGAGCCGGTCGAGATCGCGCGGTCCCCGAATGCGGGTCAGCAGGGCCACCCGTTCCTCCTCGTTCAAAGGGTCTCAGGCCTTCGGGCCCGGCGGGCCTCGCTGCCCGTTGTACCGGCGCGCTCGGCGGGTACCGTCACGTCCGGCTGGTCGAGTCTAATGTCCACAACTCGGACTTCCGCGACGGGCCGTGCACCTTCCGCACATCCGAGCCCAAGCCGCTGATTTTACCGCTCGGCCCGGGGCCGCCCGGCGGCGCCCCGGGAACGCGGGAAGGGCCACGGCGCGGGGCCACCCGTCCGCGCCCGACCGCGCGGGGCGTGTTCGAGGGATCTTCCCGCGCCTTTCGGCGGCTACCGCGGGAAGGCCCGGCGGGCCCGCCAGGTGGTGTGCTCGCGGGAGACGGCCTCCTCGGCGTCCGCGGCCAGTTTGGCCCAAGTGGACTCGGAGTCCTCCGCGTTGAGGTCCATGGCGGACAGCTGCCCGGAGACGATCTCCAGCTCCCGGGCCGCCAGCAGGTACGCGGCGGCGAGCGGCCGCAGCTGCTTGAGCTGGGTCCAGGCGATCACCGCGGCGGCGGCCGCCGCGCAGGCGCCGAAGGCCTGGACCGAGAGCGCGCCGGCCACCTGGGCCACCGCAGCGGCACCACCGACGATCATCAGGGCGACCGTGGCCAGCCCCCAGGACACCGCCTGCGACTCGCAGGCCTCGGCCCGCGAGCGGTACCAGACGCGCTGCCCGTCCACCCGGGCCCGCAGGTACCTGGTCCGCCGGAGGGCCAGCTCACCGGCCCGCAACTGCCGCATCCCGTCGGTGATCTCCGCCTGCGTCCCGGGCGGCACGATCTCCGGGTCGTCGAACGCCCGCATCACGTCGGTCAGCTGGAGCAGGTAGCGGTTCTCCGCCTCCAGTGAGTCGGCGGGGCCCTCGAAGGGCTGCGCCCGGACCGCGTACTTCCAGGCCAGGGTCTTCACCGACTCGGCGGCGGCCCGGGCCTCGTACCAGCGGCCCTGCGGGTTGGCGCCGCGCAGGCGGTACCAGAAGTAGCCCGCGCCCATGAAGGCGGCGACGGAGACCAGCGGGGTGAGGTCGGTGCCGTGGCGCGCTCCCGGCAGCACGCTGACCACCGCGGCCGCCACCAGCAGCAGGATCTGCCAGCGGTACCAGCGCAGGGTGCGCGCCTGGCCTTCGAGGGAGGCCCGGTCGGCCGTCCAGAACGGCTCGGGAAGAAGCTCGGCCTCGCCGCTGCCCGGTGGATCCTGCTGCACCATCTGCCGCTCCCCCTCACGCCCCGTCAGCAGGCAGTATGCCCAGCCTCAACTCCCGCACACAGCATGCTTTTCGGACAGGCAACACCCCCGATCCGAAGGGCGCGCCGGTGCCGCCCCGAGCCGAGGGGGCACCCCCAGCCGAAGGCTGGGGGCGGCGCGCCGAAGCCGAAAGCGACGAACGACAAGCGACCGACGAAGGAGGGAGTGCCGGAGTGAGGAGTGTTGGCTTCGGGTCAGGAGCGCCCGGAGGCGAGCGGGCGGGTAACGGTACGGGCCGCGGGTCTTGGCGACCCGCGGCCCGTCGGGGGAGCCCGCACGCTCCCCCGGTGTCAGCCTCGACCTGCGGACTTCTGCGTCCGCCGGGAGACCGAGTCCAGGACGACGGCGCCGAGCAGCACCGCACCCGTGATCATGTACTGGATGGACTGGTTGACGTGCACCAGGTCCAGGCCGGTGATGATCGACTGGATCACCAGGATGCCGAGCAGGGCCGACCAGGTCTTGCCGCGTCCGCCGAAGAGGCTGGTGCCGCCGATGACGACCGCCGCGATGGAGTTCATCAGGACGTTGCCGCTACCCAGCAGCTTGTCGCCGGAGCCCTGCTGGGAGGCGATGAACAGGCCGCCGAGGGCCGCCATGCCGGCCGAGATCATGTAGACCGAGATCCGCACCCAGGCCACGTTGACGCCCGCGCGGCGGGCCGCCTCGACCCCGCCGCCGACCGCGAAGACCTGCCGGCCGTAGGTGGTGCGGCGGAGCACGAAGTCACCGATGACGACCACCGCGAGGAAGATCACCAGCGGCAGCGGCAGGCCCTGGTTCTGGTTCAGCACGTACGCCGTGACCAGGGAGACCACCGCGACCACGCCGGTGCGCAGCCAGATCTCGCTCATCGGGCGGGCGGGCAGACCGGCCGCCGAGCGACGGCGGTGGTCCAGCAGCTGGCCGGCGGCGAACAGCGCGGTGCCGAGGACTGCGAGCGCCCAGGCGTAGAAGACGTCGCCGTCACCCAGGAAGTAGGTGTCCAGGTTGGCGATCACGCCGTCGTTGATCAGGTTGACGGTGCCCTTGTCGCCGAGCACGTACATCTGCAGACCGCTCCAGGTCAGCAGACCGGCCAGGGTGACCACGAAGGAGGGCACACCGATCTTGGCGAAGAAGAAGCCGTGCAGGGCGCCCATGCCGACGGCGGCGCCGATCGCGATCAGGACCGCCAGCCACTCGTTGACCCCGGAGCGGACCGAGAGCACCGAGGCGATGGCGGCCGAGACACCGGCGACCGAGCCGAGCGAGAGGTCGATCTCACCGAGCAGCAGGACGAAGACGATACCCACCGCGATCAGGCCGGGACCGGCGATCCACTTGAGGATGTTGGTGAGGTTGTCCGGGTTCAGGAAGTTGCCGGTGAGGCTCTGGAAGATCGCCGCGATCAGGATCAGGCCGAGCACGACCGGGACGGATCCCAGGTCGCCGCTCTTCATCCGGCGCTTGAACTCCTCGACGTAGCCGGAGAATCCGGCCTCCCGGACCAGCAGGCGCGGGTCGACCGCGAGGGTCGCGGCGGGCGCGGCGTCGGTGGCCTCGGTGGCGGTGGCGGTGGTGGTCGGGTCGGTGGTCACTTGGCTTCCTCCGCGAGACGTGCCTGGCGCCGGGTCACCGCGTTCTCGGTGGCACCGGTGATGGCGGAGATGATCTCCTCGTGCGAGGTGCCGGCCACCTCGAACACGCCGTTGTTGCGGCCGAGTCGGAGCACCGCGACGGTGTCCGCGACGGCCTTGACGTCGGCCATGTTGTGGCTGATCAGGATCACGCCGAGGCCGCGCTCGCGCAGCCGCTCGACCAGGTCGAGCACCTGGGCGGTCTGCTCCACGCCGAGGGCGGCGGTGGGCTCGTCCAGGATGACGATCTTCGGGTCGCCGACCAGGGCGCGGGCGATGGCCACCACCTGGCGCTGGCCGCCGGAGAGCGCGGCGATCGGGATCCGGACGCTGGGGATGCGGATCGACAACGTGTCGAGCAGCTCCTTGGCCCGCTTCTCCATCGCGACCTCGTCGAGCGTGCCGAAGCGGCGCAGCTCGCGGCCGAGGAAGAGATTGCCGACCACGTCGAGGTTGTCGCAGAGCGCCAGGTCCTGGTAGACGGTGGCGACGCCGAGGTGCTGGGCGTCCTGCGGCCGGTTGATGGAGACCTGCTTGCCCTCCCACTCGATCGCACCCTCGTCGATCGGGTGGACGCCCGCGATGGTCTTCACCAGCGTGGACTTTCCTGCGCCGTTGTCGCCGACCAGGGCGACCACCTCACCGGCGTGCACCTCGAGGTGGACGTCGGTGAGCGCCTGGACGGCGCCGAAGCGCTTGGAGACCCCGCGCAACGCCAGTACGGGTGCGCCTGTCACGTGAACCAACTCCTTCGTTCCGTGCCGCTGGCTCTTTCGGTGGCGGGGGCACGGCCTGCCGCGCGCCGACCCGGGCGCGAAGGGGGGTAGTGCGGGTAATGATCGGGGGGCGGCGGGAGCTCCGCACGCCGTGCTGGGGCGGGGAGGCGCCCCCTGAGGGGACCGGGGGCGCCTTCCGAGCCGCTGGTACCGCTACTGCGTAAGGGTTACTGCAGACCCGCGGCCTTGCAGGCCTCGGCGTAGTCGGCGGTGCAGATGTCGGCGGCCTTGTAGAGGCCGTCGGCGATCACGGTGTCCTTGATGTTGGCCTTGGTGACGACCTTGGCGTCCAGCAGCTTGGCCGGGATGCCCTTGTCGGTGTCGCTGTCCACGGTGGCGGTGGCGACCGACTTGACGTCCTTGCCCTGCAGCAGGTCGACGGCCAGCTCGGCGGCGTTGTCGGCGAGCGGCTTGTACGCCTTGTAGATGGTGTAGCTCTGGTCGCCGGCGACGATGCGCTGGATGGCGTCCAGACCGGCGTCCTGACCGCCCACCGGGACGGTGATGCCGGACGCCTTCAGCTGGGTGATGATGGCGGCGGCCATGCCGTCGTTGGCCGAGTAGACGGCCTGGAAGCCGTCCTTGCCCAGCTGGGTGATGGCGGCGCCGATCTTCTGGCCGGCCACGGTGGGCTTCCACTCACCGGACTGCTCGTAGACGATCTTCTTGACCTTGCTGTCCAGCACCTTGTGCGCACCGGCCTTGAACTGACCGGCGTTCGGGTCGGCGTCGTCACCGTTGATCATGACCACGTTGGCATCGGCGGCCTTGTCGCCGAGCGCGTCGACCAGGGCCTGGCCCTGCAGCTCGCCGACCTTCTCGTTGTCGAAGGAGACGTACGCGGAGACCGGGCCGCTGGCCAGCCGGTCGTAGGCGATGACCTTGACGCCCTTGTCGGCGGCCTCCTTCACCCACTGCTGGGTGGACTTGGCGTCGAAGGCGTCCAGGATGATGACCTTCACACCCTGCGCGATCAGCGTGTCGAACTGCTGCTTCTGCTTGGCCGCGGAGCCCTCGGCGTTGCTGTACTTGACGTTGCAGTCACTGCACAGGGCCTTGACCTTCGCCTCGATGAACGGCTTGTCGAAGGACTCGTACCGGGTGGAGGAAGCGTTCTCGGGGAGCAGCAGACCGATCGACTTGCTGTCACCGGAGGAGGCGCTGTCCTTCTTGTCGCCACCGGCCTTGCCGCAGGCGGACATGGTGAGAGCCATCGAGACAGCGGCGGTGCCGATTACCGCGCGACGCATCATTGCGTTCATGGGGGGTGCCTCCCTGACAGAGCCGCAACGTTGCGGCGAGGTGTGAGGAGTCAACCCGCCCTGATTGCTTGTCGTCAATAAGTAAAACCGGAAGACCGGCGATCCGAATCTTTTCGTTATCTTCCTGAAAGCGAAGCCGAGACCAATCGCTTGCGATCGGCCTCGGCCCCCACCCGCGGAGAGCTCAGGCGTGTGCTGCCGCCGAGGCCGCCGGCTGCCGGATAGCGCCCGATTCGCCCATCTCGCTCATCACCAGCGCGAGCGCCCCGAGCACCTCCGCCCGGCCACCCAACGTGCCCGGAACCACCGAGAGTTGGCGCGCTGCGCTCGGGATCGCGTAGCGGGCCACCGAGTCCCGGATCGGGGAAAGCACCAGCTCACCGGCCTCGGCCAGATCGCCGCCGAGAATGATCCGGCGGGGGTTGAGCAGGTTGCACAGCGTGGCCACTCCACTGCCGATCTGCCGTCCGGCGTCGGCGATCACCCGGCGGCAGCCCAGGTCGCCCTGCTGGGCCAGTTGGACCACCTTGGTCAGCGTGAGTTCACCCGGATGATTGGCGTTCAAAAGATTGAGCAGGTAGCGGGAGCCGACGAAGGTCTCCAGGCAGCCCCGGTTGCCGCAGCGGCAGACCGGGCCCGCCTCGTCCAGGGTGATGTGCCCGATCTCGCCCGCCGTACCGCCCGGGCCGCGGTAGATCTGTCCGTTGATCACCAGACCGGCGCCGACACCGCTGGCCACCTTGATGTACGCCAGGTCGCTCAGTCCGCGGCCAGCGCCCCAGACCAGCTCGCCCAGTGCGCCGAGGTTGGCGTCGTTGTCCACGTGCACCGGCATGCCGAGCCGCTGGGAGAGCTCCCGACCGGGGGCGATGCCCGTCCAGCCGGGCAGGATCGCGGTGGAGCCGAGCGCCCCGGTCTCCACGTCGATCGGGCCCGGCACGCCCAGGCCCACCCCGATCACCTTGTCCGAGCGGAAGCCGGCCTGGGCCAGCAGCCGCTCCACCATCGCCTCGGCCCGGTCGAATCCCTGCTGGGCGGAGACGTCCACGTCGATCGGCTCGCTCTCCTCGGCGAGCACCCGGTGCGCCAGGTTGCCCACGGCCACCCGCAGGTGGGTGTGGCCGAAGTCGACGCCCACCACGATCCCGGCGTCACCGCTGAGCGAGACGCTGCGGGCCCGGCGGCCGCCCGAGGAGGTGTCGGCGACCACCACGGTGCCGCTCTCCTTGAGCTCCCGGACGATGTTGGACACCGTGGCCGCCGACAGTCCCGTGCTCCGCGCGATCTCGGCCTGGGTGAGCGAGCCGGCCATCCGGACCGCCCGCAGGACCCGTTCGAGGTTCGCCCGGTGCAGCGAGGACTGCGATCCCGGTGTGTCCATCGACATGATTCACCCTTCCAGGGCCCGGGAACCCGACCGTCCCCTTGCCCCTGCCGCGCCGTTGCGGCGGAGCTCCGTTGCGGCCCCGGGCGGTCGCCACCCGCAGGTGTCGATGCCGCGGCCGGGGCCTCACTTTCAACTTCTGAACTCTATGCTCGGCCCTCAGCCCGATACCGCGTCAAGGCCGAATACAGATCGTTAGGAAACCTCCGCCCGCCCGCCTCCCGGCCTGCGAATATCCGGAGGGCAGGCGGGCACCGGCGTGGGAGGATGCCAGGCATCCATGCCTGACGAAGGAGTTCCGCGAGTGCCTGGCACCAACTTGACCCGCGAGGAGGCCCGTACCCGGGCCGCGCTTCTCCACGTGGACGCGTACGACATCGAGCTCGATCTGGGCTCGGCCCGCGAGGGAGGTACCTTCCGCTCCACCACCGTGGTCCGCTTCACCGCCACCACCCCCGGCGCCGACAGCTTCATCGACCTGGTCGCGCCCCGCGTCGCCGAGATCGTGCTGAACGGCGAGGCACTGCCGCTGGAGAACTTCTCCGACAGCCGGATCGCACTGCCCTCGCTCAAGGCCCACAACGAGCTGCGGGTGGTGGCCGACTGCGCGTACACCAACACCGGTGAGGGCCTGCACCGCTTCGTCGACCCGGTGGACGGCGAGACCTACCTCTACACCCAGTTCGAGGTCCCGGACGCCCGCCGCGTCTTCGCCTCCTTCGAACAGCCCGACCTGAAGGCCTCGTTCAAGTTCACCGTGACCGCCCCCAAGGGCTGGGCCGTGGTCTCCAACTCCCCCACCCCGGCCCCGGTCGGCGAAGGGGACACCCAGGTCTGGCACTTCGAGCCGACCCCGCGGATCTCCTCCTACATCACCGCGCTGATCGCCGGCCCGTACGTGGGTGTCTTCGACGCCTACGAGAAGGACGGGAAGAAGGTCCCGCTGGGCGTCTACTGCCGTCCCTCGCTGCGCGAGTTCCTGGACGCCGAGGCGGTCTTCGAGGTCACCAAGCAGGGCTTCGACTACTTCCAGGAGAAGTTCGACTTCGCCTACCCCTTCGCCAAGTACGACCAGCTGTTCGTCCCGGAGTTCAACGCCGGCGCGATGGAGAACGCGGGCGCCGTCACCCTGCGCGACCAGTACGTCTTCCGGTCCAAGGTGACCGACGCGGCGTACGAGGCCCGGGCCGCGACGATCCTGCACGAGCTGGCCCACATGTGGTTCGGCGACCTGGTCACCATGGAGTGGTGGAACGACCTCTGGCTGAACGAGTCCTTCGCCACCTTCGCCGAGGCCGTCTGCCAGGCCGAGGCCCCCGGCTCTAAGTGGCCGGGCTCCTGGACCACCTTCGCCAACCAGATGAAGACCTGGGCGTACCGGCAGGACCAGCTGCCCTCCACCCACCCGATCATGGCGGAGATCAACGACCTGGAGGACGTCCAGGTCAACTTCGACGGCATCACCTACGCCAAGGGCGCCTCGGTGCTCAAGCAGCTGGTCGCCTACGTCGGCCAGGACGCCTTCTTCAAGGGCGTGCAGGCCTACTTCAAGGCCCACGCCTGGGGCAACACCCGCCTCAGCGACCTGCTCGGCGCTCTGGAGAAGGCCAGCGGCCGCGACCTGAAGACCTGGTCCAAGGCCTGGCTGGAGACCGCCGGCATCAACGTGCTGCGCCCCGAGATCACCCTCAACACCGACGGCCAGATCGAGTCCTTCGTGGTCATCCAGGAGGCCCCCGCGCTGCCCGCCGGTGCCAAGGGCGAGGCCGTGCTGCGCCCGCACCGGATCGCGATCGGCGCCTACGAGCTGACCGACGGCAAGCTGGTCCGCACCGACCGGATCGAGCTGGACGTCAACGGCCCGCGCACCGAGGTCCCGCAGCTGGTCGGCGCGCACCGGCCCGCCGTACTGCTGCTCAACGACGACGACCTCTCCTACGCCAAGGTCCGCCTGGACGAGGACTCGCTCGCCGTCGTCACCCAGCACCTCGGCGGCTTCACCGAGTCGCTGCCGCGCGCCCTGTGCTGGGCCTCCGCCTGGGACATGACCCGCGACGGCGAACTCGCCACCCGCGACTACCTGTCGCTGGCCATCTCGGGTCTGGCCAAGGAGACCGACATCGGCGTGGTCCAGTCGGTGCAGCGCCAGGTCCAGCTGGCCCTGCAGTCCTACGCCGCCCCGTCCTGGCGCGAGCAGGGCCTGGCCCGCTGGGCCGAGGCCGCCGAGCAGCAGCTGCGCGCCGCCGCCCCCGGCAGCGACCACCAGCTGGCCTGGGCCCGTGCCCTGGCCTCGGTCGCCCGCACCGACGAGCAACTCGCCCTGCTGGCAGGCCTGCTGGACGGCACCAAGACCCTGGACGGCCTGACCGTCGACACCGAGCTGCGCTGGACGCTGCTCTCCCGCCTGGTCGCCACCGGCCGCGCCGACGACAAGGCGATCGACGCCGAGCTGGCCCGCGACAACACCGCCGCCGGGCAGGAGCACGCCGCGAGCTGCCGGGCCGCCCGGCCGACCGCCGCCGCCAAGGCAGAGTCCTGGGCCTCGGTGGTCGAGTCCGACAAGCTCACCAACTACGTCCAGGACGCGGTGATCGGCGGCTTCCAGCAGGCCGACCAGCGTGAACTCCTCGCCCCCTACAGCGCGAAGTACTTCGCCGCGGTCAAGGGCATCTGGGAGACCCGCAGCCACGAGATCTCGCAGCAGATCATCACCGGGCTGTACCCGTCGTTGCTGGTCGAGCAGGCCACGCTGGACGTCACCGACGCCTGGCTGGCCTCCGCCTCGCCCGCGCCGGCGCTGCGCCGGATGGTGGTCGAGGCCCGTGCGGGGGTCGAGCGCGCGCTCAAGGCGCAGGCCGCCGACCACGCTGCGGGAGCCCGGGCGCTGGGGCACTGACGCCCGAGCGGGCGCCCTGGCGGCCCGGGGGTGCCAGACCGTGTCCGGTTGACCACGGGCACGGCCGACCCCGCACCCGGGCAAGGGACTTGGGCGCACCGTGAAGTCGCGCCGCCGGGGGCGTCACGCCCCCGGCGGCGCGCTCCCCGGGTGAACCGGTATCCGCACCGTGAACGAGGTGCGGCCCGGGCGGGTCGAGAGGTCGACCGTCCCGTGGTGGGCCGCGGTGACCGCGCGGACGATGGCGAGGCCGAGACCGGTGCTGCCGGTGGTGCGGGCCCGGGCGGGGTCGCCGCGGACGAAGCGTTCGAAGATCCGCTCCGCGAGCGCCGGTTCGATGCCGGGACCGGTGTCGGTCACGCTGAGGCGGATTCGGCTGTCGTCGCCGGCGGCGGCCGAGAGCGCGAGCGTCACCCGGGTGCCCTCCGGGGTGTGCACCCGGGCGTTGGCGAGCAGGTTGCCCACCACCTGCCGCAGCCGGTCGGCATCGCCCGTGACCAGGACCGGCTCCTCGGGCAGTTCCAGCTGCCAGCGGTGCCCGGGCCCTGCGGCGCGGGCGTCGGCGGTGCAGTCCAGCGCCAACCGGGTCAGGTCCACCTCCTCGGCGGCGAGCGGCCGACCCGCGTCCAGCCGGGCCAGCAGCAGCAGGTCCTCGACGATCGCGCCCATCCGCTGCGCCTCCGCCTCGATCCGGCCGAGCGAGTGCCGTACCTCGTCCGGCACCGGGCCCGGATACCGCAACGCCAGTTCGGCGTGGCCGCGTACCGCCGCCACCGGGTTGCGCAGCTCGTGGCTGGCGTCGGCGGCGAAGGTCCGCAGCCGTTCCTCGACCGACTGGCGGCGGGCGAGCGCGTCCTCCACATGGCCGAGCATCCGGTTGAGCGCCGCGCCCACCCGGCCGACCTCGGTGGCGAGGTCGTCGTCGGGCACCCGGACCGGCACCGCGACCTCCCCGCTGGCCAGTGGCAGCCCGCTCACCCGCTCGGCCGCGCCGACCACCCGGTCCAGCGGGCGGAGCGAGACCCGGACCCAGAGCGCCCCGGCGACCCCGGTCGCGACCAGCGCCACCGCGAACACCACCAGCTCGATCATGACCAGCCGGTGCACCGCGTCCTCCACCGGGCTCAGCGGCAGCCCGGTGACCAGCACGTCGCCGTCCCGCCCGGCAGTCGCGCGCAGCCGGTAGCCGGCCAGGTCGGAGAGTTCGACACTGCGGGCCGGGCCGCCGGGCGGCAGGGCGGCCAGGGCCCGGCGGTCGGCGGCGGTCAGCACGACCCTGTCGTCGGTGTCCGCGGCCACCGTCCCCTCGGCCACCTCCGGGTCGTCGGCGTCGCCGTCCACCACCCGGGCGGCGGTGACCGTGCCGTTCAGCAGCCGGGCGCCGAAGGTCCCCGGCGCCTGGGCCCTGGTGTCGCCACGGGCCGCGTCGCCCGCGGCCCGCGATCCCGGGTGCTCCAGGCTGGCCGCGTAGCGGCCGCCGGTGTCGGCGAGCTGCTGGTCGAGCCGGTCCACCAGGAAGTGCCGCAGCGCCTGGGCGGTGGCCAGTCCGACGCCCGCGCAGGTGAGCAGCAGGAGGGCGAGCAGTCCGGCTATCAGTCGGGCCCGCAGGGTGCGCGGCACCGACCGGCCGAGGACGCCCCGGGCCCGGCGGATCACCGGGGTGCCTTGATCACGTAGCCCGCGCCCCGGACGGTGTGGATCATCGGGGTCCGGCCGAGGTCCACCTTCTTGCGCAGATAGCTGATGTAGAGCTCGACCACGTGCGCCTGCCCGCCGAAGTCGTACGACCAGACCGCGTCGAGGATCTGCGCCTTGCTCACCACCTGCCTGGGGTGCTGCATCAGATAGCGCAGCAGAGCGAACTCGGTGGGGCTGAGCTCCACCGCCTCACCGCCGCGGGACACCTCGCGGGCGCGCTCGTCGAGCACCAGGTCGCCCAGTACCAGCGCGCCCTTCGGCACCTCCGGCCGGGCAGCTCCGGCCGGCTGCGCGCGCCGGAGCAGGCTGCGCAGCCGGACCACCACCTCGGCCAGGCTGAACGGCTTGGTGACGTAGTCGTCGCCCCCGGCGGCCAGCCCGGAGATCCGGTCCTCGACGGCGTCCCTGGCGGTCAGGAACAGCACCCTGGTCTCCGGCCGGGCGGCGTGGATCCGCCGCAGGACCTCCATCCCGTCGAAGTCCGGCAGCATCATGTCCAGCACCACGGCGTCGGGCCGCCACTCGGCCGCCGCCTCGACGGCCGCCCGCCCGGCGGTGGCCCCGCGCGCCTCCCAGCCCTCGTAGCGGAGCGCCCCGCAGAGCACCTCGACCAGATCGGGCTCGTCGTCGACGACCAGGATCCGCCACGGGCACCGCTCGGGCTCGGTTGGGTAATCCATGGGCACCTCCTGGGGGTCGACTCGTCACCGGGAACTGCCATCTTGCCTGCCCGCGATGAGAATGCGGTGAGATCCGCACCCCGCCCCCGAGCCGGGAAATGCCAGTTGACCTGGGAAAACGCTGGATTTCCGACCGGATGCCAGCGGCCGTTTCATAGCCGACTGAGAGCTTGCGGTGCCAGGGTTGCCACCGAGCTGCCCCGGACGGCGAGGAGGTACCCCGTGGCCGCACCCGCCCACACCGACCAGCGCGGACCGCTTGCGGCCCCCGCACGGCGGCGCGCTCCCGGGCCCCGACGGCTGCCGGACGAACTGCTGCCGGCGGCCGCCCTGGCGGCGATCGCCTCCGGTGCCCTGGGCCTGCTCGCGCTGTGGTGGCGGGACACCCCGTGGGTCGCCGGCACCGCCCAGTGGCTGACCGAGTCCGGCCGGATCACCGGCCTGCTGGCCGGGTACGCCGCTCCCGTCCTGCTGCTGCTGATGGCCCGCATCCCGCTGCTGGAGCGGGAACTGGGCGCGGACCTGCTGGCCCGCTGGCATGCGATGGGCGGGCGCTATCTGGTCGGGCTGGTCTCGCTGCACGTGGTGACGATCGTCTACGGCTACGCGCTCACGGACCGGCAGGGGCCGATCGGCGAGGGGGTCGAGATCGTCTTCCACTTCCCGGACATGCTCAAGGCCACCCTGGCCACGCTGATCATGTTCGGTACCGGCGCCGTCTCGGCCCGGGCCGCACGCCGCCGGCTACGCCACGAGACCTGGTACTACCTGCACCTGGCCACCTACCTGGCGGTGGCGCTCGGCTTCGGCCACCAGCTGGCCACCGGCGCCAACCTCGGCGAAGGTCCGGCCCGCGCCGCCTGGTACGCGCTGTACCTCGGCACGGCGGCCCTGATCGGCTGGTACCGGCTGGCCGTGCCGTACCTGCGGGACCGGCGGCACCGGCTGCGGGTCGCCGAGGTGCGTCCGGAAGGGCCAGGGGTGGTCTCGGTCTTCCTGACCGGCGAGCGGCTGGCGGAGCTGGGGGCGGAATCCGGGCAGTTCTTCCGGCTGCAGTTCCAGACGCCCGGCCTGCGCTGGGCCGCCAACCCGTACTCGCTCTCCGCTCCCCCGCAGCACGGCTTCCTGCGGTTCACCGTCAAGAACCTCGGTGACCACAGCGCCGCGGTGGCCGGGCTCCGGCCCGGTACCAGGGTCCGCGCCGAGGGCCCGTACGGTGCGTTCACGGCGCGCCGGCGGCGCGGGCACCGGGTGCTGCTGCTCGGTGTCGGGGTCGGGATCACCCCGCTGCGCGCGCTGTTCGAGACGCTGCCCGGTGAGCCGGTCCTGGTGCAGCGTGCCCGCCGGCCCGAGGACCTGCTGTTCCGCGCGGAGCTGGCCGCCGTGGCCCAGACCAGGGGCGCCCGGTACCACGAGCTGGTCGGCAGCCGGCAGCAGGTCGGCGACCTCGGTGCCGCGCTCCGGCGGCTGGTCCCCGACCTGGCCCGCCACGAGGTCTACCTGTGCGGGCCGGACGGCCTCACCGAGGAGGCCGTCCGGGCGCTGCGGGCCGCCGGGGTCCGGCGGTCCCGGATCCACCACGAGTCCTTCGTCCTCTGATCTGCTCAGGAGCCCATCGTGCGACGAGCCGTCGTCACCAGTACCGCCACCGTGGCAGGGGTGATCCTGCTGCTCTCGCTCAAGCCCCACGGGGGAACGCATGCCACCGCCCAGGTGATCAGCACCGGCACCGGCCCCGGCACGGGTTCGGCCCCCGCCGCGGGTCCGACCCCCGGTGCGGGGGCGACCCCCGGTGCGGGTGCGGGCTCGACGGGTTCGCAGACGGTCACGGGCGATGCCGTCGACACCCGCTACGGCCCGGTGCAGGTACGGGTGTCGCTGAGCGGCGGGCGGATCAGCCGGATCGACGTCCTGCAGTACCCGGACGGCAGCGGCCACGACCGGCGGATCAACGCCGACGCCCTGCCCGCGCTCAACCAGGAGGCCATGGCCGCCCAGAGCGCGCAGATCGACGCGGTCTCCGGCGCGACGTACACCAGCGACGGCTACACCCGCTCGCTGCAGAGCGCGCTCGACAAGGCGGGCACCCGGTGATCCGGCACGCCGAGCACGTCATGGGCACGGTGTTCTCGTTCGCCGTCCGCGAGCCCGGGCCCGGGGTCACCGAGGCGCTCGAACGGGTGGTCCGCCGACTGCACCGGATCGACGAGGTCTTCTCGACCTACCGGCCGCAGAGCGACATCAGCCGGTTCGGACGCGGGGAGCTGACGCTCGCCCGGTGCGATCCGGCGGTCGCCGAGGTGCTGGAGCGGTGCCGCGAGGTGGCCGCCGAGACCGGGGGCTGGTTCACCGAACGGCCGGGCGGGCGGCTGGACCCGAGCGGGTGGGTCAAGGGCTGGGCGGTCGAGGAGGCGTCCGAGCACCTGCGGGCCGCCGGCTCCCGGCAGCACCTGGTCTCCGGCGGCGGCGACATACAGACCTGCGGCGGCCCCTGGCGGATCGGGATCGCCGACCCGCTGCGACCGGGAGGCGTCGCCGCGGTGGTGGCGGGCCACGACCTGGCCGTCGCCACCTCGGGCACCGCCGAACGCGGCGCCCACGTCCTCGACCCGCGCACCGGCCGGCCGGCCACCGGCCTGGCCTCGCTCACCCTGGTCGGACGCCGCATCGCCCGCACCGATGCCTGGACCACCGCCGCCTTCGCCATGGGACCCGACCGCGGCCTCGCCTGGGCGGCCGCCCGTCCCGAGGTCGAGGCCCTCGCCATCCTGCCCGACGGCACCCACCGCCGGACCCCCGGCTTCGGCTACGCAGAACCCGCCTAGCCGCACCGCGTCCGGCGCCCTCGCCCGGCGCGAACCACTGCCGGACAAGCTGAAACGCCGCCGGGGCTGCTCCCCCGGCGGCGTTCGCGGTCTTCTGCTACGGCTGTGCCGCGCTTACTTCTTCTTGGCCTTGGGCGACATCACCATGACCAGTCCAGCGATGATCGCGAAGAGCACCAGCGGGGCCACCACGAACAGCCCGATGGTCTGGGCCGCGCTGATACCGGGGCCCGGGTTGTCGCCGTCGTCCCGGGTCAGGGCCATGGCGGGCGACGACATCAGCATCATCAGCGTGGCCGCTGCGGTGACCGCACCAGCGCGCAAAGCGTTCCTCTTGTCCACGTTTCCAAGGTACCGGCCCCTTACCAACCCCCGCGCGCCGGGGTGTGCCTCCCGCACCCCGGCGCGACGCCCGCCGTGAGCGCCGCCACCAACCGGGCGGTGCCGGGGGCCGCGGCGAGCTCGTCCAGGGTCACCGGCCGACCGGTCCGATCGGCCACCGGGAGCCGCCAGTTGGGGTACTGATCCCAGGTGCCGGGCAGGTTCTGCGGGCGCGGATCGCCGACGGTGTCCGGCAGCCAGACACCGACCAGAGCGGCGGGGGTGGCGAGCAGGAAGCCGTACAGCGCCTCCGGGGTCAGGGCGTCCCCCTCGGCCAGCAGCCCGGCCCGGACCAGCTCGGCCCGCCACTCGGCCAGTTCGCGCACCGCCCCGGCCTGTTCCTCCCCGAGCGGGCGGGTCAGCAGCCCGAGCCGGTGCCGCAGCTCCACGTGCTCGCCGCTGAGCCTGGCCGCGGTGCTCGGCAGGTCGTGGGTGGTGAGGGTGGCCAGGCAGTCGGCCCGCCAGAGCTCCGGCGGCAGGACGGCACCGCCCAACCGCCAGTCCCGCTCGAACCAGAGCACCGAGGTGCCGAGGATCCCGCGCGCCGCCAGTTCCTCCCGCACGCCGGGCTCCACCGTGCCCAGGTCCTCGCCGATCACCCGGGTACCGGCCCGGTGCGCCTCCAGTGCGAGCACCCCGAGCATCGCCTCCGCGTCGTAGCGGACGTACGCCCCCTGGGTCGGCGGGTGGCCGGCCGGCACCCACCAGAGCCGGAACAGGCCCATCACATGGTCGATCCGCAGTGCCCCGGCGTGCCGTGCGGCCGCCCGCAGCAGCTGGGCGTACGCGGCGTAGCCGCTCGCCGCCAGTGCGTCGGGGCGCCACGGTGGCAGGCCCCAGTCCTGGCCGTGCGGGTTGAACGCGTCCGGCGGGGCGCCGACCGAGATGCCCTCGGCCAGGACGTCCTGCAGCACCCAGGCGTCCGCGCCCTCCGGGTGCACTCCCACCGCGAGATCGTGGATCAGCCCGATCGGCATGCCCGCCCGCTCGGCCGCGCCCTGCGCGGCACCGAGCTGCTCGTCCACCAGCCAGGCCAGCCAGCGGTGGAACTCGATCAGCGCGGCGTGCTCGGCCCGTGCCGCGGCCACCTGCGGGCTGTCCGGCCGGCGCAGGCCCTTCGGCCAGCCGCGCCAGTCACTGCCGTGGACGTCGGCCAGCGCGCACCAGGTGGCGTACCGTTCCAGCCAGTCGCCCTCGCGCCGGACGAACGCCCGGTACGCGGCCTCCCGGCCCGCCCCGCGCGGCACCCGGTGCAGCCGCTCCAGCGCCTCGCGCTTGAGCGCCCAGACCTCGTCCCGGTCGATCAGCCCGTCGTGGCGCAGCACCTCCTCGCGCAACCTGGCGGCCCGGGCGGGAAGTTCACCGAGATCGGCGTAGGCGTACTCGGGGACCGCCTCGATCCGCAGGTGCACCGGGTCGGCGAAGCGGCGCGAGGAGGGACGGTAGGGCGACGGGTCGGAGGGCATCCCCGGACGTCCCGCGTGCAGCGGGTTGATCTGCAGGAAGCCCGCCCCCAGCGCGCTGCCCGACCAACTCGCCAGCTCCGCCAGGTCCCCGAGGTCGCCCATCCCCCACGAGCGTTCCGACAGCACCGAGTACAGCTGCGCCAGGAAACCCCAGCTGCGGCCCTGCGGCGCGGGCACCCGCTGCGGCGCCACGATCAGCGCGGCGCTCTGCTCCCGCCCTTCCAGCCGAACCGTCAACCGGTGTCGCCCGAGCGGGAGATCGGCGGGCAGCCAGTGCGAACGCCCGCCGGGCAGCGTCCACTCCCCGCCGTCCTCCAGGGCGATGCTCAGCCGCGCCCGGGCCGGCACGTCCAGCGCCGTCCGCCGGCCCGACCGCACCACCACGCACGGCGGCAGCAACCGCCCTGCCGCGTCGGCCAGCTGGCGCTCCGACGACTTCCGCACCGCCTCGGGAGTGTGCGCGTCCACCCCGAGCGCGGCCAGCACCGCCACCAGCGTGTGCGCCGCCACCTGTACCGGCCCGCTGCCGGGGTCGTAGGTACTGTCCACCCCGTACGCGTGCGCCAGCGCCACCAACTCCGGCGGCGGGGGCGGGGCGTCCTCGGCGGGGGCCTGCGTGCTGCCGGCTGCTTCGGGACGGTCCAGATAAGCGGCCACTCTTGCACTCCTGCGGGTCCAGAAGGCGGTACGGGACTCCCCAGTCCTACCCGCGCCCACCGCACCCGACCCCGCACGACACGACCGGTCCCGATCACCGGACGGGTGAACCTTCCCGCGCGGCACGGCCGCCGGGACCGGCACCCGAGCACGGGCTGCGACCGGGCCGGTCCGATGGTCGGGAGGGGAATGCACGGGACATATCATCTATACCCATCAGCCACGTTGACACCGGACCAGGTAGCTGGTGGGCTGTGCGGCGGGTGGGGCCGAGGGTGGCAGACCAGCCGGAGGTGTACGGGCACCGGGCCGGTGAACTGGGGTTTTCGGGTGCGAGGAGGCTGCTTTGCAGGCGCGGGTTTCGGAATTCGCGGGGCGGCGGCTGAGGCAGCAGATCGAGCACAGCGCGGCCTTGCGCGAGGTGCTCCAGCATCCGGCGGCGCTGGCCGCGCGCCGGGCGACGGCGCGCACCGCACGACAGCTGGCGCCGAAGACGGCGGACCGGCTGATCGCGGATCTCAAGGGCACCGAACCGCTGCTGGCCTCGGTGCGGGCCGAACGACGGGCCGTCGGCAGTGCCGGCCACCGCCGGGCCGCGCTGCAGCTCGCGGCCACCCTGTCGGCCGCCGCGGTGGTGAGCGGACTACTGGTGGGCCCGCCCGCGTACGCCGGTGCGCCGCAGGGGCAGACCGCGGTCAGCACTGCCCAGCAGGACCAGCCGGTGCAGCTGGGCACGGTGACCGACCCCCAGGTGTACCCGCGCCCGCAGGAACTCCGTACCGCCGGGCGCCCCGTCAACGTTCCCCAGGACGTGGTACTGGCCGCCGCGCCCGACGCCGACGGCGCAGCGCTGGACGTGGTACGCCAGGTGCTCGGCTCCGCCGGAGCCACCCGGATCACCACGACGGTGCCGCGGGTCCCGGACGCCGGTTCGCTGGTGGTGTACGTCGGCGGACCCGCCGAGGGCTCGGGCGGCACGACCGACCGGGTGCTGCGCGAGCTCGCCGCGGCGGGCACGACGGACAAGGACGCCCCCGCCCCCTCCCTCAACGGGATGCCGGGCGGAGGCTACCTGCTGACGATCGGCCAGCTGCCGGCCGGCGCCGGGACGTACGGCGCGGTGGTGCTCGCCGGGGTGGACAAGGCCGGGACGTTCAACGCCGCGCAGAGCCTGCGCCAGCTGCTCGCCCCGGTACCCGCCGGACAGGGGCAGAGCGGGCCGGACCAGGGCGGGCAGGGCCAGGAGGGCGACGCGAAGGGCTTCCCCGGCGTCAGCATCCGGGACTGGCCGAGCGGCGCGCCCGTGCGCGGGATCGCCGAGTCCTTCTACGGCTCCCCGTGGACCACCGAACAGCGGCTGAGCCAGCTCGACTTCCTCGGCCGCACCAAGCAGAACTTCTACCTCTACGCCCCGGGCGGCGACCCGTTCCGGCTCACCCGCTGGCGTGAGGCGTACCCCGAGGCACAGGCCGCCGACCTGCGGCAGCTGGCGGACCGGGCCCGGCGCAACCATGTCACGCTCGGGTACTCGATCGACCCCGGCCAGTCGTTCTGCTTCAGCTCCGACCGGGACGTGGACGCGCTGGTGACCAAGCTGGAGGGGCTCCGGCAGATCGGGTTCAGCGCCTTCCAACTGCAGTTCCTGGACATCAGCTACGACGAGTGGCACTGCACCCTGGACCGGAAGAACTTCGGCAAGGGCCCGGCCGCCGCCGCCAAGGCGCAGGCCCAGGCGGTCGCCAAGGTGCAGGACCGGCTGATCGCCAAGCACCCCGAGCTGGCACCACTGTCCATCGTCCCGACCGAGTACCAGCGGGCGGGCACCAGCCCGTACCGGTCGGCGCTGGCCGCCGCGCTGCCGCAGGGCGTCCAGATCGCCTGGAGCGGCGGAGCGGTGATCCCCGCGAAGATCACGGACGCCCAAACCGCCCAGGCCGCCCAGCAGGCGGCCGGCCACCCGCTGATGACGCTGGACAGCTACCCGGTCAACGACTCCGCCCCGGACCGGCTCTACCTCGGCGGCTACACCGGCCGCGACCCGGGTGTGGCGAGCAGGTCGGCGGTACTGCTGACCTCCGCGATGAGCCAGCCCCTGGCCTCCCGGATCCCGCTGGCGACCGCGGCCGACTTCGGCTGGAACCCGTCCGGCTACCGTCCGGCCGACTCCTGGCAGGCCGCGCTGCGCCCGCTGGCCGGCGACGGCACCAAGCTCACGGCGCTCACCACGCTGGCGGCCAACAGCGAGTCCTCCCCGTTGGCGAAGGGCGAGTCCGGCTATCTGACGCCGTTGCTGGAGAAGTTCTGGGCGGCGCTGGAGCCGAGCGCGGGCAGCCCGCCCGACCTGGCGAAGCTGCACGACGCGGCGACGCCGGTCCGGGACGCCTTCACCACCATGGCCGGCGCCCAGCGCGCGCTCGCCCAGGCACCGATCGGCGGCGAGGCCGCGCCTTGGCTGGCCCAGCTGAGCACCTACGGCCGGGCCGGGCAGTCCGCGGTGGACATGCTGCTCGCCCAGCGCGGCGGTGACGGCTCGGCCGCCTGGCAGGCCCGGACCGAGCTGCGGCGGCTGCGCGAGCAGCTGGCCCAGAGCGGAGCGACGGTCGGGTCGGGCGTGCTCGACCCGTTCCTGGACCGGGCGCTGCAGGCGGCGGACAACTGGTCGGGGGTCAGCGCGGGCTCGCTGACCCCGACCACCACGCTGGGCACCGCCAACGACCACGGCCCCGCGCTGATGGTGGACGGCGCCACGGACACCTTCTACTGGAGCTCCCGCCCGCCGCAGGCCGGCGATTCGATCGGGGTCGGCCTCGGGCCGGCGCGGGCGATCGGCCAGATCACGGTGCTGATGGGTTCCTGGGGCGACGACCCCGACGCCCTGAGCGCGGCCGACGACTACCTGCACGACGGGGTGCTGGAGTACGCCACCGCCGACGGCGGCTGGAAGCAGCTGGCCACGGTGCACAAGCAGAAGACGATCACCCTCACGGCACCGGCCGGGACGGTCGCCAAGGCCATCCGGCTGCGGGCCACCAGCGGCCAGAAGACGGCGGTGGCGGTGCGCGAGTTCACGGTGGGGGCGCCCGGCGACACCCCGGCTACGGTCACCGGCGGCCCGGCCGCCGCGCCCGGCTCCTCGCCGTCGGCCGTGCTCGACGGCAATCCGGACACCGCGTTCCGCGCCGCCAGCGCGCCTACCGCCGACGACGCCCCGCTCACCATCGAGCTGGGCACGGCCCGCCCGATGGACCGGGTGACCGTGCTGACCGACCCGACCGTGCGGGCCACCGCCACCGTCGAGGTGCGCCGGGCGGACGGCTGGGCGACGATCGGCACCGCGCAGCCCGGCTACAACGAACTGCCGGCCGGCGGCCTGAGCGCGGACGCCATCCGGCTGACCTGGGCGCCCGGCGGCGAGCCGCCCGTGGTGAACCAGGTCATCCCCTGGTACACCGACATCCCGGCGGCCCGGCTCAGTCTGGCCGCCGACTCCCTCGACGTGGTCGCGGGCGCCCCGGCCCCCGCGCAGACCCAGGCCGTGGTCGAGTCCGGCCGCCCGGAGGGCGCCACCGGCGACCTCAAGACCGAGGTCCCGGCGGCGGCGAAGGGGCTGACGGTCACTCCGGCCTCCGCCGTCAACGTGCCGCGCGGCGGGAAGGTCGGCACCCCGTTGCTGGTGACCGCCGCCAAGGACACCCCTTCGGGCACGTACCAGGTGCCGGTCACCTTCACGGCGGGCGGGACGACGGTCCGTCAGGTCCTCCAGGTGCGCGTGGTGCCCGCCACCGCCGGGGCCGACCTGGCGCGCACCGCCACGGCCACCTCCTCGGGCGACGAGACACCGGACTTCCCGGCCACCGCGGTCAACGACGGGGACCCGAAGACCCGGTGGTCCTCACCCGCGCGGGACGACGCCTGGGTGCAACTGGCGCTGCCGCAGGCCGCCCGGCTGGGGTCGGCGGTGCTGCACTGGCAGGACGCGTACGCCTCCGCCTACAAGCTGCAGACCTCGCCGGACGGGGTCACCTGGACCACGGTCTCCTCGGTGACCGGCGGGAAGGGCGGGACGGAGACGGCGCACTTCGACGCGCCGGGGGTGAAGTACCTGCGACTGCAGGGCGTCTCACGGGCGACCAAGTACGGGTACTCGCTGTACGGCATCGAGCTGTACGCGGTCGCTCCTTGAGCGGGCCCGTGCGGGGTTCGCTCCGTGACGGCGGTCTCCGGCGACAGGGGTGAACACCCGGGTGCGGGCTGCCCCGCCTCCCCGGCCGCCCGCGCGCGAACGGCGGGCCGCCGGCGCTCCCACTGAGGGGTGCGCCGGCGGCCCATGAGGCGTACCGGTCGGTGTGACGGGCAGGCCCGTGTCGGTCAGGCGGAGAGCGGTTCCGGAGAGGGACGGTCGCCGCGGCGGACTGGGTGGACGGGGTGGGAGCGGCCGAGTGCGGCCGGCAGGGCCGTGTTCGACTCGGTATGGTCGTGGTGCTCGTACTCGCGGAACTGCTCGACCCCGCCGTACGGCTCCAGGTAGGGCCGCCAGCTCGGGTCCTTGATGCCGGTGCCGATGACGCGCCAGGCCAGGCCGCTGGGCGGGGCCGGGGGGCGCTTCATCCGCCAACCGAGTTCGGTGAGGTGGCGGTCGGCCTTGGTGTGGTTGCAGCGGCGGCAGGCTGCCACCACGTTGTCCCAGCGGTGCTGGCCGCCCCGGCTGCGCGGGATGACGTGGTCGACGCTGGTGGCGGTGGCACCGCAGTAGACGCAGCGCCCGTGGTCACGGGCGAACAGCGCGCGGCGGGTGAGCGGGACGGGGCCTCGGAACGGGACCCGGACGAAGCGGGTCAGTCGGACGACGGACGGCGCCGTGACGGCGCTGGTGGCGCTGTGCAGAGTGACTCCCGAGTCCTCCAGGCTGACCGCCTTGTGGTTGAGGACCAGGATGAGCGCTCGGCGCATGGACACCACGCCGAGCGGCTCGTAGGACGCGTTGAGGACCAGGACATGCGGCACGGATGCCTCCTTGGACGCCTGCGGCGCGTGGCTCGCGCCGGGACGAGCGGGTGATCGCGTCGTTTTCCGCAACGCGATCTCCACCAGTGTCGCCTCACGCCGTGGCGGGGCGCCACCACTCCTGTGTAACGGGTCTGATGTGGGTTCCGTCATAGCGGGTATGCCCGCCCTCCGGCGCCGTTGCACCGCGAGGCCGCTGGTCGGGGCGCACCGGCGGCTGCGACGGGGGCTCGCGGGGTCTCTGATGGGGCGTCCGTCCGGGTGCCGCGCGGCCGCTACGCTGGTCCGGAACCACCGATCCCTGTTGGAAAGAGGCTCCGTACGTGTTCCGGTCCGGTGTCACCGGCCTTCTCGCCAGCGCGGCCCCCACCGCCACCCCCTCCGCCCCCTCCTCGTCCGACCCCCTGCCCAAGCTCGACCTCAAGCTGCCGACCAGTGCGAACGAGGTGTCGGCCAGCACCCGGCAGGCGGCGAGCTGGCTGGACGCCAACTGGCAGAGCTGGGTCGAGGGAGTACTGCGGATCGTCTTCCTGGTGCTGCTGGCGCTGGTGCTGCGGGCCGTGGTCCGCAAGCTGATCACGCAGCTGATAACGCGGATGACCCGGCACCACGAGCACGACTCGGACTACGGCCGGCTCGGCGGACTGCTGGCCAACCACGGGGTGGTGAACCCGGAGCGGCGCCAGCAGCGGGCCGAGGCGATCGGCTCGGTGCTGCGCAGCGTGGCCTCGTTCAGCATCCTGGGGACGGCCGCGCTGATGGTGCTGTCCGCACTCGGGGTGAACCTGGCCCCGCTGCTGGCCAGTGCCGGTGTCGCCGGCGTGGCGATCGGTTTCGGCGCGCGGAACCTGGTGACGGACTTCCTCTCCGGGGTCTTCATGATCATGGAGGACCAGTACGGCGTCGGCGACGAGATCGACACCGGAGTGGCCAGCGGCACCGTGCTGGAGGTGGGCCTGCGGGTCACCAAGCTGCGCGGGGGCAACGGTGAGATCTGGTACATCCGCAACGGCGAGGTGAAGCGGATCGCCAACATGAGCCAGGGTTGGGGCACCGCCACGGTGGACGTCCAGATCGCCTACCGGGAGGACCTGGAGCGGGTCGAGGGGCTGATCAGGGAGAGCGCCGAGCAGCTGGGCAAGGAGACCCCGTACGACGAGCTGATCTGGGGCCGGGTCAAGGTGCTGGGTGTGGAGTCGGTGGCGGCCGACTCGATGGTGCTGCGGGTGGAGGCCAGGACCACGCCGGGCGAGTCGGCGAAGGTCGGCCGGGCGCTGCGGCAGCGGCTGAAGCTCGCCTTCGACGAGGCCGGGGTGAAGCTGAAGGAGGAGCCCGCGCCGGTGGTGGCGGCACCCGCGGTGGAGTCGTCCGCGCCCTCGGCACTGGCCGATCCCAGCTCGGCGCGCTCACTGGCGGCCAAGCCGATCCCGTTGCCGACCGACTGACCGCGTACCCGGCAAAGAGCCCGTCCACCCCCGGCGGTGGACGGGCTCTCCGCGTTCCCGGTAACGCTTCGGCATCCACCCGCCATGCGGTCATTGACACCCTCCCGCGGCGGGACCTAACGTCCTCTCAGCGATTGGAAACTTTCCTAACAGTTCCTGGCAGTCAGCTTTCCCACCCCAGCGCCGCACGGGCCGCCAGGGACAGAGGAGGATCGGGCCGTGAACGACAAGATCCCCACCCCGCCGGGCAGGCCCACCCCGTTGGCCGGCACCCCCAGCCTGCTGCGCGCGATCAACGACCGGGCCGCACTGGAGCTGCTGCTGGCGCACGGTCCGCTCTCCCGCACCCAGATCGGCGCGATGACCGGGCTCTCCAAGCCCACCGCCTCCCAGCTGCTGGCCCGGCTCGAGTCGGCCCGGCTGGTCGAGGCGGTGGGCACCACGGCCGGCGGCCCCGGGCCGAACGCACAGCTGTACCGGGTCAATCCCGCCGCCGCGTACGTCGCCGGGCTCGACGTGGACACCGCCCGGGTGCGGGTCGCCGTCGCCGACATCACCGGCACCGTGCTCGCCGAGCACACCGTCCCCACCCGGGGCCGGCCCGCCACCGAGGCGGTGCCGCGGACGGTCGCGGCGGTCGCCGAGACGGTCCGGCAGGCCGGCCTCCCGGCGGACTGCCTGCGCGAGATCGTGATCGGGGTACCCGGAGCGCTGGACCCGGTCAGCGGCAAACTCAGGTACGCCTCGCACCTTCCCGGCTGGCACTCCCCCCGGCTGCTGGCCGAACTGGCCGAGGCGCTCGGCACCACGGTGAGCATCGAGAACGACGTCAACCTGGCCGCCGTCGCCGAGCGCTCCTCGGGCGCCGCGCAGGGCTGCGACGACTTCGTGCTGCTCTGGGCCGCCGAGGGCGTCGGTGCCGCGATAGTGCTGGCCGGCCGGCTGCACCGGGGCTTCACCGGCGGTGCGGGCGAGATCGGCTACATGACGGTGCCCGGCGCCCCGGTGGTGCACGACGTCCACCGCAAGAACTCCGGCGGGTTCCAGGAACTCGTCGGTGAGGAGGCGGTGCTGGCCCTGGCCGCCGAGCACGGTCTGGCCGCACCGACCGCCGAAGGGGCCGTCGGGCTCGCCCTGCGGACTCCCGGCGCGGGCGACCTGTTCCTGCGGACCCTGGCCGAACGGCTGGCCGTCGGCCTGTCGGTGGTGGTCGCGGTGGTCGACCCGGAACTGCTGGTGCTCTCCGGCCGCACCCCCACCGCGGGCGGCGAACGGCTCTGCCGGCTGGTCCAGGAGGAACTGGCCAAGATCAGCATCCCCCGCCCCCAGGTGCGCTGCAGTACCGTGCCCGACTCCCCCGTCGTGCACGGCGCCCTGCAGCGCGCCCTGGCCGCCGCCCGGGAAGCGGCCTTCACGACCCACTGATGCTCCCCTCCCCCGCGCACCGCCTCCCATCCCCCGAGCCGGGGCCGAAGGGCGATGCCGCCTGCCCCCGTCCCCCCAGGAGGTCCGACCGATGCACACCCCCCGCCGCTCCCGCCGCCCGGCCGCCGCCGTGGGCTGCGCCGTCCTCGCGCTCCTCGCCACCGCCTGCACCGGCACCGACCCGGCCGGGGGTACCGACGACTCGGCCTCGGGCAAGGACGTGACCATCACCTTCTGGCACGGCTGGAGCCAGGAGAACGAGACCAGGGCGATCCGGGCCAACATCGACGCCTTCCAGAAGCTGCACCCCAACATCCACGTCAAGGTGGTCGGCAACATCGCCGACGACAAGAGCGAGCAGGCGCTGCGGGCGGGCGGCCCGGACGCACCCGACGTGGTGTCCTCCTTCAGCACCGACAACGTCGGCAAGTTCTGCTCGGCGCACGTCTGGACCGACCTGAACCCGCTGCTGAAGAAGGACGGGATAGACCCGGCCACGACCTTCCCGGCCGCGATGCTCAAGTACAGCCAGTTCGAGGGCGACCAGTGCTCACTGCCGCTGCTCGGCGACGCGTACGGGCTCTACTACAACAAGACCGCCTTCGCCGCCGCCGGGATCACCGCGCCGCCGAAGACCTTCAGCGAGTTCGACCAGGACGCGGTCAAACTGACCGTCGCCGAGGGGGACAGCTACCGGCAGCTCGGCTTCATGCCGAACTTCCACGGCTACGAGTCCAGCCCTTCCCACTACTTGGGCCAGTACGACGCCGACTACTTCGCCGCCGACGGCAGGTCGGACATCGCCACCGACCCCAGGGTCGCCGCGATGTTCACCTGGCAGAAGAACCTGATCGGCAAGCTCGGCGGCTTCGAGAAGCTGGAGAGGTTCCGCACCGGCTTCGGCGACGAGTACAGCGCCAAGAACCCGTTCGAGACCGGCCAGGTGGCGATGGCCATCGACGGCGAGTGGCGCACCGCCTCGCTCGCCGACGACAAGGTCCCCTTCGAGTGGGCCACCGCGCCCTTCCCGGTGCCGGACGACCAGGCCGAAACCTACGGGCGCGGCTACCAGACCGGCACCATCATCGGCATCGCCCGGACCAGCCGGAAGCAGACCGCCGCCTGGGAGCTGGTCAAGTACCTGACCTGCGACACCGACGCCGTGGTCGGCTTCGCCAACGCGATCCACAACGTGCCCAGCACCATCGCGGCACTGAGCTCGCCCAAGCTGAACGCCGATCCGGGCTTCAGGACCTTCGTCGAGATCGCCAGGAACCCGCACTCCGACACCACGCCGGCCAGCATCAACGGCGGCGCCTACCAGCTGTCGGTGCAGAACCTCGGCTACGCGTACGAGTCCGGGCAGCAGACCGATCTGGCGGCCGGGCTGGCGGCCACCGCCAAGGAGATCGACACCGCCGTCGAGCAGGCGAAGTGACATGACGGGCAACAGCACTGCCCACTCCGCGGCACTGCGGCGCAAGCGCCGCCGGGAGCGGGCCCGCACCCTGGCCTTCCTGTCCCCCTGGCTGATCGGCTTCGGCCTGTTCTTCGCCTACCCGCTGGCCTCCACCGTCTACTTCTCCTTCATGAAGTACGACGGCTTCACCGCCCCCGTCTTCAGCGGTCTGAAGAACTGGGACTACGTCTTCAACCACTACCCCTTCTTCTGGCAGGGGCTGCGCAACACCCTCTGGCTGGTGGTCGTGATGGTCGCCCTGCGGGTCGCCTTCGGCCTGGGCATCGGCCTGCTGATCACCAAGGTCAAGACCGGCGCCGGCTTCTTCCGGACCGCCTTCTACCTGCCGTACCTGGCACCGCCGGTGGCCGCCACGATGGCCTTCGCCTTCCTGCTCAACCCCGGGACCGGGCCGGTCGACCACCTTCTCGGCGACCTGGGGCTGCCGCAGCCGGGCTGGTTCAACGACCCGTCCTGGTCCAAGCCGGCCCTCACCCTGCTGGCGCTGTGGGGCATCGGCGACCTGATGGTGATCTTCATGGCCGCCCTGCTGGACGTGCCCAGGGAGCAGTACGAGGCCGCCGAGCTGGACGGCGCGGGCGCCTGGCAGCGGTTCCGTTACGTGACCCTCCCGAACATCTCGCCGATCTTGGCGTTCGCGGTGGTCACCGGGGTGATCCAGACCATGCAGTACTACACGCAGGCGATCGTCGCCGGGAAGGTCGCCAGCGGGGTGATCGGCGGCTCCGGCCAGCAGTTCGAGCCCGGCTACCCGCACGGCTCCACCTGGACGCTGCCGCAGCTGGTCTACAACCTCGGCTTCCAGCGCTTCGACACCGGCTCGGCCTGTGTGGTCGCGCTGGTCCTGTTCGCCGTCTCGATGGCCGTCACCTCGGCCCTGCTGCGCCGACGTTCGGCCTTTCTCCTCGATGGAGCCGCCCTGGAGAGCGAGGACTGAGATGACCACGACCACCATGTCCCTGCCCGTCCCGGGGAAGACCGCCACCGCCGTACGGCTGGCCCGCAGACGGGCCGTGCTGCACTGGGTGGCCGTCCACTCGACGGCCGTCGCGGCGGCGCTGTTCTTCCTGCTGCCGTTCGTCTTCGTCCTCCTCACCTCGGTGATGTCGGACCGCCAGGCGCTCACCGGCGACCTGTGGCCGCACCAGTGGGTGTGGAGCAACTACGCCAAGGTCTGGCGGACCCCCGGCTTCCTCAGCTGGTGGCGCAACACCCTGCTGTACGCCGGGCTGGGCACCGCGCTGACCGTCGTCTCCAGCGTCCCGGTGGCCTACGCGTTGGCCAGGTTCCGCTTCCGGGGCCGGAGGGTGGCCCTGATGGCGGTGATCTCGATGATGATGTTGCCGCCGCAGGTCACGGTCATCCCGATGTACCTGTTCTGGGCCAAGCAGCTCCATCTCTCCGGCTCGCTCTGGCCGCTGATCATCCCGATGGCGTTCGGCGACGCCTTCTCGATATTCCTGCTGCGGCAGTTCCTGCTGACCATCCCGAAGGAGTACGTGGAGGCCGCCAGGATCGACGGCTGCGGCGAGATCGGCTCCCTGCTGCGGGTGATCCTGCCGATGGCCAGGCCGGCCGTCGCGGCCGTCGCGCTGTTCCAGTTCTTCTACTGCTGGAACGACTACTTCGGCCCGCAGATCTACGCCAGCGAGAACGAGGGCGCCTGGACGCTCAGTTACGGCCTGGAGTCCTTCAAGGGCGCGCACCACACCGACTGGAACCTCACCATGGCCGCCACGCTGCTCGTGATGGCGCCGGTGATCCTGCTGTTCTTCTTCGCGCAGAAAGCCTTCATCGAAGGCGTGACACTGACAGGGGTCAAGGGCTGATGTCTCTCAAACTGGCCGTCGTGGGCGGGGGTTCGACCTACACACCGGAGCTGGTCGACGGTTTGGCCCGTCTGAGGGACACGCTCCCGATCGCCGAACTGGTGCTGATCGACCCGGCGGTGGAGCGGCTGGAGCTGATCGGCGCGCTGGCCCGGCGGATCTTCGCCCGGCAGGGACACGGCGCGGCCGTCACCACCACCTTGGATCTGGCGGCGGGCGTGGAGGGGGCCGACGCCGTACTGCTGCAGCTGCGGGTCGGCGGGCAGGCGGCCCGCAACGAGGACGAGACCTGGCCGCTGGAGTGCGGCTGCATCGGCCAGGAGACCACCGGCGCGGGCGGGTTGGCCAAGGCGCTGCGGACCGTCCCGGTGGTGCTGGACATCGCCGAACAGGTCCGCCGCACCAGTCCGGACGCCTGGATCGTCGACTTCACCAACCCGGTCGGCATCGTCACCCGCGCACTGCAGAGCGCCGGGCACCGGGCGGTCGGGCTGTGCAACGTCGCCATCGGCTTCCAGCGCAAGTTCGCCGCCCACCTGGGCGTCGCACCCGAGCTGGTCCGCCTCGACCACGTCGGCCTCAACCACCTCACCTGGGAGCGCGGCGTCACCCTGCTGGACGCCCCGGGCGCAGCGGGCGGCCGCGAGGTGCTGCCCGAACTGCTGGACGGCTTCGGCCCGCTGATCGCCGAAGACCTGCGGCTGCCGCTGCCACTGATCCGCCGCCTCGGCGTGGTCCCCTCGTACTACCTGCGCTACTTCTACCAGCACGACGCGGTGGTCGAGGAGTTGCGGACCAAGGGCTCGCGAGCCGCCGAAGTCGCCGAGATCGAACGGCAGTTGCTGGCGCTGTACGCCGATCCGACGCTGGACCGCAAGCCCGACCTGCTCGCCAGGCGCGGCGGCGCGTTCTACTCCGAGGCCGCCGTCCAGCTGATCGGCGCACTGCTCGGCACCGGCAGCGGCACCGACGTGCAGGTGGTCAACACCCGCAACGACGGTGTCCTGCCCTTCCTGCCCGACGACGCGGTGATCGAGGTGCCCGCCGAGGTGGACGCCCGGGGCGTACGGCCGCTGCCGCAGCGGCCGGTCGAACCGCTGTACGCGGGCCTGATCGCCGCGGTCACGGCGTACGAGCGGCTCGCCCTGGAAGCCGCCCTCAGGGGCGGCCGGGACCGGGTCTTCGACGCCCTGCTGGCCCATCCGCTGGTCGGCCAGTTGGACCTCGCGGACCGGCTGACCGACCAGCTGCTGGCGCACAACCACGCCCACCTGAGCTGGGCCTGAACCATCCCGGACGGTCTCATGCGACACCGGCCGGGCCCCTGAGGGCGCGGCCGGCTGCCCGAGGCGGCCGGACAGGACCTGGAACGAGGACTGATGGACCAACCGATGGACCGGCAGCAGGCCGAGCAGCTTCCCGGCGTGCTCGCCATCGACGCCGGCAACAGCAAGACCGATGTCGCCCTGGTCGGCGCCGACGGCACGGTGTACGGCTCGGCGCGCGGCGGCGGTTTCCAGCCGCAGCTGGACGGCGCCGAGCAGGCCATCGCCGGGCTGGCCCCGCTGGTCGAGGCGGCGGCCGCCGAGGCGGGCCTCAGACCCGCCGACGGGGTGCTCACCACCCACGTCAGCGCCTGCCTCGCCAACGCCGACCTGCCCGTCGAGGAGCAGCAGCTCCAGGCCGCGGTCGCCGCCCGGTCGTGGGGGCTGGGCAGCGCCGTCGCCAACGACACCTTCGGGCTGCTGCGGGCCGGCACGGACGGGCCGCGCGGGGTCGCGGTGGTCTGCGGCGCCGGCATCAACTGCGTCGGACTGCTGCCCGACGGCCGTACCGCGCGCTTCCCCGCCCTCGGCCGGCTCACCGGCGACTGGGGCGGTGGCGGGGGGCTGGCCGCCGAGTCGATGTGGCACGCCGCCCGCGCCGAGGACGGCCGCGGCCCCGCCACCGCGCTCGCCTCCGCCATCGCCGCGCACTTCGGGTTGCCGAGCGCGACCGCGGTGGCGGAGGCGATCCACCTCGGGCAGCTGGAACGGACCCGGCTGCACGAGCTCTCCCGGGTGCTGTTCCAGGTCGCGGAGGCGGGTGACACCATCGCGCTGCGCCTGATCGACCGTCAGGCCTGCGAGATCGCCGGCCTCGCGCTGGTCGCCATGCGCCGGCTGAACCTGCTGGACCGGCCGACACCGGTGGTGCTCGGCGGCGGAGTACTGGCCGCCCGCCAGCCCCTGCTGATCGACAACGTCACCGCCCGGCTGGCCGCTTCCGCGCCGCTGGCCGAGCCCCGGGTCGTGGTCGCCCCGCCGGTCCTCGGCGCCGCCCTGCTCGGCCTGGACCAGCTCGCCGCGGGCAGGATCGGCGGCGGCCCGGCCGCCGAACGCCGCCTGCGCGCCGCCTACGCCGCCCACCACGAGGCGGCTGCCTGAGGCCGCGGCCGGCAACCGGACCTCACGACGACCGGACCCGTCCGGCGGTACCGCGGCGCCCCGGGGCACCCGATCACCGGTCGGGTGCCCGGCGCGCGCCCGACCCCGCACCCGGCGCGCGGCCGACGGTCCTCGACCCCGGCCGCCCCGGAGATCGCCTCCGCCCTGGAGGCGCTGACGGACGCCGCCCGGTCAGCCGGCATGGCGCTCGGCCCGGCCGGTGTGGTCCTGGTCGCCGCGCCCTGGGCGCACGACACCCGGGCGGGTACGGGCGCACCGGTCTCCGCGGGCCAGGTGACCCGGCCGGCCGTGCGGTTCGCCGCGCCCCGGCGGGCTCACCCCGGGCCGCGGCCGCGGAAGGCCCGGCGGTAGTCGCGCGGGGCGACGCCGATCCGGCGGACGAAGGCGGGGCGCAGCGAGACCGCCGAGCCGAAGCCGCAGCGGGTCGCGATCTCGTCCACCGGCAGGTCCGTCTCCTCCAGCAGGCGCTGGGCCGCCAGGACGCGTTGCTCCAGCAGCCAGCGCAGGGGCGGAGTCCCGGTGGCGGCGGTGAAGTTACGGGCGAAGGAGCGGTCGGACATGGCCGCCAGCTTCGCCAACTCACCTACGGTCCAGGGAACTTCGAGGGCGCCGAGCACGGTGGCCCGGACCGCCGCCAACGGGTCGCCGTCGGCGCCGCCCTCGGGTACCGGCGAGGGGATGAACTGGGCCTGCCCACCGGACCGGAACGGCGCGGTGACCATCGCCCGGGCGATCTCCGCCGCCGCCTGCTGGCCGTGTGCCGAGCGGACCAGGTGCAGGCAGAGGTCGATCCCGGCGGCGACCCCGGCCGAGGTCCAGATCTCGCCGTCGCCGGTGAACAGCACTTCCGGGTCCACCTCCACCGCCGGGTGGCGGCGGGCGAGTTCGGGCGCCAGCGCCCAGTGGGTGGTGGCGCGGCGGCCGTCCAGCAGTCCGGCCTCGGCCAGGACGAAGGCCCCGGCACAGAGCGAGGCGATCGGCACGCCGCACGCGTGGGCGGCCCGCAGCGCGTCCAGGATCCCGGGGTCGCGCGGCGCCGTCGGTTCCTCTACTCCGGGCACCAGGACCAGGTCGCAGTCGGCGAGCGCGTCCAGCCCGTGGTCGGGCAGCCGCTCCAATCCGCCGCCGAGCCGCACCCGTACGCCCTCGGGCCCGCAGACCCGCAGCTCGAAGGGGGGTACCCCGGGCCGGGTGTTCCGGTTGGCCCAGACCTCGCCGATCACGGCGTAGTCGAAGGCCCGTACGCCGTCGAAGAGCAGGCACCCCACCGCACGCATGGCGAACGGGCCGACCACAGCACTCATGGCAGAAATCTATCGATCATCGGCGCTCCCGCCTCTCACCGCGCCGCCGCCCCGGGCCGCATGCTGAAGCCATGACGAACACCGCTCCCTTCGGCGCCCCGCTCCGCCTCACCGACGACGCCGTGCTGATCGTGATCGACGTCCAGCAGGGTTTCGAGGATCCCGTCCTCGGTGCCCGGGACAATCCCGAGGCCGAGCAGCGGATCGCCGAGCTGCTGGACCTCTGGCACTCCACCGGCCGCCCAGTCGTGGTCGTGCAGCACGAGACGACGGGCGGCACCCTGGACCGCGGCACCCCGGGGTACGAGCTCAAGCCCTTCGTGGCCGCGGCCAGCCGGGACCTGCACATCACCAAGACCGTGAACAGCGCCTTCTACGGCACCCCAGACCTGCACGAGTGGCTCCAACAGCGCGGTGCCACCCAGTTGGTGACGGTCGGCATCATGACCAACGTCTGCAACGAGACCACCGCCCGGATGGGCGGCAACCTCGGCTACGACGTGGTCTTCCCGATCGACGCCATGCACACCTTCGACATGGCGGGCCCGGACGGCGGGAAGATCCCCGCCGCCGACCTCGCCCGCGCCACCGCCGCGACGCTGCACAGCATGCGGTTCGCCAAGGTGGTCACCACCAAGGACGTGCTGGCGGCGGGCGCGCCCGAGTGATACCGGCCGGCAGCAGGGAGCGCCGCGGGCCCTGCTGCCGGTCGGTCCAACGGCCCTACCGGGGTTGGTGGAGGTACGGGGTGGTGGTGCCCAGCTCGACGAAGCCCAGCCGCTTCAGGATCGGGCGGCTCTGGTCGGAGGCGTCGACCTGGAGGTAGCGGTAGCCGCGCTCGGCGGCGAGGCGGGCGCGGTGGGCGACCATGGCCCGGTAGATGCCCCGGCCGCGCCACTCGGCGAGGGTGCCGCCGCCCCACAACCCGGCGAACTCGGTGCCCGGGTTGAACTCGAGCCGCGCCGCGCACACCGGCTGCTCGCCCGCCATGGCCAGGACCACGATGAGCGACTCCGGGTCCACGGCCAGCCGGTCGAGCAGCCGCTGCCGCAGCCGGGAGCCGTCCGTGCCGAAGACCCGCTCGTGCACGTCCTTCACCAGGTCGATCCCGGCCTCGTCGGTCACCGGCACCAGGCGTACCCCGCCCGGCGGTTCGGCCTCGGTGGACAGCGCCTCGACCGGCGCCACCAGCAGCGTCTCCGCGGGTTCCGGCACGAACCCGGCCGCCCGCAGCCGGCCACCCAGGTCGGCGGGCCGGTCGTGCGAGTAGAGCTTCCATTCGAACTCCACGCCCAGCGCGCCGAAGTGCCGCAGCTGCGCCGCGATCGCCGCGTCGGCGGTCTCCTCGTCCAGCCCCGACCAGAGCACACCGTTCCACGCGTGTCGCGCACCGGTCTGCCGCACCACGCCGTCCACCCGTTCGACCACGGCCCCGGGCCCGTCGGGTACGGCGTCTCGCCTCATCTGCCGGTCGAAGGCCGCCAGCAACGTCTCACTGTCCATCAGCCGGTACTCCAGCACCGGCCCGTGGTCACGGCAAGTCGTTTTCCCGCGGCGCCCAGAGGAAGCGGTAGGCCGTCCCCTCCTCGGCGTTGAGCAGCACGTACTCCCGCCCCGGGCCGGTGGCGACCTCGTACAGCCTGGTCAGCAGCTCGGTCCGGTCCAGCACCGGCAGGCCGAGCGCCGCCGCGGTGGCGGCCTGGTCGGCGTCGAAGTCGGGGTGGTACTCCAGCAGTTCCTCCAGCGCCTCCTCGTCCTGGGCGAGGGTCCGTTCCAGACTCTCGTCCAGGCAGCTCTGCCAGTGCGGGGCGCCGATCAGCAGCCGGAGCAGTTCGGGGAGGCCGGCGGCGAGCAGCGTGGCCCCGCCCTCGGAGTCGGCGTAGAGGATCGGGCGTTCCTCGCCGCCCTCGCCGCAGAAGAAGTACGTGCCGCCCGCGCCGTCCTTCGCGATGCCCTCCAGCGCCTCGCCGGAGGCCAGCCGGACCTCCTCCACGTGGTCGTAGTAGGCGATGTCGAACTCGCCCGGCCAGCAGAGGAAACCGGCGACGTCGTCGTTGTCCCGGATCAGCTTGAGAAGTCCCATGCGCCGCACTTTAGAAGACGGCACCCTCGGCGGGCGGAGCGGCCGTCCGGCGGATGGCGACCATGGCCGCGTCGTCGCCCAGCCTTCCCTGGACGTGCGCGAGCAGACCGTCCCTCAGGTACCGCAGCAGGTCCTCCGGTTCGTCGCCCGACCACGCCGCCGCCCGCTCGGCGAGCGGGTAGAAGGCACCCGCCTCGTCGCGTGCCTCGATCACACCGTCCGTGTACAGCAACAGCAGGTCGCCCGGACCGAATCCGAAGGTCACCGGCTCGAACTCGGCGAGGCCGAGGGCGATACCCAGTCCCAGCGGCAGTGAGGACGGCGCCCTCAGCTCGCTCGTGCGGCCGTCCCGCACCAGCAGGGCCGGCGGATGGCCGCAGTCGACCAGGTGGACCAGCGGTTCGTCGTCGGGGATGTCGAGCACCATGGCCGTCACGAACGACTCGCTGTGCTCGGACGGCTCGTGGTCGGGGCCGGCGTCCCGCCACTGGACGGCATCCCAGTGGACGGCACCGTCGAGATGGATCCCCAGATTGGTCAGGGTGGCCTGCCGGTGGGCGGCGGCGCGGAAGGCGCCGAGCACCAACGACGCCAGGTTGATGGCGGCGAGGCCCTTGCCGCGGACGTCACCGATGATCATCCGGGTACCGCCCGTCCTGCGGGCCGCCGCGTACAGATCGCCGCCCATCTGCGCCTCGGCCTCGGCGGGAAGGTACAGCGAGGCGATCTGGAGCGGGCCCGCCCGGCCCGGCAGCGGCTGCAGCAGCACCTTCTGGGCCGCCGCCGCCACCGACCGCACCTTCGTCAGCTCACGCGAGTGCCGCTCCCGTACCAGGGTGAAGACCACCACCAGGGCGGAGACGACCACCAGTGCGGCGATCTGCACCTGGATGTTCTCGGTGCCGATCACGCTCCGCTGGACACCGATCGCGACCTGGCCGAGCACCGCGAGCACAGCGACCAGCGCCGTCCCCCGGGCCCGGGCGAACGACGCCGTGATCGCCGGGGCCGCCACCAGCAGTGGCCCCAGATGGACGTCGGGCGGGGCCAGGATGTCCACGACACAGACCACCACGATCAGCCCGAAGGGAATCAGCAGCAGCGACCGGCGGAGATGCGACCACAGCCGGAAGGACATGGGTCATAGTTACACCCCGGCACCCCCGCGCCCCGGGTGGACACGGCGCGCACTCGGGTTGTGCGCGCGGCAGCGCCCGCGCGCACCCGCCGTTCAGCGCCCACCCGTCCCGTACGCTCACCGGAGCTCGGTGCGCACCCACTCCGCCAGGACCTTGGCGCAGCCGTCCACCGACTCCCGCCAGCTGCGGGCGGCCCCCTCGTCGGCCTCGTCGCTGACGTGCTTGATCAGGCGGATCGGCACCCCCGCGCGCTGGGCGACGGTAGCGAGCGCGTAACCCTCCATGTCGACCAGGTCGGCGCGCTCGGCCAGCCGGTCGCGGGCCCCGGGGTCGGAGACGAACAGGTCACCGGTGGCCAGCACCGGCCCGGGGGTCCCACTCACCGTGATCGGCGCGCCGTAGAGCCGGCCGCTGAGCGCGTGGAGCGCCGGGGTGTCGATGTCGTGCTGGATCACCTGCGCCACCTGGTGGGTGCCGAACCAGCCGGGCCGCAGCGCGCCGGCGGTACCCAGGTTGACGATCTCGGACGGGACCTCGCCCCGGGCCAACACGGTGGCCAGCGAAGCGGCCGCGTTGACCTTCCCCATGCCGGTGAGCAGCACGGGGAAGCTGTCGTCGAGGTGGACGGCCTCCTCCTGGACGGCGACGACGAGCAGCGGACGGTCGGGAGTGATCGTTCCAAGCAGACGCATACGGTCCATGGTAGGCGCCCCCTCCACGCCCCGGCAGGTGCCGGTCAGGCACCAGGGCCGTCCCGACCCGGTACCGGTTCCGCACGGCCGTACCCGCCGTGCCCGGTCACCGCTTAGGGTGCATCCGCGCCGCCGGCCGCCGGGCACCACCGGGGGCTCCGGCCGGACGGGGCACGGGAGTTGGGAACAGGCGAAGCTCAAGAGGCGCACAACTCGCGTGTGGCCGCCCGGGGCCGTGGCCATACTGCTTGGCAATGGCGGGCTCCGGTGAGGCGGGGCCGCCCTTGGGGGGAGGGTGGGGCAGGTGGCAGCACCGGCGCAGACCGCGAGAGCAGCACCCGGACCGGTGGTGGCTCCGGTACCCGGACCGGCGGCGGCGCCCGTCCCGCCCGTGGTCCGGCGCGCCATGGCGTGGCCGCGCCGCGCCACCCGGACCGCGCCCGCCCGACTGCGCACCGCCGCCGTCCTGTTGACCGCCCTGGTACTGGCCTTCGGCGCGCTGACGGCCTGGCAGGCCGCCGCCCGGGCCCGCGCGGCCGGCCAGGTGGTGTCGCACAGTCAGCCGCTGAGCCAGAACGCCGCCGAGATCTACCGCTCGCTCGCCGACGCCGACGCCACCGCCGCGTCCGCCTTCCTGCTCGCGGGCGACGCGCCGCAGGCCGTCCGCGACCGCTACCACGGCGACCTGGACACCGCCGCCCGGCTGCTCGCCGAGGCCGCCGCCCGGGCCGGCTCCTCCTCCGAGGCCCAGCAGTGGGTCGCCACCCTGAACCGGCAACTCCCGCAGTACGCGGGCCTGGTGGAGACCGCCGGGGCGGACGACCGGCAGGGCCTGCCGCTCGGCGGAGCGTATCTGCGCTACGCGTCCGGCCGGATGCAGGACACCATGCTGCCCGCCGCCCAGCACCTCGCGGCGGTGGAGGCCGGGCGGCTGGACGGTGACTACCGTGCCGCCGACTCGTTCCCGTGGGCGGCCCTGGCGCTCGGACTGCTGACGCTCGTGGTACTGGTCCGCTGCCAGGTGCTGCTGCTGCGCCGGACCAACCGGGTGTTCAACCCGGGTTTGCTCGGCGCGAGTGCCGCCGTGCTGGCCGCGCTGGCCTGGCTGACGGCGGGCAGCCTGTCCGCCCGGTCCGGGCTGGCGGACAGCCGGGCGAACGGCGCCGTCCCGCTGCGCACGCTCGACCAGGCCAGGATCGAGGCCCTCCAGTCGCACACGGCGGAGAACCTGGACCTGGTCGCCCGGGGCGCCTCCGGCACCTACACCAGGCAGTGGTCCGCGCTGACCGCCTCGCTGGCCGGCCCGCCCGCCGCGGACGGCGTGAACGGCGGCGGGCGAAGTGGCGGCACCCTCGCCCGGGCCCGCTCGGGCGCGCCCGGCGAGGCGGCTGCGGCCCTGGCCGAGGCCCAGACGCTCTTCGCCGCCTGGGACGACCGGCACAGGACCGCCGCCAGGAGCAACGAACAGGGCGACTACGACGCCGCACTGCACGCCACGGTCGGCGGCACCGATGCCTCCGCGGAGAGCGCCTTCACCGCCCTGGACCAGCAGTTGGCCCGGGCGGCGACGGCGGAGCAGGCGGCGTTCACCCACTCGGCCAAGGGCACCGACGGGGTGCTGGACGCGGTGGCGGCGGGGTCCGCGGTCCTGGCCGTGCTGGCGGCGGCCGGGGTGCTCCGCGGCCTCGGCCGCCGGCTGGCCGAGTACCGGTGAGGGGGCTGACGATGCGTAGCACAGTGGCACGTACCGCACGACTGGGCGGCGTTGCCGTACTGGCGGCCTGGCTGCTCGGCGCGGGCGGCGCGGGCGGTCCGGGGGCGCCCGTCCGCACGGCGGTGCAGCGGCCCGAGGCCGTCCCGCCGCAGGCCGCCCCGGCCTCGGCGGGCGGCTGCGAGGACCGCACGCCGGCGCCGAGCCGCAGCGAGAGCGGGCCCAAGGTCCAGCAGATCAAGCAGCGCGGCACCCTGATCGTCGGAGTGGACCAGAACAGCTACCACTGGGGCTACCGCAACCCGCAGACCGGCCGGATCGAGGGCTTCGACATCGACCTGGCGCGAGCGGTGGCCAAGGCGCTGCTCGGCGATCCGGACAAGGTGACCTATCGGACCGTGCCGACGGCCAAGCGTATGGAAGCCGTCAAGAACGGCCAGGTCGATCTCATCGCCCGTACGATGACGATCACCTGTGAGCGGTGGCAGGAGATCGCCTTCTCCGCCCCGTACTTCGCCTCCGGCCAGCGGCTGGTGGTACCGAAGGCGGCCAAGGTCACCAGCCTGGCGCAGGGGCTCAGGGGCAGCCGCGCCTGCGTGGCCGACCAGTCGTCCTCGCAGGCGGTGCTCAGTCCCGGAGGGAACCGGAACCCCTACGGGACGGCCGGCATCAGGGTGGTGGAGAACCAGCTGGACTGCCTGGTGCTGATGCAGCTGGGACAGGTGGACGCCACGCTCACCGACACCGCGCTGGCGGCCGCCCAGGCCGCACAGGACCCGACGGTCGAGCAGGCCGGCGAGCAGATCGCCTTCGCCCACATGGGCATCGCGATGCGGAAGGAGGACACCGACCTGGTGGCGCGGGTGAACCAGGTGCTGGTGAACTACCGGGCGGACGGCGGCTGGCGGGCGAGCTACGACCACTGGCTGGCCGGGAGCATGGGGGCCGACCCGGCCGCGTACCTCAGGTGACCCGTCCGGAATAGTGGCGGCCATCGGAGCTGGACGTACGGACGAAGGAAGGACGGAGCATTGGCAGGATCTGCTGGCCCGGTGATGAACCGGGAGGAGGTGGACCGCGCCCTGGCGCGGCTCGGTGCCGAGCGCGATGCCGTGGAGGCGGCGCTGCTGGCCCTGCAGGACCACCAGGGCCGCCGGCTGCTGGAGGGCGCCGCGCTGAGCGGGCGCACCGAGGAGCGCTGGTCCGTCGCCGCGCAGGCCCTGACGCTGCTCTGGGAGCTGTTCGACCGCCACTCGGAGGCGCTGGCCTCCGCCCGGGCGGTCCGCTCCCGCCGCAACCGTCCGGGTAGCGCCGAACTGGCCGAGCTGAGCGAGCTGCTCGGCGGCCCGGCCGTGACCGTCCCCGGTGGCCGGCTGCCGGAGGCGGCGGGCCCCGGGCCGGCCCGGCTGGTGGAGCGGATCAGCCTGGACGAGCTGATGGAGCGGATGAACGCCTGGTACGCCACCGTGCTCGAGGTGGTGAACGCCGCCGACGCGGTCTGGTCCGCGCTGCCCGCCCGGATAGACCTGCTGCTGGTCGAGCTGGGCCGGGTGCAGATGCTCGCCGTCTCGGTCGGCGTCCGCCCGGGCAGCCATCCGCTCGGCGACGATCTGGCCGGTCTGGCCGAGGAGTTGACGACACTGCGGGCCGAGGTGCTGGCCGACCCGCTGGCGCTCTGGCGTCCGGCCCGGGTGCCGGCGCAGCGTGCCGGCGACACCCCCACCGGGGCCGGCCCGTTCGCCCCGGCCGCGGGTGTGGTCGACACCGAGCGCTTCGACCGGGCCGGGCGCGGCCTGGACGACATCCGGGTCGAGCTGGAGGGGCTGCTCCGACTGCGGGACGAGGCCCATGAGCGGTTGCAGCAGGTCGGCGACCTGCTGCAACGCGCCGATGCCACACTTGCCGAGGCCCGCCGGGCCCGCGGCGAGGTGCTGGCGAAGATCGCCGCGACCGAGGTGCCGGCCGTGCCGGGGCCCGCCTCGGCACTGCGTGAACGGATCGTCCAGGCAGTGGAGTTGCAGCAGACCGGCCAGTGGCACCGACTGGCACCCCTGCTGGACACCCTGGAGGACGCCGCCACCAAGGAGCTCGCCCGGGCCCGGCAGTCACTCACCGAGGTCGCCCAACCGCTTGCGCTCCGGGCCGAGTTGCGCGGGCGGCTGGAGGCGTACAAGGCGATGGCCGCCCGGCTCGGACTGGCCGAGGACCCGGAGGTGGTCGAGCGCTTCGAGAAGGCCCGCTGGCTGCTGTGGAGCGCGCCGTGCGACCTGCGGGCGGCGGCGGAGGCGGTGAACCGCTTCCAGCAGTCGATAAGACCCGCCCGGCCGCCGGCGCCGCGGCCCGAGGCGGGCGGGCCGGTTGACCGACCGGCGATCGGGTACCAGGACGAACGGGGGGCATGAGATCCATGGGCGAGGCATGTGTACGGCCGGAGTGCTCCGGCTCGGGGACGATCGACGCGGACGGCTACTGCGACGAGTGCGGGCTCGCCCCCGCGGCGGGTGCCGCCGCGGCCACCTCCACCGGCGCCGGGCCCGCTCCGGCCCGGCGGGCGGGCCCGGGTGACGGGTGCGCCAGGGGCGAGTGCACCGGGACGATCGACGCGGACGGCTACTGCGACGAGTGCGGCCTGGCCCCGCTGGAGACGCTCCCCCCGACCCAGCCGTACCTGCCGTCGGCCCGCACGGCCTCCCCGGACTCCAGCCGCTCGGCGCGGACCATGTCGGGCCGTTCCCGTTCGCACCGCTCCACCCGTACCGGCAGCGGCCGTTCGCTCTCGGTCCGCAGCAGCAAGGGCGGCAGCACGGGTACGGCACGGCGCGGCAACCTGGGCGCCGGCCTGGTGACAGTGCCTGCGGTGCCCCGACCCGACCCGGCGGCGGCCGTGCTGACGGACCCGCAGGTGCCCGAGCACAAGCGGTTCTGCAGCAAGTGCGACACCCCGGTGGGCCGGGAGAAGAACGGCCGGCCCGGCCGGCCCGAGGGCTTCTGCACCAAGTGCGGCACGCCGTACTCGTTCACGCCCAAGCTGGTCCGCGGCGACCTGGTCGGCGGCCAGTACGAGGTGCTCGGCTGCCTGGCCCACGGCGGTCTCGGCTGGATCTACCTGGCGGTGGACCGGCGGGTCAGCGACCGATGGGTGGTGCTCAAGGGCCTGCTGGACACCGGCGACGAGGACGCGCTGGCGGTGGCGATAGCGGAGCGCCGCTTCCTGGCCGAGGTGGACCACCCGAACATCGTCCGCATCATCAACTTCGTCGAGCACCCCGATCTGCGCACCGGCTCCACCGACGGCTACATCGTGATGGAGTACGTCGGCGGCAAGTCGCTCAAGGACATCGCGGGCGGGCGCCGCACCCCCGACGGCCGCCGCGATCCGCTGCCGGTGGAGCAGGCCATCGCGTACGCGCTGGAGGCGCTGCCCGCGTTGGGCTACCTGCACAGCCGGGGGCTGGTCTACTGCGACTTCAAGATCGACAACGTGATACAGGCCGAGGACTCGCTCAAGATCATCGACATGGGCGCCGTCCGCCGCTTCGACGACGAGGGCCCGATCTACGGCACGGTCGGCTACCAAGCCCCGGAGATCGCCACCCACGGCCCCTCCCCCGCCTCCGACCTCTACACCGTGGCGCGCACCCTGGCCGTGCTCACCTTCGACTTCCAGGGCTACTCGACCGCCTACCGCTACGACCTGCCCGACCCCGAGCAGGTCCCGGTCTTCGACCGGTACGAGTCGTACTACCGCCTCCTGGTCCGAGCCACCGATCCGGACCCGGCCCGCCGATTCGCCTCCGCCGAGGAGATGGCCGACCAGCTGACGGGCGTGCTGCGCGAGGTGCTGAGCCTGCAGGACGGGCGGGCCAGGCCCGCCGCCTCCACCCTGTTCGGCCCCGAACTGCGGGTGGTGGACACCGAGTTGACCACCGAGCCGCTGGACGCTGCGGCCGCCGCGCTGGCCCTGCCGGTACCCCGGGTCGACCCAGGCGACCCGGGCGCCGGATTCCTCGCCACCCTGGTCGCCGGCTCGCCCGCCGAGGCGCTGGCCGCCCTCGCCGCCGCACCGGTCCCCTCGGTCGAGCTGCGGCTGCGCGAACTGCGCGCCCACCTGGAGCTGCGGGACGACGCCGCGGTGGACGCCGCTCTGCACGCCCTGGCGCAGGAGTACCCGGACGACTGGCGGACGGTCTGGTACCGGGGGCTGGCGGCGCTGGTGATCCCCGCACCGGACCCTGCCTCCCGGCCGGCCCGGATCGCCGAGGCGGCCGAGGCCTTCGACGCCGTCTACGACGCGTTCCCCGGCGAGGCCGCGCCCAAGCTGGCCCTGGCCGTCTGCGCCGAACTGGCCGGCTCGGGCGAGGACGCGGCCGAGTTCTACCGACTGGTCGGCAGCACCGACCCGGCCTACGTCAGTGCCGCCTTCGGCCTGGCCCGGGTCCGGCTGGCCGCCGGCGACCGGCCGGGCGCGGTGCGGGCGCTGGAGGCGGTGCCCGAGGTGTCGACGCACTACACCGCCGCCCGGATCGGCGCCGTCCGGGCCCGGCTGCGCGGCCGGGCAGCGGGTGATCCGCTCGGTCCCGACCTGGTCCGCTGCTCCGAGCAACTGGCCGGGCTCACCCTGGACGCCCGGCGGAGCGAGGAACTGGCGATCGAGGTGCTCGACAGCGCGTTGGCCTGGGTGCTGGCCGGGCGGCCGGGGGCGGGCCCGGACGCCGCCGTTCGGGTACTCGGACATTCGACCGGTGAACGGGAACTGCGCTTCGCTCTGGAACACTCCTACCGAGTGCTGGCCCGGTTGTCCGACCGGACCGAGACCAGGATCGAGATGGTGGAACGGGCGAACCGGGCCCGTCCCCGGACGTGGGTGTGAGTGCGATGCCGCAGCAGACCGTGTGCCCGAGCTGTGCCGAACCGCTGGAGGTGGAGGACGTCTTCTGCGGCGCCTGCGGCCGGGACCTGAACGAACCGGAGCCCCCGGCCGAACCGGAGCCCCCCGCCGGTCCCGAAGCCGGCGCGGGCCCCGTGGCCGGCGCGTCGTCGGCCTGTGTGCACTGCGGTGCCGCCGAGGTCGCCCCCGACGGGTACTGCGAGTCCTGCGGCGGCGTGCAGCCCCGACCGCGCGACCACCAGGAGCGCTCGGTCACCGGCGTCGCCGGCGTCACCGACCGCGGTCTGCGCCACCACCGCAACGAGGACGCGTTCACCGTGGCCGCCACCTCACTGCCCGGCGGCGAGCCGGCCGTGGTCGCGGTGGTCTGCGACGGCGTCTCCTCCTCCGCCCGGCCCGACGATGCGTCGAAGGCCGCCGTCGACGCCGCCTCCGAGTCCCTGCTGACCGCCCTGGAGCACGGCGAGGAGCCCGAGGCTGCGATGCGCGCCGCCATCGAGACGGCGGCGCGCGCCGTCTCCGAGCTGGCGCAGGACGGAACGCTCACGCCGGGTGGCAGCCTCAACGCGCCAGCCTGCACCTACGTCAGCGCGATCGCGGCCGGCGGACGGGTCACCATCGGCTGGGTCGGCGACACCCGGGCGTACTGGATCCCGGACGACCGGGTCGCCGCCGTCCCGTACCGGCTCACCGAGGACGACTCCTGGGCCGCCAGGATGGTCGCCGCCGGGCTGATGAGCGAGACCGAGGCGTACGCCGACCCGCGCGCGCACGCCATCACCGGCTGGCTCGGCGCGGACGCGGAGGAGCTCGAACCGCACACCGTCGGCTTCACCCCGCACGTCCCCGGTGTGCTGCTGATCTGCACCGACGGCCTGTGGAACTACGCCGAGGCCGCCACCGACCTGGCCTCCTTCGTCCGCGCCGACGCCCGCACCGAACCGCTGGCAGCCGCGCAGGCGCTGGTGAGGTTCGCGGTCGCCGCCGGCGGACACGACAACATCACCGTCGCCGTCCTCCCGATCGACCCGCCCGCCATCGAGCCCGCTCCCACGCTGGTGGACTTCCAGCCCTTCCGGACCCTGCCGGACCAGCCCTCCCCGGCAGCCACCACCAGGCCCTGACGCCCCATCAGGCCGATCCGTACCCGCACCACCGTCTCCCCCGGCTCACTCACCGCTCTACTTCACTCAACGTTCGACAGGAGCAGCGATGGCCACCCAGTCCAACTCGCACCCGGGTTTCAGCGTCGACATCTTCCAGAACGAGTACCTGGCCGACGGTGCTCGCGAGGTGAACGCGATCGTCACCGTCACCGCCACCGGCACCGCGGCCGGGCTGCCGTCCACCGACGGCGCGCGGGGCGCGGACTCGGCGGTGGTGATCATGGTCGACTGCTCGGGTTCGATGGACTACCCGCCCACGAAGATGCGCAACGCCCGCGAGGCCACCGCCGTGGCGATCGATGCCCTGCGGGACGGCGTCGCCTTCGCCGTTGTCAAGGGCACCCACGAGGCCGTCGAGGTCTACCCGGGCGAGGGGCGGCTGGCCGTCGCCGGCCAGGCCACCCGTGAGCAGGCCAAGCAGGCCCTGCGCAAGCTCAACCCGGCCGGCGGCACCGCGATCGGGACCTGGCTTTCGCTGGCGGACCGGCTCTTCGAGACCCGGCCCGACATCGCCATCCGGCACGGCATCCTGCTCACCGACGGCCGCAACGAGCACGAGAAGCCCCGCGAACTGCAGCGCGTCCTGGACGAGGTCACCGGCAGGTTCACGGTGGACTGCCGCGGCGTCGGCACCGACTGGGAGATCGACGAGCTGCGCCGGATCTCCTCCGCCCTGCTCGGCACGGTGGACATCGTCGCGGAGCCCTCCGGCCTGGCCGAGGACTTCCGCAGCATGATGGAGAAGACCATGGGCAAACAGGTCGCCGACGTGGCACTGCGGTTGTGGACCCCGGCCAACGCGGTGGTCAAGTACGTCAAGCAGGTCGCCCCGACGGTCGAGGACCTGACCGGGCGCCGGGCGGAGGCCGGGCCGCGCGCCGGCGACTACCCCACCGGCTCCTGGGGCGACGAGAGCCGCGACTACCACGTCTGCGTCGAGGTCCCGAACGCCCCGGTCGGCAACGAGATGCTCGCAGCCCGGATCAGCCTGGTCCTCCCTCGGCCCGACGGCAACTCCGAGGTGCTCTCCCAGGGCCTGGTCCGGGCGATCTGGACCGATGACCTGGTCTCCTCCACCCGGATCAGCCCGCAGGTGGCCCACTACACCGGCCAGGCCGAGCTCTCCGCGGCCGTCCAGGAAGGGATGGCCGCGCACCGGGCGGGGGATGTGGACCGTGCCACCGCGAAGTTGGGCATCGCCGTGCGGCTCGCCCACGAGACCGGCAACGAGGGCACGTTCAAGCTGTTGCAGAAGGTGGTCGACGTAGTGGACGCGAAGGAGGGTACGGTTCGGTTCCGTAAGAACGTGAGCGAGGCCGACTCAATGACTCTTGAGACCCGGTCGACGAAGACGGTACGGGTGAAGAAATGACCGGTTCAGCCGAGCGTGGCGGACCTGCCGGAATGTGGGGGAACTGATGCCGATCTGCCCGAGGGGCCATGAGTCGCAGGCCGAGGACTGGTGCGACTTCTGCGGCTTCCCGATGACCCCGCCGCCGGGCGTGGCCGTCCCGGGCTCGGCCCCGTTCGGCGGTCCGGGCATGCCCGGGCCATCCGGCATGCCCGGTTCGGCCGCTCCGCACGGGGCGCCGCCCGGTGGCCGCCCGATGCGCGCGCCGGCCGGCGGGCCCGTCCCGCCGGCTCCCCCACGGCTGCCGATGGCACCGCCGCCCTTCGCCGCCCCGCACGAGCCGACGGCCCCGCTGGTCACCTGCCCGATCTGCCGCACCCCGCAGACCGGGCGGTACTGCGAGGAGTGCGGGTACGACTACGACCTCTCCGCTCCCTCGGGCCACCAACAACCCCCGGCTCCGCCGGCCGGCCCGGCCCAGGGCGGCGGTTACGGCTACCCGCCGCCGGCGCCCGCGCCGTACCAGCCGCCCGCGCCGCCGCCGGGCCCCGCCCCCAGCCCGTACCAGCCGCCGACCCCGCCGCCCGCGCCGGCACCGGAGCCCCCGCCGTTCCCCGCGCCCGGCCCGGCACCGTTCGAGGGTGGCGACCCGTACGCGCGGCGCGATCCGTACGCCCAGCCGCAGGCCGCGCCGTACGAGAACGCCGCCCCGTACCCACAGGACCCGTTCGCCAAGGCGGACCCGTTCGCCAAGGCCGCGCCGTACGAGGGCGGGCAGACGTACGAGCAGGCCTCGGCGTTCCCGGATCCGGACGCCTTCGAGCGGACCGGCCCGGTCTACGCGCAGCCCGGGCCGACGGCTCCGGGCGACGAGTTCGGGACGTCGTTCCGCCTCGCGCCGCCCGCGAACGCACCCTCCGCGCCGCAGCAGCAGCCGCCCGCACGTGCCACCTGGATAGCGGTGGTCAGCGCCGACCGCGACTACTTCACCGACATGATGGCGCGCAGCGGCCCCGAGGCCGCCGGACTGTTCTTCCCGCCGTACTGCCCCGAGCGCCGGATCCCGCTGACCGGCCGCGGCCAGCTGCGGATCGGGCGCCGCAGCCAGCACCGGGGCACCGTCCCGGAGATCGACCTGTCGGTCGCGCCGGAGGATCCGGGGGCCTCGCACCAGCACGCCCTGCTGGCCGAACAGAACGACGGCAGCTGGGTGCTGGTGGACCAGGACTCCACCAACGGCACCACGGTCAACGGCAGCTCCGACCCGGTGCCGCCGCACACCGCGATCCCGCTGGCGGACGGTGACCGCATCCACGTCGGCGCCTGGACCACCATCACCCTGCACCGTTCCTGACGACCAGTCTCATCGACTCGGCGTCAGGTTGACACCCTGCCGGGTGGGACCCGCCTCCAACGGGCCCCACCCGGTCACAATTTCACCACGCACGCTGCTCTGACCTGCACGGGAATCCCTTCGACCTCTAGGGTTCAGGACATGACTGCAGCTATATCCGCTGACGGGATCCGGAAGCGGTACGGGGATGTCCAGGCTGTCGACGGGGTGTCACTCACCGTCGAGACTGGCGAGTTCTACGGGATTCTCGGCCCGAACGGGGCCGGGAAGACCACCACCCTCGAAATCCTCGAGGGTATCCGCGAGGCCGACGAGGGCCGTATCGAGTTGCTGGGGGTGTCGCCCTGGCCGCGCAACAGCAAACTGCTGCCGCGCATCGGCGTACAGTTCCAGGCCTCGGCCTTCTTCAACAAACTGACCGCCCGTGAGACCATCCGAACCTTCGCGTCCTTCTACGGGGTGGGTCCCAAGCGGGCCGACGCGATGCTGGAGCGGGTGGGACTGACCGACTCCGCCTCCGTCCTCACCGACAAGATGTCCGGCGGCCAGGCCCAACGCCTGTCCATCGCCTGCGCGTTGGCGCACGACCCGGAGCTGGTCTTCCTGGACGAGCCCACCACCGGCCTCGACCCGCAGGCCCGCCGCAACCTCTGGGACCTGCTCCGAGACATCAACGCCGAGGGCCGTACGGTCGTCCTGACCACCCACTACCTGGACGAGGCCGAGGTGCTCTGCGACCGGGTCTCGGTGATGGACCACGGCAAGGTGCTGAAGACCGGCGCCCCGGCTGCCCTGGTCCGCGAGATCGACGACACCGTGCGGGTGAGCGTCGAGTCCGGCCAGCTCACCGCCGCGCGGGCGCGCGAGCTGTTCGGCGCGGCCGACGCCGAGATCGCCAACCTGGAGGACAACGGGGTCTCGCTGTCCGTCTCCACCCGCGCCCCGGCGCCGGTCCTGTCGGTGCTCGCGGAGCAGAACGCCCTGCGCGGCCTGGAAGTACGCGGAGCCACCCTGGAGGACGTCTTCCTCCAGCTGACCGGACGGGAGTACCGGGCATGAGCACGACCTCGGCCACGGCACAGCAGACACCGACCGGAGGGCAGCCGGCGGAGCAGGAACGGGTGAGCGCCTTCGCGGGGCTCGCCAGGGTGATGCTGCTCGGCTTCCTGCGGGACCGCGGGACCGTGTTCTTCACGCTGGTCCTCCCGCTGCTGTTCCTGGTGCTCTTCGGCAGCCTCTACAAGAACTCCAGCACCCCTCAGGTGAAGGTCGCCCAGGTCGGCGCGGTGCAGTTGCTCGACCAGGTGCCGAGCGAGGTGCACGCGCAGCTGGACAAGACCCTCAAGATCACCAAGTACTCGGACGAGGCCTCCGCGCTGGAGAAGGTGCGCAAGGGCCAGCTGGACGGCCTGGTGGAGTCCGGGCCGAACGGACAGGTCGTCCTCCGCTTCAGCGCCTCCGACCAGGTCAAGGCCGGCAGTGTGCAGGCCATCCTGAGCTCGGTCGTCGAGTCGGCCAACCAGGCCGCCTCCGGGAAGGCCCCCTCCTACACACTGGCGGCCAGCCAGGTCGAGGACGACTCGATCAAGACGATCCAGTTCCTCACCCCCGGCCTGCTCGCCTACGCGATCGCCATGGGCGCAGTGTACGGGTCCTCGTTCACCCTGGTCACCTGGCGCAAGAAGCGGGTGCTGCGACGGCTGCGGCTGACCCCGGTCTCGCCGCTGGCCATCGTCGGTGCCCGGGTCTGCGTCAGCGTGCTGGTGGCGCTGGCCCAGACCGGGCTCTTCCTGTTGGTCGCCACCACGCCGTACTTCGGCCTGAAGCTGACCGGCAACTGGTGGCTGATCGTGCCGCTGGTGCTCTGCGCCACCATCGCGTTCATGTCGATCGGTCTGGTCACCGGATCCATCGCCAAGTCCGAGGAGGCGGCGAACGGCATCAACCAGATCATCGTCCTGCCGATGTCCTTCCTGGGCGGCGCGTTCATCCCGCTGGACGTCGCGCCCGGCTGGCTGCAGACCGTCTCGCGCGCCCTGCCGCTGCGGTACATGATCGAGCCCGCCAAGTCGGTGCTGAGCAAGGGCGGCGGCCTGATGGACGTGCTCCCGTCCATGGGCATCCTGCTCGCCTTCGCTGCCGTGATGTCCTTGATCGCGTCCCGCTTCTTCAACTGGGACGACGCGTAGTCGTCTGGACGACGCGTGGCCGCTGGGACAGCGCTTGACCAGTGAGGCACGCGTGGCCGCTGGGACTGCGCGTAGCCGCACGCTCCCGGCCGCCCCGGGCCACCCCGCAGGGGTCGTACGCCGAAAGGCCGGTGTACGGCCCCTGCGGCTGTCTGCGACCATGGTCGGGTGAATGACACCCCACGTGGCACGCTCAGCGAGGAGACCTTTTACGACGCCGTCGGCGGCGAGCCGACCTTCCGGCGGCTGGTGCACCGCTTCTACCAGGGCGTCGCCGAGGACGAACTGCTGCGGCCGATGTACCCCGAGGAGGACCTGGGCCCCGCCGAGGAGCGGTTGGCCCTGTTCCTGATGCAGTACTGGGGCGGCCCCCGCACCTACAGCAACGAGCGCGGCCACCCGCGACTGCGGATGCGGCACGTGCCGTTCCGGGTGGACCGGGCCGCTCACGACGCCTGGCTGAAGCACATGCGGGTGGCCGTGGACGAGCTGCGGCTCCCCGCCGACGCCGAACGCCAGCTGTGGGACTACCTGGCCTACGCCGCCGCGTCGATGATCAACACCTCCGGCTGACGGCACCCCGGCAGCACCTGGCGGGTCCGGTGCGCCGACGGCAGCCCAAACGGCACCCGCCGAACCCCGGCGGGCCCGGACAACAGGGTCAGTCAGTCGAGGAACAGGACCCGTCAGTGCAGCGGGCTGAGGCCCAGCCCGGAGCCCGGCGCCGCGGCAGTGCGCACCGCCACCGACCCGGCCGGAGCGCTCAGCCTCAGCCAGGCCCCGGCCCGGTGCACGGCGAGCGGGACGGCTGGGCGCAGGAACCCCATCACGTACGCGGCATGCACCGCCCGTAGCGGCACCTCGGGCGCGGCCGTCAGCGGACGGGACCAGATTTCGTCGGCCAGCCCGTCCAGTACGGCACGGGTCCGGTGGTGCTCGGGCACCGCCTCGCTGCGCGTCTTGAACTCACTCACCGCCGCCATCAGTTCGGGGAAGACCCGCAACGCGGGCGGCTCGGCCAGCAGTTGCCACCCGGTCCGGGGCGGCAGCAGACCGGCCCAGGCGGGCCCGGTCACGGCAGCGGGGACCGGAACGGTGCCGGCCTGCTCGTCGACGGACTCCAGCAACTGGCCCGCGGAGACCGTGACATCGGTCGGCTCGCCCAACTCGGCCAGCCTCGCCGTACGGATCGCCAGTGCGCCCGAACTCCCCAGCGGCAGCCGTCCGAAGACCGCCAGCACCCCGCCGCCCGGCACCCCCGCCCCGCCGCCGGCCCCGGCCGACGGCACGGCTTGCAGGCGCACCGCGGCCGCCCGGTCGAAGCGCAGCAACCGCTCCAGGAAGGCGACCAGGTCGGCAGCCTCCCCCGCATCGGCGAGTATCAGGCGGACTGGCGTGTTCAACGGATCAGCTCACTCGGTGCAGGGGACTGTTCTCAACGGACTCGGTACACGGCGTTCGCTGGTCAACCGCCGGCGACCGGCGTTCGGTGGTCAGCGACCGGCAGTCGCCGACCACCGCACCGGTACGGGCTGCCGCCCGCTAGACGGCGGCAGCGACGGCGCCGGCAGCGGCGCCGGTGGCCACCTCGTCCGCGTCGTCCATGAAGGCGCTGAGGAACTTCCGCTCCACCGGGCTGATCCGGCGCGGCCGTCCCTCCACCAGGTTGTACGGGACGACGACGGTGGACGCCTCGACGTAGATCGTCTCGGTGCCGTCCTCGTTGATGTCCTTGATCTGGTACGAGACGGTCAGCGAGGCACCGCCGATCGCCGTCACCCAGGTCTCGATGGTGACCGGCGTGGGCCGGTGGACCAGCGGACGCTTGTAGTCGATCTCGTGCCGCGCCACCACGGAGCCGCCCGCGAACTCCCCGGCCCCGGCGGCGGTGGCCTGGGTGAACATGAAGTCGATCCGGGCCTCCTCCAGGTAACGCACGAAGACCGCGTTGTTGACGTGCCCGAAGGCATCCATGTCGGACCACCGCAACGGGCAGGCGTAGATGTGGCGTGCCACGAGTCTCTCCTTCAATCCGGACACCCGTCGGCGGGTGTCCGCCGACGGGCCGGCCACTGGCCGGCTATCCGCCGGCCAGCTTACGGGCGGCGGCCCGGCAGCCCGCCGCAAGGGCGGTCTGCCGGGCCGTCGCCGGGCCTGGTCGTCAGCCTCGGGTCAGCTTCTTGTAGGTGGCCCGGTGCGGACGGGCGGCGTCGGGGCCCAGCCGCTCGATCTTGTTCTTCTCGTAGGACTCGAAGTTGCCCTCGAACCAGAACCACTTGCTCTCGCCCTCGTAGGCGAGGATGTGGGTGGCCACTCGGTCCAGGAACCAGCGGTCGTGGGAGATGACCACGGCGCAGCCCGGGAACTCGAGCAGGGCGTTCTCCAGCGAGGAGAGGGTCTCGACGTCGAGGTCGTTGGTCGGCTCGTCGAGGAGCAGCAGGTTGCCGCCCTGCTTGAGGGTGAGCGCCAGGTTGAGGCGGTTGCGCTCACCACCGGAAAGCACCCCGGCCGGCTTCTGCTGGTCCGGGCCCTTGAAGCCGAACGCCGAGACGTAGGCGCGGGACGGCATCTCGACCTGGCCGACGTTGATCCAGTCGAGGCCGTCGGAGACGACCTCCCACAGGGTCTTCTTCGGGTCGATGTTGGCCCGGTTCTGGTCGACGTAGCTGATCTTGACGGTCTCACCGACCTTGACCTTGCCGCCGTCCGGGGTCTCCAGGCCCTGCAGCATCTTGAACAGCGTGGTCTTGCCGGCACCGTTGGGGCCGATGATGCCGACGATGCCGTTGCGCGGCAGGGTGAAGGACAGGTCGTCGATCAGGAGCTTCTCGCCGAAGGCCTTGTTGAGGTTCTCCACCTCGATGACGATGCTGCCCAGGCGCGGGCCCGGCGGGATCTGGATCTCCTCGAAGTCCAGCTTCCGCATCTTGTCGGCCTCGGCCGCCATCTCCTCGTAGCGGGCAAGACGCGCCTTGGACTTCGCCTGGCGGCCCTTGGCGTTGGAGCGGACCCACTCCAGCTCTTCCTTGAGGCGCTTGGCGCGCTTGGCGTCCTTCTGGCCCTCGACCTTCAGACGGGCCTGCTTGGTCTCCAGGTAGGTGGAGTAGTTGCCCTCGTAGCCGATGGCGCGGCCGCGGTCGAGCTCCAGGATCCAGCCGGCCACGTTGTCCAGGAAGTACCGGTCGTGGGTGACCGCGACGACGGTACCGGGGTACTTGGCCAGGTGCTGCTCCAGCCAGTTCACCGACTCGGCGTCCAGGTGGTTGGTGGGCTCGTCGAGCAGCAGCAGGTCGGGGGACTCCAGCAGCAGCTTGCAGAGCGCGACCCGGCGCTTCTCACCGCCGGAGAGCTTGGTGACCGGCCAGTCGCCGGGCGGGCAGCCCAGCGCGTCCATGGCCTGCTCCAGCTGGGCGTCGAGGTCCCAGGCGTTGGCGTGGTCCAGGTCCTCCTGGAGCTTGCCCATCTCGTCGAGCAGCTCGTCGGAGTAGTCGGTCGCCATCAGCTCGGCGATCTCGTTGAACCGGTTGAGCTTGCCCTTGATCTCCTTGACGCCGTCCTCGACGTTCTCCAGGACGGTCTTGGACTCGTCGAGCGGGGGCTCCTGGAGGAGCATGCCGACGGTGAAGCCCGGCGAGAGGAAGGCGTCGCCGTTGGACGGCTGCTCCAGCCCGGCCATCATCTTCAGCACCGTCGACTTACCGGCGCCGTTGGGGCCGACGACGCCGATCTTCGCTCCGGGAAGGAAGCTGAGCGTCACGTCGTCAAGGATGACCTTGTCGCCGTGTGCCTTGCGCACCTTGCGCATGGTGTAGATGTATTCCGCCACGTGAGATCGCTCCGGCGTCGTCATGAATATTCTGCTTACAGCCTTCCATTCTGCCGCACGGCGGCAGAGGTCCCGAACGGCCTTGGTCAGGCGGCCCCCTGGAATCGGACCGCCCTGCCGCCGGGACCGGACCGCCCTGCCGCAGGTGCCCGAAACGGGCCGGTCCCGCCCTCCGCGCTCAGCGGAGGACGGGACCGGGCGCCCCTCGGTGTTTCAGCGCTTCGGCGGCTCGGAGGCCGCAGCACTCCCCCGCACCGGATCAGGGCGGGAGATCACCGGGTGGGGCGGGGACGGCTCGGACCGGGAGGTCAGACCGTGGTGCGGCTGTGACGGCCGCGGCGACGCAGGGCGAAGACCGCACCGCCACCGGCGACCAGCAGCGCACCGCCGGCGCCGACCAGCCACGGGGTCTCACTGCCGCCACCGGTGAAGGCCAGGCCGCCACCGGTCGAACCACCGGTCGAACCGCCCGTGCCACCGCCGGTGGACGAGCTCGTGGAAGGACTGGGCTTGGCGCTCGGGGTGGAGCTGGGGGTGGTGGTGCCGGTGTCGGTCTTGCAGTTCAGGACACCCTGGATGTCCTGCTTGAAGCCGTTCGGGCCGGTGACGGTGAAGTGGTACGACTTGTCCTCGTCCACCTTGATCGGAACGCTGGTGCTGGCGCCCGGCTTCACCGTGTAGGTCTTGCCGTTGAGCGTGAAGGTGTAGTCCTGGTCGCCGTTGTTGGCGGCCGTGACGACCACCGCGCCCTGGACGCAGTCCACCTTGCTGGTGACGGCCGGGATCGGGCCGGTCGGGGCCCAGTTGACCTTGACGCTCGCGGTGGCCGGGACGGCCTCGGAGCCCGCCAGGATCAGTGTCTGGCTGTGCACGTTGTCCGCGTTGACACCGGTGAAGGCACGGCCGACGGAAATCTGGGCCGAGGTGGTGGCCTTGATGCCGGCAGTGCCCTTGGCACCGCCGCCCGGGGCCTTGGCGTAGATCTCGTCGCCGGACTTGGCGCTCGTGATCGCCTTGCCGTTCTTGTCGGTGACGGTGAGCCCGGCCTTGGCGCCGTCCGCGTCCACCGAGAGGTCCACGGAGGAGCCGTTGGTGGTGACCGAGATCGGACCGAGCAGCGCGCCGCTCTTACCGGAGACGGCGTTCGGCGACAGGCTGAGGGTGGGCTTGGGCTCCTCCAGCGGCTGCGCGCTCTTGATCAGGTACTTGGCCAGGTCGTTCGCCTTGCCGTCCTTCGGGACGGCGTTGGCACCGTCCGAGAAGTACCAGATCGCCGCCTGGGTACCGGCCGCGGCCTCGTCCTCCGTCAGGCCGGCGATGTTCGCGTCCTTGGCCAGCTGGTCCGCGCTGATGTGGGGGTAGGAGTGCTCGAGGATCCAGAGGATCTTCCCCGCGTCCTTGTTGCCCGCCAGCGAGCTCGACTCCCAGCCGGTCTCCTGGTACTGCGCGCCGCGCTGGGTCGGGTTGTGCAGGTCGATGCAGTAGGTGTCGAGGGTCTGGTCGCCGGTTTTCAGCTCGATGAGCCCGCCCTGGGCGTGCTCGACCTTGCCGTCCTTCATGGGGATGTCGATGGCTTGGCCGTGCCTGAGCGGCCCGTCGACCAGCACCGCCTTGGCGCCCGAGGTGGTGACGTCGACCGCGGCGGCCGCGCCCGCCGTGATCATGCCTGCACTGATCGCGATGCTCGACGCGAGCATGACAGCGCCTATGCGGGAGACAGCCCGCCCCTGCTTCTGGAACATGAGATCCCTTCGGGCTGGGTCGTGCCGATGGCAGCCCGCCTTGCAAAGCGGCGCGCCCCGTGGCGCCGCTGCACTTGTATGAACCAGACGCATCTTATTGACCCGTTGCGGCCTGCAAACCTCCATGCCAAACCAGGACAGTACCGTATCTGTTTCGTTATCAAGGAACCTAAACTCGAGCAAACTTGACGCAGAACCAGTTTCCGATCGTCAATCAACAGTCTCTACCCGAACCACACCTTCCCCACCGGGAACCACGGGTCGCGAGAGGCCCTGCCCCGGGACGCAGCGCCCCATTCAGGCCGCGCCGACCGGCTCCGCCGCGGGCGACCCTGCCGCCGCGTCAACCTCGCCGGCCCCGCCGTCCCCACTCCCCCCTTCCGCCCCATCGGCAACAGCACCGCCCACGCCGACCCGCTGCCCGGCCCCTCCCGCCGAGACCGCCGCGACGATCCAGTCCGGCACCGCGGGCTGCCCCTCACGGCCCGGCCGCGATGCGACCAGCTCCGGCCTGGCCTGCACCGCCCAGCGGAACGCCGAGGTGCCGCGTCCGAGGTCGTGGCCGACCACCCGGGCGTCGATCTCCACGACGGAGCGCCGCTTGCCCTCCTCGCCCCACTCCCGGATCCGCAGCCGGCCGCTGACCACGACCGGATCCCCCTTGCTCACCGAGCTCACCACGTTGGCGGCCAGCCAGCGCCAGGCCACCACGGTGACCCAGTTGGTCTCACCGTCCACCCAGTCGCCGGTGGCACGGTCGAATCGGCGCTCGGTGGCCGCCATCCGAAAGTTGGCCACCGGCACGCCAGCCGGAGTTTCCGCATAGCTCACAGTGGAGGCGACATTGCCGACCATCGTCACCAGGGTCTCGTTCATGACACACACTCCGCTCCTCGGGAATTACCAAGCGGAATCACCGCCGCGAGGAGAGAGTGCCCAGAGCCGGAAATCCACACCAGCCCACCGGGAAATCCTGTGGACAACCCGGCCCTGTGGATAACTCAGGTAACTCTCCGGAGTGAAACAGAGACGGAAATGAACCATAGTGCGACATCAGGGCAACGAGGCCATGACAACATCGGTTCGCTCACGGGCACCCGGCCGAAGGACCCGAACGGGTGGCCCAGTAGACACGTCCGGCCTTGTCATCCGACCGAACGAACCCATATCTGCCCCCCTCCAGACAGGACAGACCCGGATTCTCCGCACCAAATCCATAACGGGTGGGGCTCCAGCCCCGTAACGACTGCACAACGTCCGGCGCCAGAACGTGCCAGAGCGCTGCAGACCCAGCCGCCACCTGCGATTATCGGACCGCTCCACCGGGCCCGACACACCCGAACCGGTGCCCTAAGACTCGGCGGAGTATCCGGGCACCCTTATCCTGTCCCGGAACAACCGGTCGCCACCGCGTGCGCACCGGCGGACTCCAAACCGGCCGAAGCCCCACCCGGGCTGACTCCGCCCTGTAACGCCCTCATAGCTCAGCGGATAGAGCACCCGCCTTCTAAGCGGTAGGTCGCAGGTTCGAATCCTGCTGGGGGCACCAGCGCCACCCGCCAATTCGGCACGCCCCGAGCCCGCCGCAGCCGGCAGGCCCACGAGAGCGACCGGACAGCACCCAGCACCTCCCGGGCCGGGCACGGCGCCTCTCAAACCGTGCGCAGCCGCCCCCCTGGGCCGGGCACGGCACCTCCCGAGCCGAGCACGGCACCTCTCAAACCGTGCGCAGCCGCCCCCTGGGCCGGGCACGGCACCTCTCAGGACGTGCGCAGCGCGTCCAGGTAGGCGTCCAGCAGGGCCGTCTGCCGCTCGGGCGGGAATTCCTGCGGCGCGAGGAGCGCCTGCACCACCAGGCCCAGCACATGACTCTGCGCCGACGCCGCCAGGTCCGCTGCCGAACGGCCCGGGGGCAGCGCCCCGGCCCGCTGCGCGTCCGCGATCAGCGCGGTGAGCCGCTCGCGGGCGCGCCGGTAGCGTGCGGCGTGCTCGGCCGCGAGCTCCGGGTCGGTCAGCGCCACGTCCCAGGAGCCGACCCAGATCCGGTTGCCGTCCCGGCTCTCGGGCGTGAGCGGCAGGATGTCGAGCAGGACGGCCCGCAGCAGCCGCAGCGTCGAGGCCCCCGACCCGTCGGCGGCCCCCACCGCCGCCACCGCGGGACGCGGACGGTCCGCGGAGCGCTGTTCCAGGACCTCCAGGGCGTGTGCCACCAGGGCCCGCTTGTTCGGGAAGTAGTGCGTGAGCAGTCCGGTGGTGGCCTGCATCTCGGCGGCCACCGCGCGCAGTGTCAGCCCGCCGAAGCCCCGCTCGGCCAGGACCCGCCACACCGCCTCGGAGACATCGGCACGTCGGGCGTCATGGTCTCCACGGGCAGGCGTCATGGGCGATATGGTACCTGCCAAACGTTTGTTATGTACTCTCTCCACCAGGCGCCGGAGGCCGGTCCGGCCCGCCTCGACCCGCTCTCGACCAAGACCACCAGAAGCTCACAGAAGCCCTCACACCCCCTCGCAAGCCCACCCCGGAGGCCCCGTGTACGCGATACCGCTCGCAGACGACGCCGAACTGCGCCCGCTCGAACCCTGGCAGGCCGCCGAGTTCCTGGCCCACATCGACCGGGCCCGCCCGAACACCGACCCCTGGATCCCGTGGGCGTCCCGGTCCACCGACCTCGCCTCGGCCCGCGCCACCCTGCAGGGCTACGCGGACCGGCAGGCCACTGACACCGGCCGGATCTACGGCATCTGGCGCGCGGGAACGCTGGTGGGCGGCGTGATGTTCGTGCACTTCGACACCGCGTCGGGCAACTGCGAGATCGGGGTCTGGACGGAGGCCGCCGGTGAGGGACGCGGTCTGATCAGCGCCGCCGTCCGCCACCTGCTCGACTACGCGCTGATCGAGCGCGGGATGCACCGGGTCGAGTGGTGGACCAGCACCCGCAACGCCCGCAGCCGGGCGGTCGCGCAGCGGATGGGCATGCAGCTGGACGGCGTGCTGCGCGAGTACTTCCCGCACAACGGGATCCGGCACGACAAGGAGATCTGGTCGCTCCTGGCCCACGAGTGGGCGAAGCAGCGGGCCGCGGACACTTCGGACGCCTAGCCGGACCGGAGCGGCCACGGGTGCGTCGCCGGGCAGCCCGAAAACCAGGTGCCGAACACGGGCCCCCCGGCCATGATTTCGATCACTGCCACCGGCCCGAGGAGCATGTCCATGGCTCAGCACCGCACCGTTCCAGCGCTCTTCCCGCCACCCGGCTACGCGCACACCGCCGTGGTCGAGGCCGGTGAGCGGCTGGTGTTCCTGGCCGGTTCGGTACCGCTGGACGCTGACGGCAAGCTGGCCGGCCCCGGCGACTTCACCGCGCAGGCCCGGCAGGTGCTGGCCAACCTGGAGACCGCCCTGGCGGCCGTCGGCAGCGGTCTGCCGCAGGTGGTCGCCAGCACGGTCTACGTGGTGGCCGACGAGCCCGCCCGGCTGTCCGAGGTCTGGGACGTGGTCAACTCCTCGGCCCTCGCAGAGGGTCCGCACACCTCGACGCTGCTCGGTGTGTCCTGCCTCGGCTACACCGGACAGTTGGTGGAGATCACAGCCACCGCCGTAGTCCCCGGGGTCCCCGCTGTGGAAGGGTGAACGCCGACCCGAGGATCCCGGAGGCCGCCTTGCCCCAGCACGACCCGAACAGCACCGGCCCGACGACCGCGCCGCCCGGGACCGGGCGCGCCGGAGCCCCGGCCGCGGAAACGGCCATGGGAACGGCCGTGGACACCGGGGTGGACGGCCTGCGCGCGTACGTCGAGGACGGCGGCGTGGCGGTCCTGGTGCTGGACCGCCCGGAGCGGCGGAACGCCCTGACGATGGAGATGTGGCAGCGGCTGCCGGGCCTCCTGGAGCGGCTCGCCGCGCTGCCGGGCGTCCGGGCGCTGCTGCTGACCGGCGCGGGCGGCACCTTCAGCGCGGGCGCCGACATCGCCGAACTCGCGGAGGTGTACGGCACCCCGGACCGGGCCTGCGCCTACCATGCGGTGAACGTCGCGGCGGAGGAGGCGCTGGCCGCCTTCCCGCACCCGACGATCGCCGTGCTGCACGGCTACTGTGTCGGCGGCGGCTGCCAGTTGGCGGTCGCCTGCGATCTGCGGTTCGCCGCCGAGGGCGCCCGGCTGGGGATCACGCCCGCCAAGCTCGGGGTGGTCTATCCGGCCGTGCCTACGCTCCGCCTGGCCGGCCTGGTCGGTCCCGCCCGGGCCAAGTACCTGCTGTTCTCGGGCGAGTTGGTCACGGCCGAGCGGGCCGAACGCTTCGGCCTGGTGGACGAGGTACTGCCGGACGGTGAACTCGACGACCGCGCCCGGGATTTCGCCCGCCTGCTGGCCCGCCGCTCGTCGCAGACCATCGGCGCGGCCAAGGCCGTTCTCGCCGCCTCCGGGCCGGCCGACGCGCAGGCGGCGGTGGCGCCGTGGGAACGCAAGTCCCGCCTGGCGCCGGATGTGCGCGAAGGGCTGGCCGCTTTCCTGGAACGCCGCGAGCCCCGGTTCTGAGCCCGACGGTCCAGCGACCCGACCCGCGGCCCGACGACCAGGAAGCGCAGCGGCCCGACAGCGCAACGAACCCGGTAGCCCTACGGCCCGACAGCCAGGCGACCCGGCAGCCCAGCACCCCGGCAGCCGGGCAGCCGGGCGGCCCGGCGGCACGACCGGCCCGGGCGGGCGTCAGCGGATCGGCAGCCCGGAGATGCTGCGTGCGATCACGAGCCGCTGGATCTCGCTGGTGCCCTCGAAGATGGAGTAGATCGCGCTGTCCCGGTGCATCCGCTCGACCGGGTACTCCCTGGTGAAGCCGTTGCCGCCGAGGATCTGCATCGCCTGCGCCGTCACCCACTTCGCGGTCTCGCCCGCGTACAGCTTGGACATCGAGCCCTCGGCGGCGGTGAACGGCTGGTTGTTGGCGGCCATCCAGGCGGCCCGCCAGACCAGCAGCCGGGCGGCGTCGATCCGGGTCCTCATGTCGGCCAGGATGAAGGCCACTCCCTGGTTGTCGATGATCGGACGGCCGAACTGCACCCGGGTGCGGGCGTAGTCGAGCGCCACCTCGTACGCGGCGCGCGCGATGCCGACCGCCTGGGCCCCGACCGCCGGGCGCGACGCCTCGAAGGTGGCCATCGCCGCGTTGCCGCCCCGCTTCGCCGGGCCTGCGGTGCCCGCCGCGCTCCGCACCGCCTGTTCGCGGGCCCGCGCCAGCCGCTCGTCGAGCCGCTCCTTCCCGCCGAGCAGGCAGTGGCCCGGCACCCGGACACCGTCCAGGACGACCTCGGCGGTGTGCGAGGCGCGGATGCCGTGCTTCTTGAACTTCTGCCCCTGGGTCAGGCCGGGTGTGCCGGGCGGGACCACGAAGGAGGCCTGCCCGCGCGCCCCGAGCGCCGGGTCGACCGTCGCCACCACCACGTGGACGGCGGCGATGCCGCCGTTGGTGGCCCAGGTCTTGGTGCCGTTCAGCACCCACTCGTCCTTGGCGTGGTCGTAGACGGCCCGGGTGCGCAGCGCGGAGACGTCCGAGCCGGCGTCGGGTTCGGAGGAGCAGAAGGCGGCCACCTTGACGTCGTCCGGGGTGCCGAACATCTGCGGCGCCCAGGTGCCGATCTGCTCGTCGGTGCCGTTGGCCAGCACGGCGACGGCGGCGAGCGTGGTGCCGACGATGGCGAGCCCGATCCCGGCGTCGCCCCAGAACAACTCCTCCATGGCGATGGGGATTCCGACGCCGGAGGGGTCGAAGTACTGCTGGGCGTAGAAGTCCAGGGAGTAGATGCCGAGCCTGGCCGCCTCCTGGATGACCGGCCACGGGGTCTCCTCCCGCTCGTCCCACTCGGCGGCGGCCGGCCGCATCACGTCGGCGGCGAAGCCGTGCAGCCAGTCACGTACGGCGAGTTGGTCCTCGCCCGGGTCGAGGGAGAAGGTGCTCATGTTTCCTGCCTCCGGTCACAGGTGCCTGGCGGATCGCCCGGGATGCAGCCGGACGCCGGCCTGGCGCGTCCACGCCACTACGGGTGTTACCCCCGGTAACACCGCCGGAGTCTGCTACTCATTGGTAACGCGTGTCAACGCCCCGCCGCCCGTCCAGTCCCAGCCGCCACCAGGAGCCAGTACGTGCCGACCGCCGACCCCGCACCGCCCGGTGAGCCCCGCCGGGAGCAGCTGCTCAACGCCGCCGACCGGGTGGTCCAGCGCGACGGGCCGGGCGCCAGCATGAACGCGATCGCCGCGGAGGCCGGGATCACCAAGCCCATCCTGTACCGGCACTTCGGCGACCGGAACGGGCTGATCGGGGCACTGACCGAGCGGCACACCTCCGGCCTGCTGGCCGCAGTCAGGGCGGCGCTCGACGAGCCGCTGGAGCGCCGCGACCGGGTCGAACACGTCCTGGACGTCTACCTCGCCGCGATCGAGTCCCGGCCGCAGGTCTACCGACTGCTGACCCACCCCGAGCCCGGAGATCCCACCGGTGCCGGGAACGCGCTGGCGCCCGCGCTCAAGCGGATCGCCGACGAGATCGGCGAGGCCGTGCGCGCCCAGATCGACCTCGGCTCGGACGGCCCGCTGCTCGCCGATGCCTGGGGCCGGGCGATCACCGGAATGGTGCTGGCGGCCGGGGACTGGTGGCTCGAACAGCAACCCTGCTCCCGCGCCCGGATGGTGCGGTCCCTTGCCGACCTGCTCTGGGGCCGGCTGGCCACCGCCGCGCCACTGCCGCAGGCCGCCGTCCCGCCGGGCGTGCAGAGCCCCGACGCGGTGCAGCCCAACCGGGCTCCGGGGTACGGAACATGAGCTCTCCTCACCTCTTGTGAAGGCCGGCGGGGTGCGGCATCATCGGCGGTCACCACCCCTCCCCTTCCGAGGTGTCCCGTGCGCTTTGGCCGGACCGCCGCAGCACTCACCCTCGCCACCGCCCTCCTGGGTACCGTCGCCGCCGCACCCGCCCCCGCGGCCGAGGCGGCCCGCTTCCCCACCGGCACCGCCACCTCTGCCGACGGCCGTACCGTCCTGGCCGATCGAGGCGGCCGGGCACTCCAGCTGCGCGGCTTCAACGTGGACAAGTACGACGAGACCACCGAAGGCGACCTCAGGTCCATCGCCGCGCACGGCTTCACGCTGATCCGAGTGGCCGTCTCCTGGGCCCGTCTCGAGCCCGCCCGGGACTCCTACGACCAGACCGAACTGGCCAAGCTGCGCGGGCTGCTCGACCGGGCGGCCGAGTACCGACTGCTGGCCGTGATCGACTTCCACCAGGACGTGTACGGGCCGGAGTTCGGCGGCGGCGGCCGCGGCATTCCGCTCTGGGCCACCCGGGACGACGGACTGCCGTTCACCCCGGACCCGGACGACTGGTTCGCCGGGTACTTCCAGCCCGCCGTGCAGGCGGCCTTCCGACACCTCTACGACGACCCCGACCTGCGGCGGTGGCAGACCGACTTCTACACCCGGATCGCCCGTGAACTCGGCGGCCACCGCGCCCTGCTGGGCTACGACCTGTTCAACGAGCCGTTCGGCCCCGTCGACGGCGACCCCAGTGACCCGGCCGTCCTGGCGGCGTCCGCCGCCGAACTGGAGCAGGGGCGGCTCGCCGCGATGTACCAGCGGCTGATCGCAGCCGTCCGCCGGGTGGACACCCGCTCCTGGCTGTTCGTGGAGCCCACGGTCCTGGTCGGCGAGGGCCTACCGACCCGGCTCCCGGCCTTCGCGGACCCACGCGGCGGCGCGCCCAGGCTCGGCTACGCCCCGCACTTCTACGACACGGCGGTCGAGGCGGGGCAGGACTGGGACCCGTCCGACGGCTTCGTCGAGCACTACACCGCCGCCATCACCGCCTACCCCCGGGCCGGCCGCCTCCCCGTCCTGGTCGGCGAGTGGGGGCCGCCCGACTCCCGCACCCCGGGCAACACCCTGCTGGTGCGGCGGCAGGTCGACGCCATGGCGGGCTTCGCCGCCGCCTGGACGATGTGGTACTGGTGCCGGGGCACCGGCGGCTACTGCGCGCTGGGCCCGGACGGCCGGCCCGCGCCCGGCGACGGACCCGCCTTCGAACCGTACGCGGTCGCCCTCGCCGGACTCCCCGGGACGGAGTCCTACCGGAACGGGCTCTACCGGCTCTCCTTCACCTCCGGCCGCCCGGGCTGGACCGAGGTGGTGCTCCCGCCCGGCAGCAGCACCGGACCGGAGGGGGTGAGCGTCAGCGGTGCCCGCGTCTCGGCGGTGGTGGTCGAGCGGCCCGGCCCCGACCGCTCCGGTCTGGCCCGGATCCTGCTCCCGTGCACCGCCCCGGGCACCCGGGTCGCCGTCACCATCAGGGTGTGAGTCGGTCGGGCCGTCAGAGCAGATCGGCCCGCGCCGCCTGGATCCCCGCCTGGAACCGGGTGCGCGCGCCGAAGCGGTCCATCAGCTCCCGCACCCAGCGCTGCACCGTCCGGGTGGAGACCCCGAGCTGGCGGGCGATGCTCTCGTCGGTGAGCCCCGCGGCCAGCAGGCCGAGCAGGCGCTGGTGCCGGTCCTCCGGCTCCGTCTCGGTGTCCGTCGCCGGGAACCGCATGGCGTGCGACCAGTACAGTTCGAACAGCCCGATCAGCGCGTCCAGCAGCGAGGACGGCCGGACCAGCAGCACGTGCTGCGACTCGGTGCCCGCACTCACCGGCAGCATCGCCCAGCGCGAGTCGACCACCGCCAGCTTGAGCGGCAACTCCGGCAGCACCCGGGCCTGTTCACCGCCCCGGACGAAGCCGCGGATCTCCGTCACCCGGGCCGGCTCGCGCAGCACCCGGCTCTCGTACACCACGCGCATCGTCACGCCGCGCCCCAGCAGGGCGAGTTCGGTGTCGGGATCGCTGCGGCGGATGTACGGCGGTCGGTCGAGCAGCCGTAACTGCTCACGGGCGCCGAGCTGCAGGCTGCGCCAGAGCTCGGCGACCGACTCGCGGCCGGTGATCACCTCGACCAGCTCGCCCGCCCCCGACTGCCGCCGGCGGTAGGTGCGCATCAGCTCGTTGATCCGCCCGCGCGCCCGGCGGAGTTCGACCTCGCGCTGGAGAAGCAGCTCCTCCAGCGCCACATCGGGCGCGGCGGCCGTCCAGCGTCGCTGCCCCCTGGCCGGCCGCTCCACCAGACCGTGGTCGGCCAGCGACTCCAGCGCGGCCAGTGAGCGTTCGGCGCTCAGCCCGGCCCAGGCGCCGAGTTGCTGCGCGGAGGCGCTGCCGGCGTCGAGCAGTCGCAGATACAGCTCCTCCGCATCCGCGCCGATGCCCAACCCGGCGAATCTGGCCCCTGCGGGCTCCGGCATCGGTACCCCCTTCCCGATCCCCGTCCTGCGGGAGAAGTCCGCAGGTGAAGTCCGACTCTGTGCCATCGGGCGGGCGAACGCAAGGGACCTCCGACAAGACATGTACCCGCCATGACGCGTTCCTGACCTGCCCATTGCCTTCCGCCCGGGGTCGAGCTCCCCGCACGCTTGGCGACAACGTCCACCGGGGCCGACCCCACACCCCTCCGGTGGTCCGCCGAAGTCCCCGACCCCCACCAGGAGTTCTTCATGCGTGCGATCCGTACCGCCTCCTTCGCGGCAGCCGTCCTGCTCGCGGTCTCCACCGCCGCGCTCGCCACGCCCGCGAGTGCCGCGGCCCCCACCGGCTCCGCACGGGCCGTGCACTACTACGGCCATCACTCCCGGGGCTCGTACGACTACGACGGCGGCGTCTGGGGCGGCTACGTCGCCCAGGGCAGCAACTTCCGTACCGTCACCGGCTCCTGGACCATGCCGCAGGTGCAGTGCAACACCTCCGACGACCTGTTCGCACCCTGGGTCGGCATAGACGGCTACGGCTCGCAGACGGTGGAGCAGACCGGCGTCCAGGTGGACTGCTCCAGCGGATCACCGGTCTACTCCGGCTGGTACGAGATGTACCCGGCCCCGCCGCAGTACTTCAACGACCCGGTGGACGCCGGCGACAGCTTCACCGGCAGCGTGGTCTACAACGGCAGCGGCAGCTACACCCTGAAGCTCACCGACAACACCAAGGGCTGGACCGAGACCACCCGTCAGCACCTGAACGCCCGGAACGTGAGCGCCGAGGCGGTCATCGAGTCGCCCTCCCAGAGCTACCCGTCCTTCGACAGCCTGGACTTCAGCGGTGTCACGGTGAACGGGCGGACCTTCGACGCGTACTCGCCGCAGGCCATCGACAGCGGCCAGTACACCGAGACGGGCCTGCAGAACGGCTCGTTCTCCATCGTCCCGGCGAACTGACCGGCCGCTCCGCTCCGCCGCGGGGCCGGACCCGGCGGCGGAGCGGAGCACAGGCGCCTTTGGATCAGGCTCCGGTCAGACCGCGCCGCTTGAGCAGCGGGGCGATCTCGGGGTCACGGCCGACCACGGCCCGGAAGCAGTCCAGCGCGTCCTTGCTGCCGCCGCGCGAGAGCAGTTCGGCGCGGAAGATCTCGCCACTCGCGCGCACCGTACGGCCGCCTGAGCGGAACCACTCGACGGTGTCCGCGTCCAGCACCTCCGACCAGATGTAGGCGTAGTAGCCCGCGCTGTACTCGCTCGCGAAGATGTGGCTGAAGTACGTGCTGCGGTAGCGCGGCGGGACGGCCGGCAGTGCCAGCCCGGCCCGGGCCAGCGCGGCCGCCTCGAACTCCTGGGCGTCGGCGATCTCCTGGCCCGCGGGCACGGTGTGCCAGGCCCAGTCGAGCAGCGCGGCGGCCAGGTACTCGACCGTGCGGAAGCCCTGGCCGAACTGCTCGGCGGCGTCGATCCGCGCCACCACCTCGGCCGGCAGCGGCTCGCCGGTCTCGTGGTGCCTGGCGAAGTTGGCCAGCACCTCGGGCCAGTCCATCCACATCTCGTTCACCTGGGACGGGAACTCCACGAAGTCGCGCGGCACCTCGGTCCCGGAGAACAGCGGGTAGCGGACGGCGGAGAACAGGCCGTGCAGCGCGTGGCCGAACTCGTGGAAGAGCGTCCGCACCTCGTCCCAGGTCAGCAGGGCCGGCTCAGCGGGGGCGGGGTGGGCGATGTTGAGGTTGTTGACCACCACCGGACGCCGGCCGAGCAGCTCCGACTGCGGGACCAGTTCGTTCATCCAGGCGCCGCCGCCCTTGGACTCCCGGGCGTAGAAGTCGCCGAGGAACAGGCCCAGCGGGCTGCCGTCCGCCTCGAACACCTCGAAGACCCGGACGTCCGGGTGGTACCCGGTGAGGTCGTCCCGCTCGGTGAAGGTCAGACCGTAGGCCAGGTTGGCGGCGTGGAACACGCCGTCGCGCAGCACCCGCTCCAGCTCGAAGTACGGGCGCAGCGCGGCGGTGTCCAGGTCGTAGACGGCCTTGCGGACCTGCTCCGAGTAGTAGGCCCAGTCGTGCGCGGCGAGCTCGGTGATGCCGTCGGCCGCGGCGGCCTTGGCCAGTTCGGCGGCCTCGCGCTCGGCGTTGGCCACGGCGGGGGGCACCAGGCGGGCCAGCATCGCGTCCACCGCCTCGACCGTGCCGGCGGTCTCGTCGGCCACCACGTACGCGGCGTAGCTGGGGTAGCCGAGCAGCGCGGCGCGCTCGGCGCGCAGCTGGGCCATCCGGATCGCCACCGGGCCGTTGGACTCCACCGCCCGGCCGAGCGAGGCCTCCAGCAGCCGGGCGCGCACGGCGCGGTCGGTGAGGGAGGCCAGCTCGGGCTGGTTGGAGAAGTTCTTCAGGCTCAGCACGTGGGTACCGTCCGGGTGGCCGAGCGCCTTGGCGTTCTCGGCGGCCGCGGCGATCTGGCCGGCGGGCAGGCCGTCCAGCTGCTCGGCACTGTCCAGCACCAGGGCCCGGGCCCTGGTGTCGTCGAACACGTTCTGCCGGAAGGTCGTCGCGTCTGAGGCCAGCTGGGCGTTGATCTCACGCAGCCGCTGCTGCTCGGCGGGCGACAGCCTGGCCCCGGCCCGGACGAACCGGGTGTGGTGGCGCTCCAGCAGGCGCAGCGCCTGGGCGTCCAGGTCCAGGGTCTCGCGGGCCTCGTACACGGCGCGCACCCGGGCGTAGAGCGCAGGGTCGAGGTGGATCGCGTCGGCGTGCGCCGCGAGCCTCGGACTGATCTCGGCGGCCAGCTCCTGCAGCGCGTCGGTGGCGTCGGAGGCGAGCTGGTTGTCGAAGACCAGCCGCACCCGGTGCAGCAGCACCCCCGAACGCTCGAGCGCCACCAGCGTGTTGTCGAAGCTCGGCGGCTCGGGGTCGGCCACGATCGCCGCGATCTCGGCCAGCTGGTCGGCCATTCCCCGCTCGAAGGCGGGCAGATAGTGCTCTTCCCGGATCTCGGCGAAGGGCGGGAGTCCGTAGGCCAGGGTGCTGGGCTCGAAGAAGGGGTTGTCGCTCATTGCCCGAACCTTACGCGCTGTCAAGACCGCTGCCTACGGGCCGATCGACCCTCGTGGCGCCCGGTGGGCCGGTCAGTCCTCGGTCGGCCAGTCCCAGCCGAGCTGCAGGAACAGGCCCAGTCGGTCGGAGACGCAGCGCATCTCGCTGATCCGCCCGGCTGCGACGGTGAAGACGAAGATGGCCTCGTTCCTGAAGCTCCGTCCGGTCGGCTCCGGCATCCGGGGGTGCGCCGCCGAGCTCACGCCGGTCTGGGTGATCCGGGCGACCACCCGGTCGCCCTCCGCGATCAGCTCCTCCACCTGCGCGCGGTAGGGCGCCAGCGCCGTCAGTTGGGTCGCGATCGCCGCGAAGGCGGCGCCCGGCTCGTCCGGCTCGCCGAAGACGACCTTGTTGTGGTCGATCACGTCGGCGGCCAGGAAGTCGCCCAGGTCGGTGATCCTGGCCTCGTTCAGGGCGGTGAAGAAGTCGGCGACGAGCCGCTTGTTGCTCCCGATGGCGTCGGTCATGTCGGTGTCCCCCTCGGACGGTCTCTTACGGCGTAAGGTCCGCCGCTGCCGAGTACTATTCCCTTACGCCGTAAGAAACGTCAAGGGGGCAACCGTGGCAGCCACCGCCAGGCGGGCCGGGCTGAGCCGTACCAAGGTCCTGACCGCCGCACTCCAGCTCGCCGACCGCGAGGGCGTGGAGAAACTCTCGATGCGCCGCCTAGGCACCGAACTCGGCGTCGAGGCCATGACGCTGTACCACTACCTGCCCAACAAGGCCGCCCTGCTGGACGGCTTGGTCGAGCTGGTGGTCTCCGCCGTGCGCCCCACCCCCTCCGGACCGCCGGAGGAATGGCCGCGCTGGCTGCGGGAGTTCGCGGTCCGGCTGCGCGCCGAGCTGCTCCGCCACCCCGGCGTGCTGCCGCTGGTGGCCTCCCGGCCCGCGCGCACCGCCGACGCCCTGGCCGCCGTCGAGGAGGCGGCGGCGGCCCTCGGCCGCGCCGGGATCGCGCCGCTCGTCGCGCTGCGGATCATCAACTCCGTCACCACCGCCGTCATCGGCCACTGCCTCGCCGAGGCCGACCCGCCCGGTGACACGGCGGCGGCCGGGACCGGCCCCGACCTCACCGGCTTCCCGGTCCTCGCCGCCGCGGCCGCAGCCGGCCTCGGCACCCCCGCCGACCACCAGGCCCGCTTCGACCTCGTGCTGAACACCCTGCTCACCGGCCTCGCCGGCCACCATCCGGCCCCGCGGCCGCGCTGACGCCCCGGTTGTCAGTACGGGGCGCTACCGTCGGGCGAATGCCCGTCCGAGAGGAGGAGACCCCATGGCCCCGGCCCCCCGTACCGCCCTGGTGCCCGACCCGCACGGCCCGGGCGGGCGCCTCCAACCGCTCGCCGAGGACGGCAACCCGCTCGGCCCGCCCGTCCGGACCCCCGACCTGGCCGCCGCCGTCGCCGAGCGCGAGGCCGCCGAGCAGCCGCGCTGGGTCTGGGCCGCCGCCGACAGCGCGTACGCACCGCTGCTGCCGCTGCGCCTGGCCCGCTGCCACGACCTGCGGCTGACCGAGGCCCTGCTGCTCGGCCACGACGGCGCCTGGGGCGCGCCGCGCTCACTGGGCGCCGCCTGGGCCAGGCTGCGCGGGCTGCCCGTGCCCGCGGACCTGCCGGAGAGCGCCGGGCCGGACGACCAGGACGGCCTCTTCGCCCCGGACCGCCTGCAGCTCCCGCCCGGCACCGACCCGCTGGCGGCAGTGGTCGCCGTCCACGCCGAACAGCAGCGCCGCACCGGTTCGATCGCCGACCCGGCGACCCGCGCACGTTTCCGGCTGCTGGTGGCCGCCGAGTCCGCCGGCGGCCTGCTGGCGGCCGAGATGTCCCATGACGGGCTGCCCTGGCGCGCCGACATCCACGACCGGCTGCTCACCGAGCTGCTCGGCCCGCGCCCGACCGTCCCCGGCACCCATCCCAGCCGGCTCGCCGAGCTGGCCGTCGAGCTGCAACAGGCACTCGGCGGCCGCCCGTTCAACCCCGACTCGCACAGCCAGGTGCTGCGCGCCTTCGCCGAGCAGGGCATCCAGCTCGGCTCCACCCGCTCCTGGGAGCTGAACCGCGTCGACCACCCCGCCGCCCGCCTGATGACCCGTTACAAGGAGCTCTCCAGACTGCACGCCGCCCACGGCTGGGCCTGGCAGGACGCCTGGGCCAGGGGCGGCCGGTTCCGCCCCGAGTACGTGGTCGGCGGCGTGGTCTCCGGGCGCTGGGCCAGCCGGGGCGGCGGCGCGCTGCAGATCCCCCGGATCCTGCGCCGCGCCGTGGTCGCCGACCCCGGCTGGACGCTGGTGGTCGCCGACGCCGCCCAGCTGGAGCCTCGGGTGCTGGCCGCGCTCTCCCAGGACGCCGGGCTGGCCCGCAGCGCCGCCGAGGGCGACCTCTACAGCGCGCTCGCCGCCACCGCCTTCCACGGCGACCGCGACAAGGCCAAACTCGGCCTTCTCGGCGCGATGTACGGGCAGACCAGCGGCGACATCGGCCCACTGCTGGCCACCCTGCGCCGCCGCTACCCCACCGCCATGGGGTACGTCGAGGCCGCCGCCCGCACCGGGGAGGACGGCGGGATCGTTCGCTCCAGGCTCGGCCGCACCTGTCCGCCGCCCTCCGCCGACTGGCTGGATCTGACCGAGGCCCCCGAATCCGCCACGGAGGCCGGCGGCCGCTCGGCCAGAGCACGCGGGCGGTTCACCCGCAACTTCGTCATCCAGGCCAGCGGGGCGGACTGGGCCCTCGCACTGCTCGCCGCGCTGCGCCGGCGGCTGACCGCGCTGGAGTCCGGCGCGGACCGGCCGCACCTGGTCTTCTTCCAGCACGACGAAGTGGTGGTGCACACCCCGCTCAACCTGGCCGACCAGGTGGCCGCGGCCGTGGCGGATGCCGCCGAGGAAGCCCGCACCCTGGTCTTCGGCGACACTCCCGTGCGCTTCCCGCTGAGCGCCACCATCGCGGACTGCTACGCCGACGCCAAGTAGCGCGCCGCCTCCTGGGAGCGCGGTCGCTCGGGCAGGCCGCTGCCCAGTGGGACGAAGGCGGCCACGGCCTGGCGCGCCGGGCCGGTCGACCCTCGCCCGTGGAGCGGTGTGCCCCGCCGTCCCGAGGACCGGCGTGGACCGCTCGGTGTGGGTCCCGGCTCCCCGCCGCCGGGTTCAGAACTTCCGGAAACCGCGCGCCTGTTCGGCCGCCCCGACCACTGCTGCCAGGTCCGCCCCGGTCGAGGCCGTGACGACGGCCGCCACCGCGCCCTCCACGAAGGGGGCGTCCACCAGGACCACCCCGTCGCGCGGATGATCCTCCAGTACGACCCGTGCGGTGAGTACCGAACTGCCGAGGTCCGGCACCATGACCACCCCGACGCCGCCGTCCGCCTCCTCGACCGCGCGGACGATCAGGTCGTAGCTGGTGCCGAGACTGCCGTCCTCGGTGCCCGCGGCGATCGCCACGGTGACGCCGTCGGAACCGAGTTCGGCGAGGAGCTCGCGCAGTCCGGCCGCCATGGCGGGGCTGTGCGAGACGAGAACGATACCCACGTGCTTGGCCATGCTCCGACCCTAGCCCGCTTCATCGCCCGCCAGTCGACGGCCAGTTCGAGACTCGGCGTGTCGTATCGCTCACCAAGCCGTGTCGGCTGGCGTAACGTCACCTTCAAGATCTGCCGAGGGAGTGTGCCTTGAAGAAGCTGATCAACTCACCGGAAACCGTCCTGACGGACGCGCTGACCGGACTCGCCGCCGCGCACCCGGAGTTGGCGGTCGACATTCCCAACCGCGTGATCAGCAGAGCGGGCCGTCCCGGACGTCCCAAGGTGGCCGTGATCTCCGGCGGCGGGTCGGGCCACGAGCCGCTGCACTCCTGTTTCGTCGGCCGCGGCATGCTCGATGCCGCCTGTCCCGGCGAGGTGTTCACCTCCCCGGTGCCCGACCAGGTACTGACCGCCGTCCAGCGGGTGCACAGCGGCTCGGGCGTGGTCCTGATCGTGAAGAACTACACCGGCGATGTGATGAACTTCCAACTCGCCGCCGAACTGGCCGCCGAGGAGGGCGTCGAGATCCGCACGGTCCTGGTCGACGACGACGTCGCGGTGGAGGACTCGACCTGGACGGCGGGCCGCCGGGGTACCGGGGCGACCGTGATGGTGGAGAAGATCACCGGTGCGCTGGCCGAACGCGGCGCGCCGCTGGACCAGGTGGCCGAGACCGGCCGGCGGGTCAACGCCGCCTCCCGCTCCTTCGCCGTCGCGCTCACCGCGGCGACCACGCCGGCCGTCGGGAAGCCCGGCTTCGACCTGCCGGAGGACGAGATCGAGATCGGCGTCGGCATCCACGGCGAGCCGGGGCGCCGCCGGGAACGGCACCGCCCGGCCGCCGAACTGGTGGCCGAAGTGGTGGACACCATCCTCGCCGACCATGAACTGACCGCGGGCGACGAGGTGATCGCCCTGGTCAACGGACTCGGCGGCACACCGCTGCTGGAGCTGTACGTGGTCTACGGGGAGGTACGGGCCAGGCTCGCCGAGCGCGGTGTCCGGATCGCCCGCAACCTGGTCGGCAACTACGTCACCAGCCTGGACATGGCGGGCTTCTCGCTCACTCTGACCAAGGCCGATCCCGAACTGCTGGAGCTGTGGGACGCCCCGGTGGCCACCCCGGCCCTGAACTGGTCCTGACCCCGATCCCCCTGGAGGAGCACCGAAGTGGACACCGAACTCGCCCTCGCCTGGATCCGGGAGACCGCCGCCGCCGTCGAGCGGCAGGAGTCGTACCTGACCGAGCTGGACTCGGCGATCGGCGACGGCGACCACGGCAGCAACCTGCGCCGTGGCTTCACCGCCGTGATCACGGCCCTGGACACCCTGGAGCCCGACTCCATCGGAGCGGTCCTCGCCAAGACCGGCACCACGCTGATCTCCAAGGTCGGCGGCGCCTCCGGCCCGCTGTACGGCAGCGCGTTCCGCGCCATGGGCAAGGCGCTCCCGCAGGCCACGGCCACCCCGGCCGAGCTGGCCGCCGCACTCGCCGAGGGCCTGCTGGCGATCCAGCAGCTGGGCGGGGCCGCGCCCGGCGACAAGACCATCGTGGACGCCTGGGCCCCGGCCACCGCCGCCTTCGAGGCCGCCGCCGCCGACGGTCTGCCCAGTGCGGCCGACGCCGCGGACGCGGCCGCCGCCCAGGGCGCGCGCGACACCGTTCCGCTCCAGGCCCGCAAGGGCCGCGCCTCCTACCTCGGCCCCCGCAGCACCGGCCACCAGGACCCCGGCGCGACCTCGACCGCCCTGCTGTTCCACACCCTCGCCCAGGTCACCCACGCCGCCTGAACCACCGGCAGGCGCCGCCCCGGGGCAGGGCCGCGCCCGGCCGACTGCGCGCGGGACGGAAGGCGCCTGCCCGGCGCGAAGTCGTACCCGCTCGGGGGTGCGAGGAGCCGCGTGCGCGACCGCGCACCTCGACAGCGGTCCGGTCACGCGCTCCCCGTGCCCCGGGCGGTACCGGCGTCCCCGCCCCGGACTCGCTCAGCCGACCTTCGACCGGTCCTGATCCGTCCGGCTGATCAGCAGCAGCAGCGCGTCATCGTCGAGCTCCCCGCCGGTGTGCACCAGCAGGTCCGCATAGACCCGCCCGACCGCGCTCTCCAGCTCCGCCGCCGAGCGCGCGGCGTCCCGCACCAACGGGCCCACCCGCTCGGCCAGCGGATAGAACTCGCCGGACCCGTGGTGCCTGGCCTCGATCACCCCGTCCGTGCAGAGCACCAGGACGTCCTCGGGGCCGAACGGCAGGGCGACGCTCTTCGGTGAGCCGCTCGCGAGCGTGCCGAGCCCCAGCGGCACCCACGGATCGGCGGCCTCCAGCACCGTCACCGTGCCGTCCCGTCCGACCCGGATCGGCGGGACATGCCCGTAGTGCAGCAGTTCCATCGTCCCGGGCCGGCGTAACTCGGCGAACAGCGCGGTGGTGAACTCCCCTTCCGGTACGTGTCGTTCGACACTGGCCTCGATCCGGGACGCCACCGACGCCAGGCCGTTCTCGTCGTACGCCGCCTCGCGGAAGGCACCGAGCACCACGGCGGCGGTCTGCACCGCGCCCAGTCCCTTGCCCCGGACGTCTCCGACCAGCACCCGGGTGCCGTGCGGGGTGTCCAGCACCGAGTACAGGTCACCGCCGATCCGCGCCGCGTCCGCCGCCGAGACGTACCGCACGGCCAGTCGCAGCGGCCCGACCGAGGGGCCCGGCAGGCTGAGCAGCGCCCGCTGCGCGGCCTCGGCCACCGAGCTCACGGCTGCGAACGCGGCCGCCCGGTGCATCCGCAGACGGGCCAGCCAGGCGCTGAACACCGTCAGCGCCACATAGCTGAGGAGTGCTCCGAAGAGGAACCGGCCGTCCTGCAGGTGGTCCATCCGGTCGTAGTGGCTCAGCCCGAGCAGGGCCAGGAAGCCGAGCGAGCAGACCAGCAGCAGTTCGGCCGGGCGCAGCGTTAGGGCGGCGATCGACGGCACCATCACCATCAACGGCGCCAGATAGCGGTCCTGTCCGGAGAAGAAGTCGGTCAGCGACACCGCCACGATCGCCAGCAGCGCCGGGGTGGCCCGGCGGCGGAGGGTCAGATCCTGCAGGTCGGTGGCGAGCAGCGCGCTCTCCCGCCTGGCCCGTGGCAACCCGGCCGACCGGGGCTTCGCAGGGGACTGGGCGCGGCGGATCCGAAGCACATACCGAAACATATCGGAGGAATCCCAGCACTGCGCCACGCGCCGATATCCGGAATACCAATGAATTGTCCGAATTGTCATACCGTACGGGAGCGTGACCCCGTCCACCGCCGGAACGAGGGAAGGCGACCGCTGATGTCCGGGCCCGGCAGCACCCCGCCACCGTCGACCCCGCACTGGGGCCGCCCCGCCCAGCCCGGCGGCCAGCCGCCCGGTCACCCGCCGAGCCGGCCACCGGGATGGCCACCCGGCCCGCCCGGCGGCGCACCCCCCGGCCCGCCCGCCGTCGCCCCGACCCAGCACTGGCTGAAGCTGCTCCTCACCGGCCTGGCACTCTGGGGCGCCACCGTCGTGGTCACCTTCCTCACCGGCAACAGCAACCTGGTCCCGACCATCGTGCTGCTGGGCAGCTTCCTCGTCCCGACCACCTTCGTGGTCTGGGCATACGAACACTTCGCGACCGACGTGGGCACCGAGCGGATCTTCGCCTGCTTCGGCATCGGCGGCATCATCGGCGTGCTGGGCGCCTCGGTCCTGGAGAGCTACTTCGTCTCACCCTCGGCGTGGATGTACGTGCTCGTCGGGCTGATCGAGGAGGGGGTGAAGCTGGCCGCGCTGATCGCCGTCGCCCGGCGGATGCCGGTCACCGGACTGCGGCACGGGCTGGTGCTGGGCGCGGCCGTCGGCGCCGGATTCGCCGCCTTCGAGAGCGCCGGGTACGCCTTCAACGCCGTACTCACCGTGCAGGGACTCTCGCTGCGCGACCTGGTCGAGACCGAGATCCTGCGCGGCGTCCTGGCCCCGGTCGGGCACATCCTGTGGACGGCCATCCTCGGCGGCGCACTCTTCCGCGAACGGCAGGGCACCCACTTCCGGCTCGACGCTCCGGTGCTGCGCACCTACCTGGGCGTGGCACTGCTGCACGCACTCTGGGACAGCATGAGCGGCATCGCCGTCTGGCTGGTCGCCCACACCACCGCCAGCGCCCACCAGCGGGCCCTGTTCGCCCTCGGCTACCTCCCCTCACCCACCGAGAAGCAGGTGCACCTCTACACCCTGTACGACGTCGGCGGCCTGGTGCTGGTCTCCCTCGGCGGCTTGCTCTGGCTGCTCGCCCTGATCCGACACGGCCGGACGCCCTGACCGCGCACACGCACTCGCCCGGGCGGGTGGTTCCGGCCACTCGCCGGAACCGGGCGCCGCACTGCCCCGACCGCTGGAGAACCACCCGCGCGGACTGCGACATGCACCACATTCCTTGCTCAATGAATACCCCCTAGGGGTACTGTGTGGTGGACGGACAGAAGCGCGAACCACGCAAGCGCCCGAGCGGACCCGCTCGGACAGCACCGACCCGGAGGCCCCGAATGTCGAGCACCATCACCTACACCGTCAGCGGCATGAGCTGCGGCCACTGCGAGAAGTCGATCAGCGAGGAGGTATCCGCCCTGCCCGGTGTGATCGAGGTCTCCGCCGACGCCGGGGCCGGCACCGTCACCATCTCCTCCGACTCCCCGCTGGACGAGAACGCCGTGCGCGCCGCCGTCGACGAGGCCGGCTACGAACTGGTCGGCCCGGCCGCCTGAGCCCACCGTGGGGGGCGTGCCCCGGCGCGCCCCCTGCGCCCGCACCGAGCTCGGCAAGGAGCGACGAGCATGAGCAGCAGCACCCCAGGCATAGCGTCCGGGGCCGTCCGCGAGCGGGTGGAACTCTCCATCGGCGGAATGACCTGCGCCTCCTGTGCGGCCCGGATCGAGAAGAAGCTCAACCGGATGGACGGCGTCGAGGCCATGGTCAACTTCGCCACCGAGAAGGCCCGGGTGGACTTCGCCCCCGAGGTGAGCGTGGCCGACCTGATCGCCAGGATCGAGCAGACCGGCTACACCGCCGAGCTGCCCGCCCCGCCCGCCGCTCCGGCAAGTCCCGCGGCGGAGGCCGGACCGCAGGCCGAGCCCGACCCGCTCCGGTCGCGGCTGCTGGTCAGCCTCGCGCTCTCCGTGCCCGTGGTGCTGCTCTCCATGATCCCCGCCCTCCAGTTCGACAACTGGCAGTGGCTGGCCTTCGCCCTCACCGGCCCGGTCGTCGTGCACGGCGGCCTGCCCTTCCACCGCGCCGCCTGGACCAACCTCAGGCACGGCGCGGCCACCATGGACACCCTGGTCTCGCTCGGCACCCTGGTCGCCTTCGGCTGGTCGGTCTGGGCCCTGTTCTACGGCGACGCCGGGTTGCCCGGGATGCGCCACGAGTTCTCGCTCTCGGTCGGCGGCGGCGATGCCTCCTCCTCGCTCTACCTCGAGACGGCCGCGGGCGTCACCACCCTGATCCTGCTCGGCCGCTGGCTGGAGCACCACTCCAAGCGCCGCGCGGGCGCCGCCCTGCACGCCCTGCTGGAGCTCGGCGCCAAGGACGTCGCGGTGCTGCGGGACGGCCGCGAGGTACGGCTGCCGGTCGACCGGCTCACCACCGGCACGCGCTTCGTGGTGCGCCCCGGCGAGAAGATCGCCACCGACGGCGTGGTGGTCGAGGGCGCCTCCGCCGTGGACGCCTCGATGCTCACCGGCGAGTCCGTCCCGATCGAGGTCACGGTCGGGGACCCGGTCACCGGCGCCACCGTCAATGCCGGCGGCCGCCTGGTGGTCGAGGCCACCCGGGTGGGCGCCGACACCCGGCTCGCCCGGATGGCCAAGCTGGTCGAGGACGCCCAGAACGGCAAGGCCTCCGCCCAGCGCCTGGCCGACCGGATCTCCGCGGTGTTCGTCCCAGTGGTCATCCTGATCGCGCTCGGCACCCTGATCACCTGGCTGCTGCTCGGCCACGGCGCCACCGAGGCGTTCACCGCCGCCGTCGCGGTGCTGATCATCGCGTGCCCGTGCGCCCTGGGCCTGGCCACCCCGACCGCCCTGATGGTCGGCACCGGCCGCGGCGCCCAGCTGGGCATCCTGATCAAGGGCCCCGAGGTCCTGGAGACCACCCGGGCGGTGGACACCGTGGTGCTGGACAAGACCGGCACCGTGACCACCGGGCGGATGGCGCTCACCGCCGTGCACACCGAAGAGGGTGTGTCCGAGGCCGAGGCCCTGCGGCTGGCGGGTGCCCTGGAGCACGCCTCCGAGCATCCGATCGCCCAGGCCGTCGCCCAGGAGGCGGCCGCCCGGGTCGGCGAGCTGCCCGCCGTCGAAAGCTTCGAGAACGTCCCCGGACGGGGCGTGCGGGGCGTGGTCGAGGGCCGCGAGGTGGCGGCCGGGCGCGAGGCGCTGCTCGCCGACCGGGCCCGGTGGCTGCCGCCCGCGCTGGCGGCCGCCAAGTCGGCCGCGGAAGCGGCCGGCCGGACCGCCGTCGTGGTCGGCTGGGACGGCGCGGCCCGGGCCGTGCTGGAAATCTCCGACACGGTCAAGCCCACCAGTGCCGAGGCGATCCGCGAGCTGCGGGCGCTGGGCCTGCGTCCGGTTCTGCTCACCGGTGACAACCGGCGGGCCGCCGAGGCCGTGGCTGCCGAGGTCGGCATCCCGGCCGAGGACGTGGTCGCCGAGGTGCTGCCCGAGGACAAGGTGGCCGCGGTGCGCCGGCTACAGGCCGAGGGCCGCTCGGTGGCGATGGTCGGTGACGGTGTGAACGACGCCGCCGCACTCGCCCAGGCCGACCTGGGCCTGGCCATGGGCACCGGGACCGACGCCGCGATCGAGGCCGCCGACCTGACCCTGGTCCGCGGCGACCTGCGCTCGGCCGCCGACGCCATCCGGCTCTCCCGCCGCACCTTGGCCACCATCAAGGGCAACCTCTTCTGGGCGTTCGCCTACAACGTCGCCGCCGTACCGCTGGCCGCGGCCGGCCTGCTCAACCCGATGGTCGCCGGCGCCGCGATGGCCTTCTCCTCGGTCTTCGTGGTCACCAACAGCCTCCGGCTGAGGCACTTCACCTCCGCGTAGCCGCCCGGGCCCCCGGCCCTGGGCACCCGGCGACTTGCTCGCGCGGCCCGGGTGCCCAGGGCCGATCGGGGTGTCAGGGCTGATCGGGGTGTCTCAGGGCCGATCGAGCGGCACGCGGCGAAGCGCTCAGCGCCCGAGCAGCTCGCCGCCGTTGCAGTGCAGGATCTCGCCGGTGATGAACCCCGCCTCCGGCGAGGCCAGGAAGTACACCGCCGCCGCGACCTCGCCGGTCTCACCGATCCGGCCGAGCAGGGTACGGGCGGCCCGCCGCGACACCTCCGCGTCGTCCAGCCGGGGGCCGAAGAACTCGGTGCCCGCGACCGTCCCGGGCGCCACGATGTTGGCGGTGATGCCGGAGGGGCCGAGCTGCGCGGCCAGGAAGTGGTTCCAGGCGTGCAGCGAGGCCTTGGCGGCCCCGTACGAGCCGGCCCCGCGCAGGGCCGCGATCGAACTGACCGTGACCACCCGGCCGGTGCCCTGGGTCAGCCGGTCCCGGATCGACTCGGTGAGCATCACCACGGTGAGGACGTTGCGCTCGAAGTCCCCCCGCCAGCGCGCCAGCACGGCGTGCGGCCCGGCCCCGATCACGGTCTCCCGGCTGCCGGCGTTGTTGACCAGTACGTCGATCTGCTCGGGCAGCTCGGCCAGCGCGTCCTCGACGGCGTCCGGGTCGGCCAGGTCGCAGACCAGCGGCGTGACGTTGGCGCCCAGGTCGGCGGCGGCCCGCTCCAGCACTGCTCGCCGGCGCCCGACGATCACGACCTGCTCACCCGCCTCGGCGAAGCGCCGGGCCACCTCGTACCCGATACCCGTGCCGCCACCCGTGACGACGACGTTTCTGGCCATCTGCGCGCTCCCTCCCTGCCCGCCGCCGCTGCTTCGGCGAGCGCGGCCGGTCCGTACCGGATTGGCACGATTCCTATCACGCTGGGTTGCCGCGTCTGCGGGGAGGGTGATGTCGCGCGCTGCGGATCGTGTGATATGAGCGGGGGTACGGGCGCATACAGAGCGTGGAGAGAGCCAACTCACACCCTCCAGGCGTAACTTTGCACCCCCTGATACGTCTTACCTTTTGTAGTGCGGCAGCTTTTGGTGGGCAGCGGCGCCGCGAACGGCATCACGTCGTCGCAGGACCCACCGCTGTCGCCGACGGGGCTCCGGCGGGCCCCGGGACGACTGCCGACGGTTCGGCGGTCATCGCGCACGACGCCGGGGCGCGGCCGGCCAGGAACGCTTTGAGCGGCCGTTCCTGGCCCGGTCGCCCTCGGGCGTCGTGCGTTGTCGCGTCGAAGGGCCCGGCTGCCGTGGCAGCCGGGCCCTTCGGTTCAGACCGGTGTCAGCGCGCGTCGAGGGCGACGTAGTCGCGGATCTCCACGCCGGTGTAGATCTGCCGCGGACGGCCGATCCGGCTGGTCGGGTCGTTGATCATCTCGTGCCAGTGGGCGATCCAGCCCGGCAGTCGGCCGAGGGCGAACAGCACGGTGAACATGCTGGTCGGGAAGCCCATGGCGCGGTAGATCAGGCCGGTATAGAAGTCCACGTTCGGGTAGAGCTTGCGCGAGATGAAGAAGTCGTCGTTGAGCGCGTGCTCCTCCAGCTTGAGCGCGATCTCCAGCAGCTCGTCCGTCTTGTCGAGCTGGCCGAGGACCTCGTGGGCCAGGCCCTTGACCAGGCGGGCGCGCGGGTCGAACGCCTTGTACACACGGTGACCGAAGCCCATGAGCTTCACGCCGTCCTCGCGGTTCTTCACCTTGCGGATGAAGGCGTCGACGTCGCCGCCGTCCTTCTGGATCTGCTCCAGCATCTCCAGCACGGCCTGGTTGGCGCCACCGTGCAGCGGGCCCCAGAGCGCCGAGATACCGGCCGAGATCGAGGCGAACTGGTTGGCGTGGCTGGAACCCACCAGGCGGACCGTGGAGGTCGAGCAGTTCTGCTCGTGGTCCGCGTGCAGGATCAGCAGCTTGTCCAGCGCGTTGACGATGACCGGGTTGATCTCGTAGTCCTCAGCGGGGACCGCGAAGGTCATCCGGAGGAAGTTCTCGACGTAGCTCAGGTCGTTGCGCGGGTAGACGAACGGCTGGCCGACCGACTTCTTGTAGGCGTAGGCCGCGATGGTCGGCAGCTTGGCCAGCAGGCGGACCGTCGACAGGTGGCGCTGGCCGGCGTCGAACGGGTTGTGGCTGTCCTGGTAGAAGGTGGACAGCGCGCCGACGACCGAGGACAGCATGGCCATCGGGTGGGCGTCGCGCGGGAACCCGCCGAAGAAGCGCTTGACGTCCTCGTGCAGCAGGGTGTGCTGGGTGATCTCGGCGTTGAACTTCTGCAGCTGGTCCGCGGTCGGCAGCTCGCCGTTGATCAGGAGGTACGCGGTCTCGATGAAGCTGCCCTGCTCGGCCAGCTGCTCGATCGGGTAGCCGCGGTAGCGCAGGATGCCCTTGTCACCGTCCACGAAGGTGATCGCGGACTTGTAGGCGGCGGTGTTGCCGAAGCCGTTGTCCAGGGTGACCAGACCGGTCTGCGGAAGCAGCTTCGAGATGTCGAAGCCGGCGTTGCCAGCAGTGCTCTCGACGACGGGGTACTCGTATTCGCCGTCCTGGTACCGCAGTACTACCGATGTGTCGCTCACGTCTTCCTCACCGACGAAATGAAAATCCCTAGGTGTCCTGACTGACTCTACGATCCCCCATCCGAGGGACAGCTGCTCACCCGGGGTGGGCCGAAAAGGGCCCGGTCCTACAAAACCTGCCGCCACCGCCGGTATGTACCGGACAAGATCGGCGTCAGACTAGGCTCTGCCTTAAATCTCTTTACGTCAAGACAACCTCGAAGCCGCCACCCCCCTTGGATGATCATCCAGTCGCCAGCCGATGATCAAGCGCAGAGTGCCTCCGACCTGCACTGACCGCCCGAACAGCCTGCCCGATCGCTCTCCGTGACCCGACCAGCACCACCAGTTTCTTCGCCCGTGTCACGGCCGTGTAGAGCAGGTTCCGCTGCAGCATCGTCCAGGCTGAGGTGGTGACGGGAATCACCACCGCCGGGTACTCACTCCCCTGGGAACGATGGATGGTCACCGCGTACGCGTGCGAGAGCTCATCCAGTTCATCGAAGTCGTACGGCACCTCCTCGTCCTCGTCGGTGAGCACCATCAGTCGCTGCTCCTCGACGCTGAGCGAGGTCACCACCCCGACCGTGCCGTTGAAGACGCCGTTCTGCCCCTTCTCGTAGTTGTTCCGGATCTGGGTCACCTTGTCACCCACCCGGAAGGTGCGGCCGCCGAACCGGCGCTCCGGCAACCCCTCGCGCGCCGGTGTGACCGCCGCCTGCAGCAGCGTGTTCAGGTTCCCCGCGCCCGCCGGACCCCGGTGCATCGGAGCCAGCACCTGGACGTCCCTGCGGGCGTCGAGCCCGAACTTCTGCGGGATCCGGCGAGCCACCACGTCCACCGTCAGCCCGGCCGCCCGCTCGGTGTCCTCCTCGACGAACAGGAAGAAGTCCTTCAGCCCGTCGGTGATCGGCGGCAGCCCTTCGTTGATCCGGTGCGCGTTGGTCACCACACCGGACTGCTGCGCCTGCCGGAAGATCCTGGTCAGCCGGACCGACGGGATCGGGCTGCCCTCGGAGAGCATGTCCCGCAGCACCTCGCCCGCCCCGACCGAGGGCAACTGGTCCACATCGCCCACGAACAGCAGGTGTGCCCCCGGCGCGACCGCCTTCACCAGCTTGTTCGCCAGGATCAGATCCAGCATCGACGCCTCGTCGATCACCACCAGGTCCGCGTCCAGCGGCCGGTCCCGGTCGTACGCGGCCTCACCCCCGGGACGCAGCTCCAGCAGCCGGTGGACCGTCGACGCCTCCACCCCCGTCAGCTCCGACAGCCGCTTCGCCGCCCGCCCCGTCGGCGCCGCCAGCACCACCTTCGCCCGCTTGGCCAGCGCCAGCGTCACGATCGACTTCACCGTGAACGACTTGCCGCAGCCCGGACCGCCCGTCAGCACCGCCACCTTCTCGGTCAGCGCCAGCTTCACCGACTCCCGCTGCTCGGGGGCGAGTTCGGCCCCCGTACGCTGCGCCAGCCACTCCAGCGCGGCCGTCCAGTCCACCTCCGCGAAGCCCGCCATCCGGTCGGTCTCCGACCGCAGCAACCTGATCAGCTGGTTCGCCAACGAGATCTCCGCCCGGTGAAACGGCACCAGATACACCGCCGTGACCGGCTCCCCGGCCTCCCCCGGCACCGGCTCGCGGACCACGCCCTCCTCGGCCACCAGCTCCGACAGGCAATCGATCACCAGGCCGACATCCACCTGAAGCAGCTTCACCCCGTCGGCGATCAGCCGCTCCTCGGGCAGGTAGCAGTGCCCCTGATCACTGCTCTGCGACAGCGCGTACTGCAGCCCCGCCTTCACCCGCTCCGGACTGTCGTGCGGGATGCCGACCGCCTGCGCGATCTTGTCGGCCGTCAGGAACCCGATGCCCCAGACATCGGCCGCCAGCCGGTACGGCTCGTTCTTCACCACCCCGATCGAACTGTCGCCGTACTTCTTGTAGATTCGCACAGCCAGGGACGTGGAGACTCCGACCCCCTGCAGAAAGACCATCACCTCCTTGATGGCCTTCTGCTCCTCCCAGGCCGCGGCGATCATCTTCGTCCGCTTCGGACCGAGCCCCGGCACCTCGATCAGCCGCTCGGGCTCCTGCTCGATCACCTCCAGGGTGTCCACCCCGAACCGCTCCACGATCCGCTCGGCGAACCGCGGCCCGATCCCCTTGATCAGCCCCGACCCCAGATAGCGCTGGATGCCCTGCACCGTCGCGGGCAGCACGGTCGTGTAGTTCTCCACCATGAACTGCTTGCCGTACTGCGGATGCGAGCCCCAGCGCCCGAAGAGCCGCAGCGACTCCCCCGGCTGCGCGCCCAGCAGCGCCCCTACCACCGTCAGCAGATCGTGCGACCCACGGCCCGTGTCCACCCGGGCAACCGTGTAGCCGGTCTCCTCGTTGGCGTAGGTGATCCGCTCCAGCACCCCCTCCACCTGGGCCAGCTGGCGCTGCGGCGGCTGCCCGCCCGAGGCCCCGGGCAGGCCCTGGCCGGTGCTGCTCCCGTCCGCCTGCCGGGCCGACCGCTGCTGCGTCCCCACCAGGCCCCCTCTTCGCTCGGTTACCGGTGACCTTCCGCCACGCACCGTACCGCCCACCACCGACAACCCGGGAACTCCGGCCGGTCCGGCGCCCTCCCCGGGCCCGGCACCCCGGTTGTGGCCGTCCGGGGCAGGCCCGAGGATGCCAGAGGGGGCACCACCGCGTCCGTCGAAGGATCACCATGCTCACCACCGACTTCGTCCCCGGCTCCCCGATCTGGCTCGATCTCGGCAGCCCCGACCCCGGCGCCTCCCGGGACTTCTACTCCGCCCTCTTCGGCTGGTCCCTCGACTCCGCCGGCCCCGAGGCCGGCGACTACGGCTTCTTCCGGCTGGACGACAGGGCCGTCGGCGGCCTCGGCCCGCTCACCGAGGAGCGCGCCGCCCCCGCCTGGACGGTCTACTTCGCCACCGAGGATGCCGACGACACCACCGCCCGGGTCCGGCGGGCCGGCGGCGACGTGCGCTTCGGTCCCGTCGACGTCTTCGGCCACGGCCGGATGTCCGGCCTCACCGACCCGACCGGCGCCCAGTTCGCCGTCTGGCAGGCCCGCGACACCGGCGGCCTCGGCGCGGTCACCATTCCCAACAGCCTCTGCTGGACCGAACTGCTGAGCGCCGACCCGGCCGCCGCCAAGGACTTCTACCGCTCGGTCTTCGGCTGGCAGGAGCAGGACGTCCCGTTCGGCGAGGCCACCTACACCGTGCTCACCCCCATCGGCGGCGGTACCAGCAGCGGCCAGGGCGGCATCATGCAGCTGACCGCTGACCAGGCAGCCGCCGGCCTCGGCTCGCACTGGCTCCCGTACTTCGAGGTCCCCGACGCCGATGCCACGATCGCCAAGGCCCGGCAGCTCGGCGGCGCCGTCCGGGCGCCGGCCAGGAACGCCCACGGTGTCGGCCGCTTCGCCCAGCTGATCGACCCGCACGGCGCCCCCTTCGCCGTCATCACCAGTGCAGGTCCTGCAGACTGATGGACGATCACCACCGGAGAGCCCGTCCGGGCCGCGACAAGGGGTGCTGAACGGTCTGGACTAGGGTCTGCCGACATGACCACCCAACTGAGCATCCGACCCGCCGTCCTGGCCGACCTGTCCGCGATCGTCGCCATGCTCGCCGACGACCCGCTCGGAGCGACCCGGGAGTCCCCCGACGACCTGACGCCCTATCAGGACGCCTTCGCCCGCATCACCGCCGCCCCCGACCAACACCTGATCGTCGCCGAGCGGGAGAACCGGGTCGTCGGCACCCTCCAGCTCTCGGTCCTTCCCGGCCTCTCCCGCCGCGGCACCAGCCGCACCATCATCGAAGCCGTGCGGGTCCACGACACCGAACGCGGTAACGGCCTCGGCACCGAGCTGATCCGGTGGGCCGTCGACCGCTCCCGCGAACTCGGCGCCGGCCTGGTCCAGCTCACTTCCGACGCGACCCGCACCGACGCCCACCGCTTCTACGAGCGCCTCGGCTTCGTGCCCTCTCACATCGGGTTCAAGCTCACCCTCTGACTCGGCACTGACCGTCCGGAGAAACCGGCTGGCGCCGGGAAAACAAAAAAGGCTGTGGCCCCAGCGAATTGCTGGGGCCACAGCCCTGAATAATTGTTCGGCGGCGTCCTACTCTCCCACAGGGTCCCCCCTGCAGTACCATCGGCGCTGTGAGGCTTAGCTTCCGGGTTCGGAATGTAACC